>DETS01000031.1:0-15690 GCA_002361735.1 Lachnospiraceae bacterium UBA3282 | reverse complement strand
ACCTTCATGGGCTTCCACTGCGGCAATACCTGCTCCAAGAAGCTTAGTAAGTGCAGCATGGAGTACCAGATGATCATGGCAAGATCCCTGCCTGAGGAAGTAACGCAGGGTACGCTCGAGGGCGATATCGTTCCCGGCAACATCACCTTCTATCGTCTGCAGAGCACGGCTGACAACATCCTGCGCGCATATGTGGCAGAGGGAGAGGTGCTTCCCGTGGCGACCAGATCCTTCGGCGGTATCGGCGTATTCGCGATCCCTGAGATGGGCAGATTTTATCGCCACGTGCTGATCGAGAAGAATTACCCGCACCACGGCGCGGTTGCATTCGGACACTTCGGCAAGGCGCTGTTCGAGGTATTTAAGTACATTGGCGTGGATGTGAGCGAGATCGGCTACAACCAGCCTAAGAGCCTGCCTTACCCGACGGAGAATCCCTTCGCGTAAGACTGAAACAGGATTAAATTAAAATGTTTTCGGAGACGGTGTAGCTTGCGGGCTATGCCGTCTTTTGCTATGATAGAGTGAAAAGAAATTCTAAAGCTCAGCGGCAGAGGCTACTGAGCTAAGAATTTCTATATTTCACTCAGGAGAATGCCTAAAAAGCGGCATTCTCCGCACGAGGAGGTTTTATGGCAGATATTTTGCTGGTCGAAGACGACACGTCTTTGTCCACAGGGCTTACCTATGCTTTGGAAAAAGAAGGATACCGCGTGACGGCTTGTAAAACCGTGGCGGCTGCACTTGCGGAAACGGCTGTGCGCAAGTTTGGTCTCGCGCTGCTTGACATGCAGCTTCCCGACGGTACAGGCAGAGAGATTGCAGCGGCGTTAGAACCCGGACAGACGCCGATCATTTATCTGACCGTCGTGGATGATGAGGACGAGATCGTGAGGTCGCTTGACGACGGCGCCGCCGATTATGTGACGAAACCGTTCCGTATGCGGGAATTGATGGCACGGATCAAAAAGGCGCTGCATGAAGATGCGGGAAGCGGCGGACGAATCCGCATCGGGGAGGCGGTCATTGACGTGGAAGCCGGTAAAGTATATGTCAATGGTAGAGAGGTCGATTTGACGGCTCTGGAATATCGACTGCTGCTGATGTTTGCGCAGAATCAGTCCATTCTCTTAAAAAGGGAGCAGATTTTGGAGCGTATCTGGGATATCAGCGGCAATTTTGTCGAGGACAACACCTTGACCGTATACGTCAGACGTCTGCGGGAGAAATTAGGGGATGCGGTCAACATTACGACAGTCAGGGGGATCGGTTATCGTGTGGATCAGTAAAAAAGAACTGCAGTCACTTTCTGAGGGAATCCGCCTGGCGCTCGACGGGCAGCCGTTTGACCCGCGCGATCATAAGGAAGGCGCGCTCAGCATCCTGAAAAATGATATCTATATTCTGGCGCATGCCGAGCAGGAACGGAAAAATGTCCTTGCCAAAGAAAATGAGCATTTGGCAGAATATTTATCGGATATTTCCCATCAGTTAAAAACGCCGATCTCATCGGTGCTGCTGATGACGGAGTTAATGACGGACGCGTCCGAACAGAAACAGCAGGAGTTTCTGCTCCATATCAAAAAGGAAGTGCGTCATATGGAGTGGCTGGTCACCGCCCTTTTAAAGATGGCGAAGCTGGATTCTTCCGTCACAAATTTTAAGAAGGAGGAAGCAGCAGTCAGCGATCTGCTTAGCGGGGCGATGAAATCCGTGGAGATCATTCTGGATATCAGAAACCAGACGGTGCGCCTGACAAATGATCTGACCCTGTCCTGCGACCGAAAATGGACGGCGGAAGCGCTCATCAACCTGTTGAAAAACGCTTCGGAATGTTCTCCTGAAAACAGTGAGATCCTGATAGACTGCGGCGAAAATCCGCTCTATGACTGGATATCCGTCACGGACGCGGGTGAGGGTCTGAAAAAGGAGCAGCTTTCCGGTTTGTTCCGCAAATTTGAAAGCTCCCGGAAAGAAGGCGGTTACGGGATCGGACTGCCGCTTGCCCTTTCGATCATGCGCGCGCAAAACGGGGATATTGAGGTGACGCCCGGCGGAAATGGGGTCGGTGCGACATTTTTTTTGAAATTTTACAAATAGTCACCTGAGAGTCACTTTTCTTATTTATGATGTGAAATAAGAAAAGGAGCTGTAAACGTTCCGGAAAGAGGTGGCATATGGAAGTTTTGGAAGTAAAGGAGCTGACAAAGATCTACGGCAGCGGCGATAATCGGGTGACGGCTTTGGATCATGTCAGTTTTCAAGTTAAAAAAGGCGAGTTTGTCGCCATTGTGGGGGCGTCGGGTTCCGGAAAATCTACGCTCATGAATCTGATGGGCGGGATTGACTTGCCTACGTCTGGAAGTGTGATTGTCGATGGCGAGCCCATCTTTGAAATGAGCGAGAGCGCGCTGGCAATCTTTCGGCGCAGGAATATCGGCATTGTCTACCAGTTCTATAACCTGATTCCCAATCTGACGGTGGATGAGAATATCATGCTGCCCTGTCTGTTGGATAACCGAAAGCCCGATGCGCAGAAGCTGGAAAAGATCATAGAAATGACAGGACTGTCACATCGCAGAGACCATCTTCCGGGAGAACTTTCCGGCGGGCAGCAGCAGAGAGTGTCCGTGGGCAGGGCGCTCATCAATGACCCGGCATTTCTGTTGGCCGACGAGCCCACGGGAAATCTGGACAGCAAGGCAGGCAGGGAGATCATGGAGCTTTTGACGGCAGCCAATCGCAAGGAAAATCAGACGCTGATTCTGATTACGCATGACGAGAACATCGCTTTGCAGGCGGACAGGATCCTGACCATCAGCGACGGAAAAATCATCAGAGATGAGGTGATGCGCGTATGAATATCTTATGCTCATTTGCCTTAAAACAGTTGGGAAGAAAGAAAGGCAGGACCGTTATCACGGGCGGGGCAATCGTGCTTTCCGCCGCGCTGCTGACCGCGGTCGTGAATCTTGTGGCAAGCGGCAGGACGATGCTTGTGAATTTCCTCGGCGAAGATTACGGTTTGTATGGCGGCGCCTATATGATGATACTGCTTGTCCCGGCATTGTTTTTGGCGGCGCTGATCGTTGCCATGTCCGTGATCGTGATTTCCAATGCGTTCCGCATGAGCGCCAATGAACGGATTTCACAGTTTGGCACCCTAAAATGTGTGGGCGCCACCAAAAAGCAGATTTATCAGACAATCATGTATGAGTGTGTGCTGCTTTGCACGGCTGCGATTCCCCTGGGGATTTTACTTGGATATTTGTTTAGTTTTCTCGGCATCGCAGTTGTGAATCTTTATATGGAAGAATTGAATGTGCTGGTGCGTTCCATGATGAGGCAGGTCAATTTTGCGCTTTCCTTTGTCTTTTCGCCGGCAGCTCTGCTTATTTCCGCGTTGATCTCTCTGGGGACGGTTCTGTTTGCCGCCATGCTTCCCGCAAGGAAGGCGATGCGCATTTCGGCGTTAGACTGTCTGCGAAACGGCGGCGAGACGGATACCTCGGGATATAAGCGTACCAGGATCACGATTGACGCAACGGGGAAGATTGAATATCAGCTGGCACGCAAAAACGTGTCGTCTTATCGGAAACGTATGCATTCGGCGGTCACGGCATTTTCCATCAGCATCATGCTGTTTATTGTGTTGAGCGGATTACAGGAGATTGCGGGCGGCATACAGGATTTTATCACGATGGATTACGGATATTCCGTGATTGCGGATTATACCTCGAATTTTAAGAATACCGTCAACCCTAAGACGGGCCGCAGGCAGCAGGAGTGTGCCTTTCCCATTACAGCCGAGACGGCGGAAGAAATCACGGCGAAGCTCAGGGAATATGAAGAAACGGATATTTACGGGGATGGACAGGATTATACAACCTATGTCGCTCTGCTTGGCGAACAGGATCTCACGGAGGAAATGCGGCGGGTGATAGCCGATGGTGACGATGCGGGACAATCGGGGACCGTTCTGGAAGTGGAGAGGATCATTCTCGATGAGAAACATTACGACGAATTGTGCGCACAGGCGAGGGTTGCCAAAGGCGGGACGATTCTGCTAAACGATTATCAATATAATGATAACGGAACCGAGCGGCATATCGCGCCCCTGTCGGAGACAGTCGCCACACTGCAGCTGGAAAAGGCGGACGGCAGTCAGGATACGGTTTCGATAGACGGTGTGCTGACTCCGGAGGAGATTCCCAAACCGTTACTGTATCCGAATACCAATCCCGTCCGCCTGGTGGTGCCTTCGACGGGGATGACGGTGCGCGGCTATAACTGGATGGCGAACCCTGCGGATGAGAACGGCTTTATGGCGTATGCCAAGGACGTGTTGGAAGGTTATTTTCCGCAGAACGGTCTGGATTACGGCGAAGCGGGTTACACCAGCAGAGTGTTTGGTGCGCAGGACTTTGCAAAGATCATGAATATTGCCATTGTGCTTGCTGCCTGTTTCCTCTATGCCTTTGTGTTTCTGCTGGGGCTGATCGGTGTGCTGAATGTCATCAGCACGGTCAGTTTTCAGATCAAGTCAAGGGCAAGAGAGTTTGCGGTGCTGCAAAGTGTGGGAATGCCGTCGAAAGCGGTGCGGAAGATGCTTACCATGGAAAGCGTCCTCTGCGCGGGGAAGGCGCTGGTCGTCGGGCTGCCGCTCGGTATGGTAATCGTGTTTTTGATGGCGCGCTGCGTGAAAATGCTGTTCCCGATCCCCTTTCATATGCCGTGGACAGCGATGCTCATTACAATAGGCATTTCTTTTCTGGTGATGTGGGGAACCGTGCGCATCTCGGCAAGGACGTTAAAGAAGCAGAATATCATCGAGACAATCAGAATGTAAGAGAGGGCGCCGCATTGCGGCACCCTCTTGCTTTTTCTTTTATACTACAGGATCGCATCCACCATAGACCCCATGGTCGGTGCGCCTACGCCGCCGCCACCATTATCATAGGTCTTTTTGTTCAGGGTCTCGCCCTGCGTTGCATAGCGGTAAATGCCGTTGACTTTGTCGGTCATTTTTTCGGCAATTGAGTATGCACCGTTGTAGAGATTTTTGACGGCGCTCATATCCGCGTCCTTGAATTTCTTTTCATCCAGAGTCAGGGTCTTGTCGGAATTGATCGTGACCCCCAGTTTGGAGAAGGCGGAGCGGTTGTTGGAAACGATGCCCGTTAAGTAGTTTGCCTGGTTGACCACGTTGGAGTTTTTGCTCTTTGCCGTATTTTCGACCAGAGCGTTGTAGTCCTTGACAAAGTTATTGAACGCCTTATAGAGCGCTTCCTTGTTGGAGTTTGACATATCCGTGGCGCCCAGATTTTCGATGGACTTGTAAAGGGCGTTTGCCGCCGCGGCAGAACTTGCGTCCGTTACCGTTTTGTTTTCGTCCTCTTTCTTGGTGGCAGAAGTGCCTGTGGTCGATGCGTAGGAGCTTGTGCCCGCATACTTTGCCTTGGAGGAAGTAACAGATTCGCCATCCCCTGCCGTCCGATAAATCTGGCTGGCTTTGTTCATTGCTTTATCCGCAAAGGAACCGATACCGCCGAACAGGGTCTTTACCGTTGCGCCTTTTCCGTGCTCGGTGTCTTTCAGGGCGGTCTTCATGGTATCCTGATCAAATGAGAGCGTCCTGTCGGAGTTTAAGGTAATGCCAACCTTGGAAAAGAGCTTATAGTTTGTGTAGTAGGCATTGTAAAGGGACTCCGCCTGTTTCTGTACGGCGGTGTTTTTGCTCTTGTCCGCGCTTTTCATCAGATTGTTGTAATCTTTTACAAAGGCGGAGACTGCGTCCGTGATCTTGCCGATGTTCTCCTCGCTGCGATCGTCAAAATTCAGGTTTTCGAGGGTCGAAGCAGATTTGTAGAGAGCTTTCGCCGCCGATGCGGAAGAAGCGTCCTTTACTTTTCCGGCGGTCTTCTGGTCGGTCTTGCCGCTTTCTTCTGCTTCCTGTTTTTCCAGCTTACTGTAGTATTTTTTTAACATCTTGCCGTAGCTGCCGTTTTTGATGGCGGCGTAGTCGCCCAGGAGCGAACCCATCCCGCCGGCGTCATCACCGCCGCTCATGCCGCCGAGCAGAGTGGAGTAGGTGTCCGCCATCCCCGAGTTTAATCCGGTCAAATTGATGCCCATATGAGATACCTCCTTGTCTCTCAAACGATTTATAAATGACAGTTCATGTGCTTTCTTATATTTATTATTTCGTCTTTTCGGGCGATTTGTAAAGAGCTTTTCAGGCAGGGAAATCAAATATGTTGCATTTGCACAAAAATTATGAAAAAATACGCGGGTTATATGGATAAAATGTGAAAAAACGCATGCCAAAAGACTTGACTTGCATAGTATCAATTGCTAAAATAGCAGTTAGATAAAGGCACTTAAACGCGTAAAATGTAAAAACGTGAGTGGGGAGAGAGAGGAACGCGCATGGGATTTTTGAAAGGTATTTTTGGAAGAAATGACGATATCAAGATTTCCGCACCTTGCGCCGGAAGGCTGAAAGCCCTGCAAGAGGTAAAAGATCCTACGTTCAGTGCGGGGATTCTCGGACAGGGAGTTGCCATTGAGCCGTCTGAGGGGAAGTTTTATGCGCCGGCGGACGGGATCGTGGCTACGGTCTTTCCAACAGGGCATGCTGCGGCGATCAAAACGGCAGAGGATGCGGAGGTACTTTTGCATATCGGACTGGATACGGTGAAGCTGAACGGAAAATATTTTACGATTTATGTGGAGGAAGGGCAGCAGGTGAAGAAGGGCGATCTGCTCCTGGAAGCTGATCTGGAAGCGATTGCGAAGGAGGGCTATGATCTGGCGACGCCCGTTGTCATCTGCAACACAGATGCCTTTACTAAAATTACGATGTCCGGCACGGAGAAAGTGGCGGCGGGGGATGAGATACTCCGCCTTACCAGATAAGGCGGCTGACCGGACGGTGAGGATGAGATCAGGATGGAAACATATTGCGGAAAAAGTGTGATGCAGGGAATTGCTGTCGGCAGGATATACCTTCACAAAAGGGCTGATTATCATGCGGCGGCGCAGAAGGCGTCCGACCCGGAAGCGGAGCGGGCGCGTTTTTTTGCAGCGGCAGAGGAGGCAAAGGCGGAGCTTGCGCGTCTTTATGAGGAGGCGCTTGCCGATATGGGCGAGGAGCAGGCGCAGATCTTTGAGATTCATCGGATGCTTTTGGAGGATGAGATTTATCTGAAGGAGGTATTGGCGAAACTTACAGAAGGATATCAGGCGGCGTATGCCGTCTCCTGCGCAGGCGAGGCAGTGGCTGCCATGTTTGCGGGCATGGAGGATGAGTACATGAAAAGCAGGGCGGCGGATATCCGGGATATTTCGCAGCGCGTGCTGCGTGCGCTCTTAAAGCTGCCGGATGAGGAAATTCAATCGGAGGAGCCGGTGATTTTGGCTGCGGAAGATTTGACGCCCAGCGAGACCTTGAAGTTGGATAAAGAAAAGATTTTGGCGTTTGTGACGGTGAAAGGATCGGTGAACTCACATACGGCGATCCTCGCAAGGAGCATGGGGATACCGGCACTGGTGAATACGGAGTTTTCCCTTTCGGAGTCTTTGCAGGGAAAGACCTGTGTAGTGGATGGTTTTACAGGGCGGCTCATCGTGGAGCCGGGGGAGGAGCTTTTGTCCCGCATCCTTTCCCAAAAGGCGGCATGGGAAGCGGATATCCTTGCCCTGGAACAGCTCAAAGGACAGGAAAACAGGACAAAGAGCGGGAAAACGATCAATATCTATGCAAATATCGGAAATGTGGCGGATGCGGATGCGGCGCTTTTGGCGGATGCGGGCGGCATCGGGCTGTTTCGCAGTGAGTTTCTCTACCTTGGGCGTGAGAGTGCACCCACGGAGGAGGAACAGTTTGCGGCTTACAGAGCGGTCCTTAAAAAGATGGAGGGGCGGAAGGTGGTGATCCGCACGTTGGATATCGGTGCGGATAAAAGAGCAGACTACTTTCAACTGGATGAGGAAGAAAATCCGGCGTTGGGTTATCGCGGCATCCGCATCTGTCTGGACAGAGAAGATATTTTCACCGTGCAGCTGCGTGCATTATACCGTGCGTCCACATACGGGAAACTGGCTATCATGTTTCCGATGATCGTGTCCATGGAGGAGGTCGTGCGGATACGACAGATTGCGGCGGATGTCAGGAAAGCGCTTGTGGAGGAGGGGTGCGTGCCGGGGGAGGTGGAACTCGGCGTTATGATCGAGACGCCCGCAGCAGCATTGCTTTCCGACAGGCTGGCGCGGGCAGTCGATTTTTTCAGTATCGGCACGAACGATCTGACGCAGTATACGCTGGCGGCGGATCGGGAGAACCGCAGATTGGAAAAGATTTGTGATGCGCACCACGAGGCGGTTCTCAGATTGATTGAAATGACTGTAGAAAATGCGCATGCGGCAGGGATCTGGGTGGGCATCTGCGGGGAACTTGCGGCGGATGAGACACTCACGGAGCATTTTTTGGAGTTGGGTGTGGATGAACTGAGTGTGCCGCCCTCTGCGGTGCTCAGGCTGCGCAGGGTGGTGCGGGAACTGCCTTAGTGGGAAGGGAGATAAGCGGCAGGTTTTAAAAGCTGCGAATGTAGTGATGGTGCTTGGGAAATTGGAGGAAAGATAGATGATGAATTATATGCAGAAACTGGGGAAGTCCCTGATGCTGCCGGTGGCCTGTCTGCCGATCTGCGGCATTTTAATGGGAATCGGTTACGCGCTGTGTCCGGCGACGATGCAGGGCGGCGATATCGCGGGTACGGGATTCCTTCATCTGCTTGGCTTTTTTCTGGTAAAGGCAGGCGGTGCGCTGATTGACAATATGGCGTGGCTGTTTGTGATCGGTGTGGGCGTCGGTATGGCGGATGACCATGACGGCACGGCGGGATTGGCGGCGCTTGCCTCCTGGCTGATGATAACGAATCTGCTCGCTGAGGGCACGGTTACAACGCTGATGCCTTCCCTTGCACAGGATACGGCAAAGCTGCTTGCTTTTTCAAAAATAGAAAATCCGTTCATCGGAATCCTCTCCGGGTTGATCGGTGCGGAGTGTTTCAATCGTTTCAAGTCGGTCAGCCTTCCGGAATGGCTCGCCTTTTTCAGTGGGAAACGCTGCGTGGCGATCGTTTCCGGGCTGCTTTCCGTTCTGGCAGCGTTTGTGCTTTTGTTTGTCTGGCCGGTGTTGTTCGGCGGGCTGATCGGCATCGGAAACGGTATTGTGAGGCTGGGAGCAGTGGGCGCCGGTATTCACGCATTCTTAAACCGCCTGTTGATTCCTGTGGGTCTGCATCATGCCCTGAATAATGTATTCTGGTTTGACACCATTGGACTGGGCGACCTTTCCCATTTCTGGGCGGGGGATACCTCGGCGGATGTTTCCTGGAGTCTGGGAATGTATATGTCGGGCTTCTTTCCCTGCATGATGTTCGGGATTCCCGGAGCGGCACTGGCGATGGTCCATGCGGCGAAGAAGGGGCGGAGAAAGGAAGCGATCGGTCTGGTGGCATCGGCGGCGCTCTGTTCCTTTGTCTGTGGTATAACGGAACCCTTTGAGTTTGCTTTTATGTTTCTTGCGCCGGGACTGTATCTGATTTATGCCCTGCTTTATGGCATTTTTACGGTGATCGTATCTTTCGTGGGTTTTCGCGCGGGATTCAGCTTTTCCGCAGGCGCTGCGGATCTGTTCTTTTCTTCGTTTATGCCCGGGGCGGCAAATACATGGATGATCCTGCCGCTTGGCATGGCGGCGTTTGCGGCATTTTATGCGGTTTTTCGTTTTGCCATTGTGAAGTTTGACTTAAAGACGCCGGGCAGGGTGGAGGAAGACGGGGAGATGAGGCGAAAAGCTACATGCCCGGACGATGACTTTGCCCGGGCAGCGGCTGTGATTCTGGAGGGACTCGGCGGTAAGGAAAATATCAGGACCTTTGACAACTGCATAACGAGACTCCGACTTGAAGTGAACGATATAGAAACAATAGACGAAGAAAAAATCAAATCCGCGGGTGTGGCGGGTGTTATGCGTCCCGGCGGGACGGCGGTGCAGGTTGTCGTAGGTACAAAGGTGCAGTTTGTGGCGGACGAGATGAAAAAGCTGCTGTAAAGGCGTATTTTCCCGATTTCAGCATATATATGGAATGAAAGCAAGAGCGGGAGAAATCTATGGCGGAGACAGTAAAATGGAATGATAAGCTGAAGCTTGCGCTGGGCGAATTGGAAGACAAGATACAGCGGGAACGCGCCGCGCGAGCAAAGAGCGGCGCTTGGCCGCCACAGGAGGAAGTGGAAGCGTGGAATGCCGAGCGGCAGCGGCAGAGGGGGTGCGGACAGTACTGCGGTTCCGTGAGCGCGGCAGAGAGGACGCAGACTAAGGAGGAACATAAGCGGGAACTGTTCCTAAAGAATGTCGCCATACAGGCGGCAAAATCGGCGGCCTTTTTTCTGGCGACATTGGCTTTGATCCAAGGAATCGTGCGTTTTTTGCCGGATTCCATCACGGTGAGCAGTTCCGTGGGAGGCAGAGAGCTTCCCATCTACTGCGTAGAGACGGATCAGAAACAGGTGGCTTTAAGCTTCGATGCGGCATGGGGGAATGAAGACACGCGGAGGATTTTGGAAATACTTAAGAAGCACAACGTGAAGGTGACCTTTTTTATGACGGGGGGCTGGGTGGAATCCTATCCCGAGGATGTGCGGGCAATCCTGGCGGACGGTCACGATCTGGGCAACCACAGCGAGAATCATAAAAACATGTCGCAGCTTTCCGACGAACAGTGTCAGGAAGAATTGATGAAGGTACATACTAAGGTGCAGGAATTGACGGGCTATGAGATGTGCCTGTTCCGTCCGCCTTACGGAGATTATGACAATCATGTTATAACGAATGCCCATAAGTGCGGTTACTATCCGATTCAGTGGTCGATCGACTCTCTCGATTGGAAGGATTACGGCGTAGATGATATCGTCAAGCGGGTGGTGGGCTCCGACAAACTGCAAAACGGCGCGATCATCCTCATGCACAACGGGGCAAAGTACACGGCGGACGCGCTGGAGTCGGTGATCACGGGCTTGCAGGATAAAGGGTATGAACTGGTGCCGATTTCCCAACTGATTTATAAGGATAAGTACCATATGAAGGCCGATGGGACGCAGGTGTCGGGGGAGTAGGAAATAATCAAGGTGATAAAAAGGGTATCATGAAAATCCGCATTGTTAAAATGCGGATTTTTTTGTATACTTAATATTGAGAAAGAGCTTATTTCGGAAGGAGATTACGCATGAATAAAGAATCTTTTTCATTTGTCGTATATATGATCCATGCCTGTGCAAATAAATGGAACATGCTGCCTTCCGATGTTTACCGGAAGCTGCAGAGTGTGGGCTGCATTGATGGCTATCTTGTGCCGCATTATGATATTCTGCATACGCAGGGCGCGGGGTATCTTGTGGACGATATCAGACAATATTTGGAAGTGCGAGGGGTGGTAGTGTGATTGTTTATCATGGCTCGACAGAGATTGTAAAAAGGCCGGATGTTCATCATTCTTATCGTGCGCTTGATTTTGGTATGGGTTTTTATGTAACAACAGTCAGAGAGCAAGCCGAAAGATGGGCGAGGCGTAAGGCAAGTATTTTTGGGAAAGCTTCTGCCATTGTGAATCTTTATCGAATGGATGATAAAAACGATGGACTTTTGATAAAATCTTTTGATGAAGATTTGACAGAATGGATTGATTTTGTGTGCAGATGTAGGGATGGAGAGAAGGATTATCAGAAGTATGATTTGATATTCGGCAAGGTGGCAAATGATAAAGTTTTTCGGGTGGTAGATATGTACCATACAGGAATCTGGGATATGGAGCGCGCTCTGAAAGAAATTAAGGTTTATCCATCCTATGATCAGATAGCGTTTATCAATCAAAGAGCGATTGACAGGCTGTTGCAATTTGAATCCTACGAGGAGGTATAGCTGATGGATGGAGAAGCGTTGGAAAAAGTATATCAGGAAAATTTGGAGGAGAGAATCATTGCATATCTGTCTGAAACAAGAAGTATTTCATTAGAGCAGGCAATGAACATTTACTATCATAGCAAACTTGCAGATAAGATACATCGGGGAGTCGAGGGAGTACAGTATCTTGATTTTAAGGTGCTTGTCCAAATTTTGTGTGAAGTAGAGCAGGAGTTGTTTGACTGAAAAATTCCTTGCATCCTTTACTTCCCTCTGGTACAATCCCCATACCAAATAAAAAGAAAGGAGCGGGTTTGCCGCTCCTTTTTTAAGTCCCGCGCAGATCTATCTGTGTAACAGCGTCGAAATACTGACCGATCACGTAATACCCGTGTGCGGAAGCCTTTTCGCCAAGCGATTGAAAATCAATGAAACGCAGGTATTTTAGGTCATCGGGCACGGTCAAAACTTCAAAATCTTCGAAACATTCGCGTACTGCGTCATATCTGACAAATCCTTTTCGATTCGGTGTGTCGTTAAGTCATTTAAAATCGCTCCCCCAAAGCTTTCCACTGTTTTGCCCCTTTCATGGCTGCATTTTTATGTGTATTTGATTATATTTATAGATGAACTGTCGGTCGCCTGCAATGTATTTATTGCTTTGTTTCGGTCGGTTTTTAGCCGCTATCTGCTTAAAAAATGGCATTGTTAAAATGCAGTTTTTTTTGTATACTTATTATGGAACACAGTTATCCGTGAAGGAGACTTTGGGTGAAGATTTATTTGGACAATTGCTGTATAATCGAATATTGGATGACAGAAGTAACTCGCAGATTTATTATGAACGAAATTCTGTTATGCTTATTTTGGAATTGGTGGAAATGGCATCTGTGGAGTTGGTGGGCAGTGAAATGTTGATAAAGGAAATGAATGATTTGAATGATACTTATAAAAAATCAGTGATTCAAATGATGTATGAACTGTGTTCAGAAGAAGTTAGAGTGACGAAAACTATTTTAGACAGGGCAGAAGAAATTCGGCATGGTTCCTCTATCAAATATAAAGACAGCATACATTTGGCGTGTGCTGAGGCGGCAAAGGCAGACGCTTTGCTGACAACAGACAAAAAGTTTATAAGCAGCGCGAATAGAATTAAAATATTTACTAAGATTATGAATCCCAATCAATGGTTATCGGAGGTGTTATATTGATGATTTCGACAAAGCTTAATATCATAAATACGGCAGAGTTACAAAAAAGCGGCATTGGCGCACTGAAAGATGCGTTGGGAGTTACGGGAGCACTCAAATTTTTAGAGCAGTTTGACCGTGGCGGATATGGAGATTATACGGCTGAAAAGTATATATGTGAGGAGCCGGAACCGACAGATGAGGAAGTTCGTAAAATGTTTGGCGAGTAGTGATTCCTGTATCGCTCAAAAATCCACATTGTTAAGATGCGGATTTTTGCATACACTAGCCTTGTGCACAATGCACAATTTCAAACGCAGAATCTATATTTTTTGTATAAATTTTACAATTATGATACAAAAATCTTCCCGTTTGTAATATAATTTCTATAGCAAGAAAAATAGGAGGGAAACGTATTATGGCAAAAGAAATGATAGCAATGCTTCTTGCCGGCGGACAAGGCTCGCGTCTGTACGCGTTGACAGACAAGATCGCAAAACCGGCAGTTCCTTTTGGCGGCAAGTATCGTATCATTGACTTTCCGCTTTCCAACTGCGTCAATTCGGGCATTGATACCGTGGGTATCCTCACGCAGTATCAGCCGCTCGAGTTGAATGAATACGTCGGAAACGGTCAACCGTGGGATCTTGATCGACTTTACGGCGGTGTACATGTTCTGCCGCCCTATCAGAAGGCGCACGGTTCCGACTGGTATAAGGGCACGGCGAATGCGATCTACCAGAACATCTCGTTCATTGAGCGTTACGATCCGAAGTATGTGATCATTCTTTCCGGTGACCAGATCTGCAAACAGGATTACAGCGATTTCCTGGAATTTCATAAGGAAAAGAACGCGGAATTCAGTGTTGCCGTGATGGAAGTGCCCTGGGAGGAAGCGCCCCGCTTCGGACTGATGGTTGCTGATGAAAACGATAAGATCACCGAGTTTCAGGAGAAGCCGAAGAATCCCAAGTCTAATCTGGCGTCCATGGGTATCTATATCTTTAATTGGGACATCCTCAAGAAGTATCTGGAGGAGGATGAAGCAGATCCTGATTCGGAGAATGATTTCGGCAACAATATCATTCCCAATCTGCTCCGCGATAACCGCCAAATGTATGCTTATCGCTTCAGCGGCTACTGGAAGGATGTGGGGACGATTTCTTCCCTCTGGGAGGCGAATATGGAGGTCCTCGATCCGGAGCACAGCGGTATCAATCTGTTTGATGAAGACTGGAAGATCTACAGCCGCAATACCGGTATGACGGGGCATAAGATCAATGCGGGCGCGGTGGTGGAAAACGCCATGATCACCGATGGCTGCCGCATCAAAGGCACGGTGAAGCATTCCATTTTATTCGGCGGCGTCAGGGTTGAGCCGGGCGCGGTGGTGGAGGATGCCGTGGTCATGGGCGGTACGACCATCAAGTCCGGTGCGGTGGTGAGACATTGCATCGTGGCGGAGAATGTGACGATCGGCGAGAATGCCGTGGTTGGCGCGATGCCTACCGAGGCAGAAAAGGGTGTGGCGACCATTGCTTCGGATGTTGTCATCGGCGAGAATGCTGTGGTCGGTCCCAACGCTATGGTCAGAGAAAATGTGGAAGGTGGTGAAACGGTATGTTAAAATCAAGCACAGATGTAATCGGTATTATTTTCCCCAACAGTTACGATCCTTTGATTCCGGAATTGGTCAGTGTGCGTTTGATGGCATCCATCCCGTTTGCCAGCCGTTACCGCATCATTGATTTCATCCTGTCCAGTATGTCTCATTCCGGCATCGACAATATTTCCGTTGTCGTGAATAAAAACTACCATTCGCTGATGGATCATCTGGGATCAGGGCGCGAGTGGGATTTGGTCCGCAAAAACGGCGGTCTGCATATCTTCCCGCCTTTTGCAGAGAAACAGGTGGGCGGTCCCTATGTGGGACGGGCGAGCGCCCTGGCGAGCCTTCTGGGCTTTTTGAAATCTCAGAAAGAAAAGTATGTCGTTATGTCGGACACCAACGTGGTAGTCAACTTTGATTTTAACGCGATGATTCGGGCACATGAGGACAGCAACGCGGATTTGACCATCGCATACAACGAACAGGAATTGCCGAAGGAACTTCTGGACTATCCGACAAACGACCAGATTTTCTATTATACCTTTGATATCGAGCAGGGGCGCATTCGCAAGGTGAGCATTAACCCGAAGACAGAGGGTGTGCAGAATACATCCATGAACATTTTCGTGATCGAGCGCGAAAAGCTGATCGAACTGGTCAGCAACGCCTGCATGGAAGGACGCTCCTTCTTTATGCGAGACGTGATCATGCCGCAGCTTGGCAAGCTCAATGTGCAGGCATATAAATATACGGGTTATGTGGCGCGCATCAGCGGCATGAGAAGTTATTTTGAAGAAAATATGAAGCTGTTGGATGATTACAATCTGGAAGCTCTGTTTTCAGCCGCTCCCATTTATACAAAGATCCGCGGCGATAACCCGACCCATTACAAGGATGGCGCGAAGGTGCAGAATGTGATGATG
>DETS01000013.1 GCA_002361735.1 Lachnospiraceae bacterium UBA3282 | reverse complement strand
AGGACCGCATCGCTTATGAACAGGCTCTTGCCGCGCAGGAAGAACAGATTCGTCTGCTCCGCGCAGAAAACGAACGCCTAAAACAGCAAAAATAAATAGGAAAACCCCCGCCGAATCATATAAATGATCCGTTCGGGGGTTTTCTGTTTCATCTTACGCTAAACTAATTCGCAGAATTTCTCTTTTTTCTTACAGACATCACCACGCTCTGAACCAACAGGAACAGGCAGAGCATAGCCGCCTTTGTAATACCGGTCCACCATGCTTCATCAAATCCGATGGAGGATACGATATTCTGGATCGTACTCAGAGAGAGTACGCCAAAGAAGGTACCGGCCACGTTACCGACACCGCCTGTCAGCATCGTACCACCGATAATGGAGGAAGCGATCGCATCCATTTCGGCACCCGCCGCATTGGAGGGGGAACCGGAACCCACATGCAGGAAATAAACGAAACCGCCGATTCCTGCCAGAAGGCCGCAGATCAAATGAGAGAGGAATTTCGTCCTCTTTACATTGATACCAAGCATCAATGCACTCTGTTTATTACCGCCGACCGCATAGAAGTTACGACCCAGCTTGGTCCAACGCAGCAGCACAAACATCACGATCACGATCAGGATTGCCACCAGCACGCCGATCTCCACATACGCGGGCACATAGACTCCCTTTTTATTGACGGAACCAAGTCCCGGTACGTTGATACGCGTGGTCTTAAGCGCAACGAACGCTTCATTCGCCACATTGAAAGGGGAACTGTTCACTACCGTAGTCATACCTTTCGCAAAGAACATACCTGCCAGCGTGACGATGAAGGGCTGGATATCCAGATACGCCACCATCGCTCCCTGAACAACACCGAAGGCAAGACCAATCGCTAAAGCAATCAGGACCGCTCCAAAAACGCTGCCACCCTTATGATCCAGATAGACCGCACAGCACATACTCACCAGAGCGGTCACTCCGCCCACGGAAATATCGATTCCGCCGGTGATCATCACAAGGCTCATACCGCAGGCAAGGATAATGAGCGCTGCGTTACTGTTTAAGATCAGGAAAAAGGTCTGCGGCTTTAAGAAACCGCCGCGCAGAAATACTACTGCGCCTATATACATCAGGAAAAATACAATGACCGTAATCGTCAGGAGCAGGTTGGTATCGGTCATACCCATCAATTTTGCACTGAGCCCCTTTCCCGCAGGCGCCGTATTCTTATCTGTCTTTGCCATCTTACGCCACCTCCTTTTTCAGTTTCATCTTTTTCATCATCGTGTCAAAGTACTCTCTCACAGTAGGCGCGCTGACGATGACTAACAGGATAACGACGACTGCCTTATAAGCGGGAAGCGCCGTCGCCGGAACGCCGAATTTGTAAAGCGTCGTCGTCAGGAACTGGATCACAAACGCACCGATGATGGAAGCCGCCATACTGAACTTACCGCCAGAAAGAGCGTTACCGCCCAGAGCGACCGCAAGGATCGCATCCATCTCAATATCCTTTGCGATAACGGAGTAGTTGATGGAAGATACACGGCTTACTTTGATCAGACCCGCAACCGCTACGCACAGACCCAATATCACGAAAGTCAACACCTTGATCAACTCCGGATTCAGACCGTTTAACTTAGAAGAACTCTGGTTGATACCGACCGCCTGCGTATACAGCCGCAGATTCGTCACTTTCAGGACAATGCCGATCACGATCATGCATGCGACCGCGATAAAACAAGGTGTCGGAATCGGTATCCCCGGAATAAAGCCGCCGAAATAAGCAAACTTGGGATCGCTGATAACGGGAAGTTCGTTATTATTGATCCACGCCGCGATGGAACGTCCCGCCGTATACAAAATCAGCGTCGCGATCATGGGCTGAATCTTAAAGTAAGCAACCAGCACGCCGTTGAATGCGCCAAAAAGCATTGCCACCACGCAAGCCACCAAAAACGCTACGATAATAGGAGCCTGCAGGGTTTCCGGACGGGCATTTCCGCCGCAGAGTACCCGCAAAATCACGCTGCCCGCGATAGCGATCGCCGCGCCCACACTGATATCCTGTCCGCCGGAAGCCGCCGTCACCAGCGTCATGCCGATTGCCAGAATTGCCAGCTCGGAACCGTTGTTGATAATATTGATGATAAATCCGGAAAGCACCGGATCACCCGCGCTGTTATAGCCGAGTGTGATCTTAAAGAAAGAAGGATCGGCAATCAAGTTAAAAACCGCCAGCAAAAGCAGTGCCGCAATCGGAATAAAGCATTGATTTCTAATAAGGTTCTTCCAAGAACCCAAACTCGATTTTTTTACATTTTCACCGTTTGCCATTTATTTGTCACCTCCCGCGATCGTATTCATAACCGTACCCTGATTCAGATCGTCGCCCGTCAGCTCGCCTACCGCCTTGCGGTCACGCATAACGATCAGGCGGGAACAGGTTCTTAACATCTCGTCAAGCTCTGAGGAGATAAAGGTTACGCTCATACCCTCGGACGCCAGCTTTAAGACAAGCTTCTGAATATCGACCTTGGTACCCACGTCGATACCTCTGGTCGGCTCGTCGAGGATCAGGTATTCGGGATGGGTAAACAGCCATCTCGCCAAGATTACCTTCTGCTGATTACCGCCGGAAAGCGACTTAATCGGCGTATCCTTTGATGCCGTTTTAATGTTCAAAAGTTTTATGTACTCATCAGCGACTTTGTTAGCCTCCGCCTTGGAGAAGGGTTTGAAGAAGCCCTTTAATACCTGCTGCGCCAGAATGATATTGTCACGCACGGAAAGGTCGCCTACGATACCGTCCACCTTACGATCTTCAGGCAGATAAGCGATACCGTTCTTCATCGCGTCAAGCGGCTTTGCGATCTTTACATCCTTGCCCTTCATTTTTACTTTGCCGCCGGTCACCCTGTCCGCACCGAAAATGGCGCGCACGCACTCGCTTCGGCCGGAGCCGAGAAGACCTGTGAAACCGTTGACTTCACCCTTGTTGATATGGAAATCGAAAGGCTTGATACCCGCATTGCTGACAAGTCCTTCCGCTTCCAGTACGGGAACCGCATCCTTTCCTGCGTCAAATGTCTTAACTTCGCTCTTGATATCCGAAAGATCGTCCACCTCTTTACCCAGCATCTTGGACACGAGCTGTACGCGGGGCAGATTTTCGATCTCATATTCGCCTACCAGTTTACCGTCTCTCATGACGGTGATCCTGTCGCAGACCTCATAAACCTGCTCCAGGAAATGTGTTACAAAGATAATGCCTACGCCTTTGGCGCGCAGATCCCGCATCAGCTTAAAGAGCTTCTCAACTTCCTGCTCATCCAGAGAGGACGTCGGCTCATCCAAGATCAGAACCTTACATTCCATATCCACCGCACGTGCAATCGCAATCATCTGCTGCACCGCCAGGGAACAGGTTCCGAGCTGCTGCGTTGCCTTTGCCGGCACTTCCAGAGACTGCAATATCCTGTCCGTATCGGCATTCATTTTCTTCCAATTCTGCACCGTGCCCTTGGTACGGCCGATAAACATATTCTCAGCCACCGTCAGGTTCGGGCAGAGCGTGATCTCCTGGTACACGGTACTGATGCCCATGTTCTGCGCATCCTGCGGCGAATGAATCGCCACCGGACCCTCTGTGCCGTCCAGGAAAATGTCCCCTTCTTCCTTACCGTAAACGCCGGTAAGGACTTTGATCAGTGTCGATTTCCCGGCGCCGTTTTCCCCCATCAGCGCGTGGATCTCGCCCTTGCGTAATGTGAAATCCACACCCTGCAAGGCGCGAACTCCGGGGAAGATCTTGTGGATGTTTCTCATTTTTAATACGATGTTGTCTTCCACTTCCTACCCACCTCCCAATTTATTATATCGTTTTTTCGTTAAAAAGAGCGCGGGCAGGCTTTACGCTGCGCCGCGCTCGTTAGAAACATTATATCATATTTCTATTATCTTTTCAAACGTTCAGATTAGATGCCGTACTTATCAACATCTTCCTGAGTGATGGTCTCTGCATCGAAGCCCTTCTCCTCCATGATGATCACCTTCTCAGCAGGCGTGCCGCCGCTCTCGAGGGTCTTGATTACCTCATCGATGTAAGAAGACTGGAAAGGATTACACTGACCATCGTAGTTCCAGTTGCCTGCAAGCAGCTCTTCCAGAGCCCACTTGTTGCAGTCAAAGCCCATGATGATAACGTCCTTGCCTACGCCGTGAGCAATACCGGCTGCGTCCAGAGCTGCAACTGCGCCCTTAGCCATATCGTCGTTCTCAGCGTAGATTACGTTGAACTCTTTACCGGAGTCGATGACAGACTGCACGATCTGCTGTGCGTTCTCAGCGTTCCAAGAAGCGGTCTGCTGCTCAACCATGTTCCAGTTATCCTCTGCTGCTACCTTATCATCCAGCGCTTTGGTACGGCCCTGCTGTGCTGCGGAACCCATCTGACCCTGCAGGTGGATGATGTTGTAGGTCTCAAGATTCTGGCTTGCAAGCCAGTCTACTGCGGTCTGACCTTCTTTATCCATGTCGGATACGATGGATGCTGCGTAAAGACCTTCGTCAGCATCAATGGTACGGTCAAAGAGAATAACCTCAACACCTGCGTCCTGTGCATCCTGTAAAACGGTATCCCAACCAGCGGTATCAGCTGCGGAGAGAAGCAGATAGTCAACACCGTCCTGAATGAACTGCTGCGCTGCCTTTACCTGATCCTCGTTTGCATTACCTACTGCAGGGTTACCATATGCAAAAGATGCCTCATAGCCGTTCTCTGCAGTAAATGCTGCCTTCAGATCCGCATCGTTCGCGGTACGATAACCGGACTCACTGGGATCGTTGTTGATGATGCCCACTTTAATCAGTTCGCCGTCTGCCGCAGGTGCTTCTTCTGCCGCAGGCTCCTCTGCTGCGGGTTCTTCCGCTGCCGGCTCCTCTGCCGCGGGCTCCTCTGCAGGTGCTTCCTCTGCCGCAGGTGTCTCAGCGGGTGCCGCTGTCTCTGCTGCGCCGCCGCCGCAGCCTGCCAGAGTCGCCATTACCATAGCGCCGGTCAGTAACACTGCCAATCTTTTCTTCATTGTTAGTTTCCTCCCTTTCTGAATTGAGACTTTCCGACTGTGGAAAGTCTGAATTGAAATAAGTTTTTCGGGGTATGGAGATGCTTTGTTCTCCGTCCCTGAGAACACTTTAGCAAAATAACCATATAACTGCAACTCCCAAATTATGTATTTTGTGCAATTTGGATGGGTTCAACAATACAAATTTATGATATAATCATTACAAATAATACAAATTTGAAATTTTGGTATATTTTTTTACGATTTCGGTCTTCTTTTATTGATTTTAACGGAAAAACTTTCCTGTCGGCCTCAAGTGATTTACAGTAATTTTCCCAACAAATGGTTGGAAACGGTACTTTTTTTCTTCTCGAGGGCTTTTTTATGAATAAATATGGTGTATTTTGTAAACAAACCATGAACAAAAAAGGGGTTTTTTTCAGATGAACAAGTACGAAACACTTTCGCAACAACTCACAGAACAGATTGCCCGGAATTTAGAGCAGGGAATCACGGCACTTCCCACCGAAGCGGAACTGTCAGCCGAATACGGGATCAGCCGTCAGACCGTACGTGCCGCACTCGCCCTGCTGCGGCAAAAAGGCTTGATCGAAAGCAGACAGGGAAGCGGTTCTTTCGCGACAGGTCTCTCTCCGGCTCTTTCCGAAAACCGCATCCCCATCCTGATCGCGAGCAGCCAGGAATACATTTATCCCCATCTGCTCGCGGATATCCGTACCGCCTTAAGTGAAAAAGGCTATCATCTCGACGTCCTTCCCACGGACAATCATATAGATATAGAAAGAACGCATTTGCTCTCGCTGCTGGAACAACCCCCCCGCGGACTGATCGCGGAAGGCACGAAAAGCGCCCTGCCCACCCCTAACTTCGATCTCTACGAACGTTTGAAATCCGCGGGCACACGCCTTCTCTTTCTCCACGGCTGCTGCCCCACACTTGCGGGTGAAATCTGCGTTAAGGACGATAACTACTACGGCGGCTATCTGCTTGCCCGACATCTGACGGAACTGGGGCACACTCACATCGCCGGACTGTTTAAGCATGACGATGCGCAGGGACCCGAGCGCTATCTGGGAGCCGCCTGCTGCCTGCGCGATCTCGGGCTTCCCTTTTCAGATGAAAATGTCGGCTGGTTTTCCTCCTCCGATCTGGAAACATTGCAAAAAAAACAGGACACCCGCTTCCTTGCCTCTTTCAGCAAAGAGCGGCTGTCCGGCTGTACCGCCGTCATCTGCTATAATGATGAGATTGCCTACTGGCTGATCAAGGAGCTCTCCTACGCAGGGATCCGCGTGCCGAAAGATTTCTCCGTAGTCTGCTTTGACAACAGTTACTTAAGCGACTTAAGCAGGGTGCGCATCACAACCCTCACCCACCGTCCGCACGAAATGGGAAGGCGTGTGGCCGACACGATGATACAGCTCTTAAAAGGCGTCTCCGCCGTGTCGCAGGAAATCCCCTGGGAATTAGTCCGCAAGGAAAGCGACGCGCCGCCCGGCGCCGCCATATAAGCCTTCGCAGACGGCTCCGTCAGGATTTTGTGCCCGCACGGTACTCTCTGGGAGTGCAGCCCTGCGTCTTCTTAAACACGAAGCTGAAATAATGCGGATCTTTGTATCCGACTTCCTGGGCGATCTCCCCTGTGTGCATCTGCGTCTGTCGGAGGAGCTTCTTTGCCTTATCCATCCGTTTACCCGTCACATACTCCACAAAGGTCACCTGCTTTTCCCGGGAAAAGATCGCACTGAAATAGCTGGGGCTGACATTCACTTCTCCGGCAACGGAGTTTAAGGAAAGGGTTTCCTGAGAGAAGTTTTCTTCTATATAAGAAAGCGCTCTCTTTAAAATACGTTTGCTTTGATCGTCCGATTCCCTGTCACGCAATGCCATTGCCTTTTCTAAAAGGCTGCAAAAATATGTGGGAAGTTTTTCCGCACTGCTCACACTCTCCGGCGTCGTCTCTCCCATCAGGCGCAAAAATTCTTCCCGCCCGCAGCCAAGATCCTCCGCATAAGAAAGCGTCACAAAATAAATGTGCAGCGTCAGATAATTCTGGAACATCACCGTCTGCATGGCCTCCTTCATCTCAGACAGATAATTTTCTACGAAATCCATGATCTCATCCTTTGCGCCCCGCAGTAAAAAATCCCGGATCAGCTCCGGATCCATCCTGCCCGCATCGATACCGTCTATCGTGCCGCCCGCCTCCTGCGGCGCATTTTTACCGATAAGTTCCTTCGTAAAAATATGTTCCTGCGGCATCAGAAATCGATAGGCAAAGAGATGGTTCACCTTACTGTAGCACTCCGCAAGCAGGCTCAACCTCTCGACCGGCTCTCCCACAGCGACATACCATTGCAGGCTCTCCTCCGCCGGCTTACAGATCCGCTCCACATTTTCCAGACTCCTTCCGCAGAGCTCCGGCATGTGCTCTACGCTGCTCTGGATCAACACGCCGTAAGTATTTACATTCCAGCGAAAGACCAAATTTTCCGGATAGCGGATAAAATAGTGCAAAAGTTCCTCCCGCTTTCTGGCAAATTCCTCGGACTCCACCCCCACATTCTCCGTACTGCGCTTCTCCTGTAAATTGAACATCAAAAGGTTATAGCAGGGTGCATTGATCCGCAAAGAAAGTTTCGCCGCTTCCTCATAGATATCCTGCACAGGCATCCGGTCTTCAAAAATGCGCACAAAAAAATCCGTGCGGGAAAACTGCTCGTACTCCCTTACCTCGCTCTGGAATTTTTCCTGATAATTTTTCTGTTCCCGCTCGGTTTCGATCTTCGTTTTCAACTCCGCCAGCGCCTTTTGCAGGACCGCTCTGGTGATGGGCTTTAAGAGGTATTGTTCCGCCCCCACCTGGATGGCGCCTCTGGCATATTCGAAATCATCATAGCCGCTGATAATGATGATCTTCATATCGGGAAACTCCTGATGCACCAGGCGGCTGAGGGAAAGCCCGTCCATAAAAGGCATTTTGATATCCGTCAGCAGCACATCCGGCTTTGTCTGCTGGATCAGCGGCAACGCCATCTCGCCGTCGCCCGCTTCACCCACAAACTGATACCCCCACTGTTCCCAGGGAATGTTATCCCGCAGTCCCTCTCTGACGATACTTTCATCTTCTACCAGAAACACCTTTAACATCGCGCTCTCCTTTTATAACATTCGTTATTTAATAAGTCCTTTCCCTCAGCAGCTCTTCCGTCACGTTCTCCTGTGTAAAAACATTTTCTTCCACATAATATTGCCTTTCCACAGGCCGGCCGGCCTCCAGATCGTCAATGACCCGCAGAAGGTATTCCCCCTGATCGGGATTACATTCAATATCCACATTGATGATGCCATCACTCACCATCTCCAACGCGTTTTTCACCGCGTCAAAGGAAACAATGATGATATCACCGTTTACACCAACGCTCCTGCCCGACTCCCGAATCGCCTCGATCGCGCCAAAGGTCATATCGTCATTTTGAGAGATCACCACATCGATATCGCTATACTTTCGCAAAAATCCCCGCATTACTTCCTTGGCTTTATTGGCAGTAAAATCCGCATCCTTCTGCTCTAAAATATTCCAATTTGGGTGATCGACAGCAACGGAAGCGAAGCCTGCCGTTCTGCCGATCCGCGCGGAAGACCCCTCCGTACCGAGCAGCATCACGATATTGACTGCCCCTCCTGCACTCCCCCGTCTGCGAAGCTCCGTTTCCAGCCAGCGTCCCGCTTTCTCTCCTTCTTCCTTAAAATCGCTGCCCACACAGGTCACATAAAGGCCGTCATCCTCCACATCCACCTGCCTGTCCATCAGGATCACAGGTATCTCCGCTTCCGCAGCCTCCTGCAATACGGTCTCCCAGCCCGTCTCCACCACAGGAGAAAAAATGATATAATCCACTCTTTGGGAA
This sequence comes from Lachnospiraceae bacterium UBA3282, assembly GCA_002361735.1. Lineage (GTDB taxonomy): Bacteria > Bacillota > Clostridia > Lachnospirales > Lachnospiraceae > UBA3282. Next base: position 43,464 of record DETS01000013.1, on the reverse strand, counting down.
ATAAAGCTGCGAATCGCCTTCAGTTGATTTTCCTGTTTTTGTCTGGCATTGTGGTAGATCAAAAAGCAGCCGTTTTTCTGGGTAAAGGCATTCTGCACCGACTCTGTATTCGCCGTCCGCCATCCCGATTCGCTGCCAAGCTGCGAGACGCCCACCACGATCTGATCCGCCTTCTCCTGTACCGCCTTTTCTTCCGTAATATCGTCAAATATCTCGAATCTGCCGCCCACGGTCACAGCCAAAAGCAGCAGCAGCGGCAGAAACAGCAGCGCAATGCCGTTAATGATACGGTTTTGATGTTTTCTGATCTTTTCTCCCATACGACCCGCCCTCTATCTCATACTCATTTCTGTCTTTACGTTCATCCGCCGTCCTGTCACCGTTCCTGTTTTTCATCTTTTTCTGTTTCAGAGATCTCCCGTTCATAAGGCTCCGCGGGAATCGTCACCGTGACGGTCGTACCTTTTCCGGGCGCGGAGCTTATATTCATGCCATACTCCGTACCGTAATTCATGCGGATGCGCTCGTTGACATTTGCCAGACCAAAACCTTTTCCCGTATCTTTACAGGGCTTTCCGATCTCGTTGATCAGATTTGCCAGCTCCTCCGCTTCCATTCCAACACCGTCATCTGTGACCGTAAGGACGATCCGCTCCTCCAAAATCCTTCCCGTCACGCGGATGCTTCCTTTTGCGCGCTTATACTTAATGCCATGATAGAGGGAATTTTCCACTAACGGCTGCAGGGTCAGTTTCAGAATCTTATATTGATAGAGAGCCGGATCGAAGTCGATCTCATACTCTAGGATATCGCGGTAACGCACCTGCTGGATTTCCAGATAGCTGCGGATGTGCATCTCCTCCTCGCGGATGGTAATGTACTCTCTGCCCTTGCTAAGGACCAATCTGAAAAATTCGGACAGCGACATGACCATGTTCACTGCCTTATCAGGATCGCCGCCCTCTATCAGCCACACGATCGTGTCCAGCGTATTATAGAGAAAGTGAGGATTGATCTGCTCCTGCAAAAGCCGCAGGTCCGCTTGCCGCATCTTGCGTTCATCCTCTTTTATCTTTTCTACAAACCGTTCAATACTTTCCGTCATACCATTCACGCTTTCAACAAGCGTTTCCAGTTCATCATCCGTATACGCTTTGGCACGCACGGAAAAATCTCCCTGCGACACACTCTCCGTCACGCGGGACAATTCTCTGATCGGCTTAATGATACCCGATACGATGAGCACCGTCAGCACTACCACCAAAAGCAATGCCAGCGCAAGCAGGGCCGCGCAAAAAATCGTAAAAGCATGCACTCTGTCGTTTAAGCGCTCCGTCATATGTTCCATGCTCTGTGTCTGATAATAAATATAAGACTGGATATTATCCTGGATCAGTTCCGTCAGGATATAGATATTGTTATCCAACATCTCGATGTTGACGTCATAACTCTCTTCCGTCTCCAGATTCGTGCGAATATCATCCACTCTGTCCTCCAGCGTGTCGATATTGCGCATCAATATCTGCAGCCAGGTGCTGCTCTCCTCATCCGTTGTGATTCGTGCAAGCTTCTCAAATTCTTCCCGCAGCTCCCCAATCAGCACATAGGGATCACGCAGGCTCTGATCCTCCGCAATCGTCTCAAAACTGGCTGACCCCACCACCAGCTTATAGAGGCTCTCATCCATCTCCTCCTTAAATTCCCGGTTATAATTATTCGCTACGGTCAGATTACTCACAATGGCATCGTAGGCACCGCTGTAGCTGTGGAGCGCATAGATCAGATAAATAACCATGATCAGAAAGGGCACCGCCACGACCACCGCCAGCAGGATCAGCTTATATTTTATGGAATACTTTGCCTTTTGGGTCTGCATCAGTTTTTCTCCTCTGTTTCTTATTCTACCATCTTCCCATTTGCCAAGCCACCAAAACTTCCCAAACAGGAAAGAATTATTTATAATATTTGCAATAATCCCCACAAAGGTGTAATATAAATATGTATATACTCTTTTGAACGATTATAAAAATCCTCAGAAAAGAAACTGCTTGCAGGAAACTATTTAGAAAAGAGCTACGGATGAAAGAAAACTCTATCTTCTCTACCATCTATGAAAATATCTGCCGGGATACCGGAAAGCAGAATGAATCCGCGAAACTGATCGCTGTCGTCAGGCTCCTCACGCTCACCATGCTGATCCATTCGTTTGTATGCTGCATCCTGATCTCCTTCACGAGACATGTCGGCAGTCTGGTTCTGTCACTTTTGTCACTTGTGATGCTTTTGACGATATTTGTGCTGTCCTATCAATGCAGCACCTTTACTTCCTACTGTATCCTGAATATCTGCGCCCTGATCTGGATGGTCTCAAATATCTATTATCTGGGATGGGGACTCGGCATACAGCATTACCTGGCAGTCCTTTTGGTCTTTGTCTTCTTTTCAAAATACAAACGCGAGGCAGCTAAAGTCATCTACGCGCTTTTTCTGTTTGCCCTGAGGCTGATTTTATACTTTTATTGCCGATATAACGACCCTGTCGTGAGCCTGACCCCCGAATTGACCAGCGCCATTCAGATTACAAATACCTTTTTCATCTTCCTGTCATTCGGGCTGATCTCCTACCTGTTCAGCACCACCACGCAGGAGATGGAAGGAAAACTGATCGAATACAACAGAAAGCTGATGAAACAGGCAAATACAGACACACTGACGGGGCTTTACAACCGCCGCCGCACCATGGAGTATCTGGAACAGCTTCTAAAGACCCCCGATACCCAGATCAGCATCTGCCTCTGCGATATCGACTTTTTCAAGCGGGTCAATGATACTTACGGTCACGACATTGGTGATGTGGTCCTGAAAAAGATCTCGGAGACCTTTCAGAAAAGGCTGCCGCCCGACACCTTTATTTCCCGTTGGGGCGGCGAAGAATTTCTGCTGATCTTTCCGCGTTTAAACGGGGACGAGACCATCATTGCTCTGGAAACACTCAGGCAAAAGATCAAGGAGATCGTCTTTGACGGCGGCTCGGAAACCTTTTCCGTCTCCCTCACCTACGGTCTGGTGGAATATGATTATCACAGCGACATTACCACGCTCTTAAAGGAAGCCGACGAAAAACTATATCTCGGCAAAGAGAGCGGTCGCGATCGCATCGTTTTTTGACGGGAGCTCCGATCTTAATCCCCTTAGAGCTCCTGTCATTCTTTTGTTTTCTTCGGCATATAGTACTACAAAACAATTCTTGCGGGTGCCCCCTTGAAACGATCTCTTTCCTACAAACAATGGAGCCTTTTCCTTGCTCTCCTTGCTCTTGCAAGCATCTTCACACTGCATCTGTATGGTAAGTCCCATCAGGATGCACAGTTTCGTGCCTTTGCGCAAAATTTCTTTCTGGAGGAGGTGCAGGCAAACCCGATCCACCTGCATTATACGATAGACGATCCCGCCGCTTACGGCATCGATGAGTCCGCTCTTTCGCTGCCCATCTATCAGGCCGGCAGCGCCACGGAGGAAATCTATGCGCTCTCACAGGCAAGGGAAGCGCTCTCCGCTATCGACCCGAATGCCCTGCAGGAAAATAACCGCCGTCTCTATGAGCAGCTTGAAAGTTATCTGACAGCCGCTGCAAATGTTGCCGCCCACCCCTATTTTTCGGAGCCCCTGTCTCCGTCTTCCGGCGTGCCTTCGGAGCTCCCTATCTTATTTGCGGAATACCGTTTGGACGACGCCTCGGACGTGGAAAACTATCTGCACACCCTCGAACAGATTCCGGCATATTTTGATGGACTGATTCTCTATGAACAGGAAAAAGCCGCCGCCGGGCTGTTTATGTCCGATACGACTGCCGACCGCATGATCGCGCAATGCAGCGCACTCCTTGATGTCAATGCCCTGGAAGATGATTCCCATTTTCTGGAGACTACCTTTGCCGATCGGCTGAAACGGCTGGTAGACCGGGGCAGCCTGACAGCCGAAGCCGCTTCCTCCTACGAAGCGGAACACAAACGCTTATTGACCACACTGGTCGTTCCCGCTTACGATCGCCTCGCGGATGCGCTCACCCTACTCAAGGGACAGGGCGGTGAACTCTGCGGGCTTGCCGGAAAGGAAAACGGGCGGGATTACTATCTTGCCCTGCTTCGCCTGCGCACGGGTTCCTACCGTGATATTACGGAGATCAAACGCCTTTTAGCCCAAGATCTGAAGCTCAACTATGAAACGCTGGTTTCCCTTCTCAGACGGAATCCTGCCCTGCAGACAATGATTGCCCAAACTCCCGACCTGCTGCCGGAAATGACGCCGGAAGAAGTCTTGAACGACCTGCGGAAGGAGATCGGCACAAGCTACCCTGCCATCCCCAAAGGCAGAGACAATACTCCCATCCATTCCACCATCAAATATGTGGATGACAGTCTGGCGGCATACAGCGCTCCTGCTTTTTACATGACGCCGCCCATTGACAATATCTGCGAGAACCTGATCTGCCTAAACCCGAAGGATACAGGAGACGACCTCTCCCTCTACACCACACTGGCGCACGAGGGCTATCCCGGGCACCTCTATCAGACCGTCTACAGCAAGCGCTTTCAGGAGCAGGAAGGCAGTCTTCCTCTGGGCAGCGTCCTCTACTACGGCGGTTATGTGGAAGGCTGGGCAATGTATGTGGAGCTCGCCTCCTACGACAGGGCGACCGCACTGGCCGTACACGAGCATCCGGAAGCCGCCCTCTACTATCAGGTCTGCCGTCTTGACAGACAGTTTCGGCTGGGACTGTATTCCCTCCTGGATGTAGCGATCCACTATGACGGGCTTTCCTTGGAAGAAGTCGGCGCGCTCTGTCGTGGGCTGGGCATAAGCGATGGCGAAGCGCTTAACGCTCTCTATACTTATATCGCCGAAGAACCTTGTAATTATCTGAAATATTATCTGGGATATCTGGAAATTTTAGAGTTAAAAAAACAGGCGGCCGTCCTCTGGTCCGATACCGAGAGGCTGAGCACCGCCTATGACAATACGGATTTTTTATATCACTTTCATTCCTTCCTGCTGCAAAACGGTCCCGCCGATTACCGCACCCTGGCGCGGAGGCTGGCTGTGAATTGATTAGAAGTTCTTTTCCCGTTGGCGGAAGAAATCGGTAAGCTTCACAAGCGCCTGCTCCAGCACCCGCTGTTCCTCTCCGGACAGTTCCTGCAGCACCGCCTCGATCATTTCCTGATGGAATTTCTGATGGTGGAGATAAACTTTTTTGCCCTTCCCGGAGAGGGATACCAACACCACGCGCCTGTCTTCCTCGCTGCGCGTCCTGTCCACATAACCTTTCTTCACAAGGCTGTTGACCGATATGGTCAGTGTTCCTGTCGTGACTTCCAATTCCCTCGCTACGCGGGTCATGTTTTTAGCGCCTTCCGGACCGATCGCCTCCATGACGTGCATATCGTTGGCTGTCACATCCTGATATTCCTCCGTGCGGATTGCCCGCTCCTCCAGAGTATTGATATCCCGGAACAGCTTGACGAGCACTTCGTTTAACGTATTACTGATGTCCATGATGCTATCCATTCTCAACATATCTTACGGAGAACGCCCGCTTTTTGCATTCTCTTATGTGAGATTCCTCATTAATCCACAGTTTAGCAGAAAATACTTTGAATGTCAAACTTTCTTACCCGAAAGTACTAATTATAAAATTTAGTTTATAGATTCTTTCGTATTTCTTTCTAATTTTGACACACTGCATTCACAAATTGCCTGTATGATGTAATTGTAGTTCAAACAGAGAATGTTTGAAAGGCAGCATTCTCTGCCGAATGAAATATTCGTGCGGTGAAACTACATGCCGGTATTTTTAATGGAGCCGCCGGTGCTGACAGGCACCGACCGGCTTCGACTAACCATAACAGCCTGCATAAGCGGCTGTTGACATATATTTGACCCAACATTTCTATCCTTCTCACACATAAGAAGACGGAGCCAAAAGCCCCGTCTTCTTTTGGTATCGCCATGTATTATAGGAAATGATGTGCGTCTCCCTGTTCAGATTGATTCTGCCGAATTGACTTACAACATCCTCCCCGCCAGCACGATACTGGCGGCGATTCCCGCCACGGTAGCAAGCAATGCGCCTTTCAGAGTATAACGTGTCTTTGTGACCTTCGCCGCCAGAAAATAAACGCTCATCGTATAGAAAATGGTTTCCGTACAGCTCATCATAATGGAAGTGGTAAGCCCGATCAGGGAATCCGGTCCATGGTTTTTGAAAATATCAAGTACCAGCCCCGTTGCTGCCGAGGAAGAAAACACCTTGACCAGCATAAGCGGCACCAGCTCCGCAGAAAATCCCAGCCTCCCTGCCACGCCTGAAAAAAGGCCGCCGAAAAATTCCAGAAATCCCGATGCCCGCAAAACGCCTACTGCCACCATCAACCCGATCAGCGTCGGCATGATCTGGATGACCGTGTGAAATCCGTCCTTTGCACCCTTGATAAAATCTTCGTACACATTGCAACGGTTTGAGAGACCATAGGCTACAATGTAAAAAATAATGGTCGGAATAATGATGTTGGAAATGTTGGATAAGACTGATGCCATAGTGTGCCCACAGACTTGTTTTATACCAATTTATGCAAAAAAGCGGTAAATATGTATCCCATGTCAGGACCCGGCAAGCGGAATCTATCGGCAGCGCTTTTTCAAAATTTTTATTGGATGACTCATAGCCTCAAAAACATAGAATATCATTTGCTTTCTGTTCTAAATCCTGCTACGATTAGATAGGATAAAAACGCAAAAAATATCATAATAATTTCATTCCATAAACGAAAGGCAGGTAATCTCATGAATCCCAATCTGAAAAAATACGCTTTAACAGACCTCCCCCACTACAAAGTACATGGGCGCACGATTCCGAAGACCTCCCCGCTCCCCCTTTTCTTTAACGGCAGCGGCGTAGAAGTAAATGTATCGGGCACGGAACTTTGGGTGGATCTGGAAGTCAGCTACAATGTTCATGAGATGTGGATGGCATGTGAAATCAACGGCGCGCTGATGAGCCGCCAAATGCTCATGCCCGGTACATACTCCTTATGTCTCTTTCGCGCCATGAGCGAGGAACCGATTAAAAATGTGCGTATCTACAGGGAGTTGCAAGCCATGTCCGAAGACGAGGACTGCTGCCTCATCGTTCACGGTTTTCAGGCGGACGGCAGCTTTTCTCCCGTTCCCGAAAAGAAACTCACGCTGGAATTTGTCGGTGACAGCATCACCTCTGGAGAAGGCACCTACGGCGCAAAGGAAGACTATGACTGGATTCCCATGTATATGAGCTACAGCCGCAACTACGCGAAAATGACTGCCGAAGCGCTTGATGCGGATGCCTTTCTCATTTCTCAGGGCGGCTGGGGCGTGCTCTGCTCCTGGGACAACAACCCAGACTGCAACATCCCTTCCCGCTACGAGAAACTGTGCGGGCTCTGTTATGGCGAAAAAAATAAGGCATTGGGCGCCTTTGAACCGTATGATTTTTCCCTGCGAAAAGTGGACGCCGTAATCGTCAATCTCGGCACCAACGATGCCTCCGCCTTCGAGCAGCCGCCCTTTGTCAATCCCGCCACAGGGGAGACTTTCAAGCAGCGCAAGAACGCGGACGGCACCTACAACGAGGACGACTTAAACCGCTTCAAAGACGCGGTGGTAAACTTCCTGAAAATACTGCGCAAACACAACCCACAGGCGCATATCGTCTGGTGCTACGGCATGCTCGGCTACAACTTAAACGCCGCGATCACAGATGCCATGAACCGCTACACCGGGGAAACCGGCGATCACAATCTCCGTTACTTACAGCTGCCAAACACTACAAAAGAGACGGTCGGCTCACACGAGCATCCGGGGGAACTTTCTCATCGCAGAGCAGCGGATGTACTGATTGAATATCTGCGGGATTATTTCGCCGTCTAAACAAAACAAAAACAGCATCCCAAGCGACATCTTCCATAGATCGCCAGGATGCTGTTTCTTATTTTCAGGCTCTCTCTAATTCCATCAGCCCTAGCTTTAGCGCCCCCATGATCCCCTGCTGATCGTCAAGGCTCTGCACCACGATATAGCTTTCAAGATCCTCTATCTCTTTGGTTTTGATATAGCCGTTTAACAGTTCTTTAAACTTCATGCGGATCAGGGGCAGGAGCTGCGTCTGGTGCATAACGCCGCCGCCTAAAATAATGCGCTGGGGCGATAAGAGCATCACATAATCGACAAGCGCCTGTGCGATGTACTCTGCCTCCATTTCCCAGACTTCGGCTCTGTCCGCCAGCTCGACCGCCTTTTTCCCCCATCGACCTTCGATGGCGGGACCTGCCGCCAGCCCTTCCATACAGTTTTTGTGGAAGGGGCAAAAGCCCTCATAGGTATCGTGCGGAAGCTTATGCAGCAGAATGTGTCCGCCTTCCGGGTGCATCATGCCGTGCAGAAGTCTGCCGTCCACGATCGCACCCACTCCCACACCTGTACCGATGGTAATATAAATACAGCTGTGCAGCCCCTTGGCAATCCCCCAAGTGTATTCCCCGAGCGCGGAACCGTTCACATCGGTATCAAATCCCACAGGTACGCCCAGTTTTTCGCGAAACGCGCCTACGATGTTGAAATTCTGCCAGGCAAGTTTCGGCGTGGTGGTGATATACCCGTAAGTCGCGGAATTTCTGTCCACGTCTATGGGACCAAAACAGCCGATGCCCAGCGCCTCGATCCCCTTCCCTGCAAAGAAATCCAAAAGCTTCGGCATCGTGGTCTCAGGCGTTTCCGTAGGGATGGAAATCTGCTCCGTAATTTCTCCATTTTCATTGCCAATGGCGCACACCATCTTCGTGCCGCCTGCTTCCAAGGCTCCTAAAGCCATGTTTGTTTCTCCTCTTTTATCCCAATAGTTTCCTCGCTACGTATACCCCGCTCGCGGAAGCGTGGGACAGAGAATGCGTCACCCCGCTGCCGTCCCCGATGATATACAGCCCTTTATACTTGGTCTCCAGATTCTCGTCGATCTCCACTTCCATATTGTAGAATTTCACTTCCACGCCATACAGAAGCGTGTCGTCATTTGCCGTACCGGGTGCGATTTTGTCCAGTGCATAGATCATTTCAATGATGCCGTCCAAAATACGCTTTGGCAGCACCAGACTCAAGTCTCCCGGCGTAGCGGAAAGCGTGGGCTCTATAATGCCTTCTGAGATACGCTTTGCATTGCTGCGCCTGCCGCGCACCAGATCACCGAAGCGCTGCACGATCACACCGCCGCCCAACATATTGGAGAGTCTGGCAATACTCTCGCCGTAGCCGTTGCTGTCCTTAAAAGGCTCCGAAAAATGCTTTGCTACTAACAGCGCAAAGTTCGTATTCTCCGTCTGCTTTTCCGCCCCTTCATAGCTGTGCCCGTTCACCGTCACGATACCGTTCGTGTTTTCATTGACCACGATCCCATGCGGATTCATGCAGAACGTCCGCACACTGTCCTCAAATTTTTCCGTGCGGTAAACGATCTTGCTCTCATAAAGTTCATCCGTCAAATGTGAGAAAATCACCGCCGGGAGCTCCACCCGCACACCGATATCCACGCGGTTCGACTTGGTTTTGATATCCAGTTCGCCGCACACCTTTTCCATCCATTTGCTTCCGCTGCGCCCCACAGATATGACACACTTGTCACATTCATAAGCTTCCTGTTCCGTCACCACGCGAAATCCGTCCGCTGTTTTCTCCACCGTCTTTACAGGCGTATCAAAGAAAAAGGTAACCTTATCCTTTAATTCCGCGTATAAATTCTCTAAGACAATGTAATTGATATCCGTCCCCAAATGCCGCACCGAAGCGTCCAGAAGATTCAGCTTATTTTGCAGGCAGAGTTTCTTAAAATGCGTCCCTGCCGTGGAATAAAGCTTTGTCCCTTCGCCGCCGTAGCGCATATTGATCTCGTCCACATAGCGCATCAGCTCAAGCGCCTGTTTCTTCCCCACATGCTCGTAAAGCGTGCCGCCAAAGTCGTTTGTGATATTATATTTCCCATCGGAAAAAGCACCCGCGCCGCCAAAGCCGCTCATAATGGAACAGCTCGGACAGCCCACGCAGGATTTCACCTTTTCGCCGTCAATGGGACAGTGCCGTTTCTCCAAGGCGTGCCCCGCCTCAAATACCGCAATTTTCAAATCGGTTTGATTCTGTGTCAACTCATATGCCGAGTAGATGCCGCCCGGTCCCGCTCCGACAATGATTACGTCGTATTTCATATTTCCCGTTCCTCCCATCTCCTGTCACTATGTTCATTACTTCTATTTCCATCTGAATCGCGTTTCCCTGTATCTCTTTTGATTTTCCGTTCTACCTTATTCCATCGTAGCATAAACGCCGAACATGAGCAATAAATGATTTACACTGCCACATACAAAACCCCTTGAAAAAAACGGTAAATGGTACTATGATGGAAACGTCGGTGTGTTCAGACGCAGACAGGTATTTGACACATCATACAAAAATGATTGCAAAAAGGCACAAGCAATAGAGGCAATAAAAAGAAACATAATAACCGTAAAGAAAGAACGAATCAGGAGATAAATTACTATGGAAAAATTGAAACCGAAGTTGTTTTCTGTTATGAAAACATATACCAAAGAACAGTTTATTAAGGATGTGATCGCGGGCATCATCGTCGCCATCATCGCCCTGCCCCTCTCCATTGCTCTGGCACTCGCATCGGGCGTCGGCCCGGAACAGGGTATCTACACCGCCATCGTCGCGGGATTTCTGATCTCCTTTTTAGGCGGAAGCCGCGTGCAGATTGCAGGCCCTACGGCAGCTTTTGCTACCATTGTCGCGGGCATCGTCGCCACCAAAGGCATGGACGGTCTAATCCTGGCTACCATCCTTGCGGGCATCATCCTGATTGCTATGGGCTTTCTGCGCCTTGGCAACCTGATCAAATACATACCTTACACCATTACCACGGGCTTCACAGCGGGTATCGCTGTTACCATCGCCATCGGCCAGATCAAGGACTTTCTGGGACTGACTTATCCCGAAGGAACCGTGACGATCGAGACCATGGAAAAACTGGAAGCAGTTATCAAAAATATCTCGACCGTCAATGTGCAGGCGCTGATCGTCGGCATGGTCTGCCTTGCGATCCTAATCGTTTTTCCTTATATCAACAAGACCATTCCCGGCTCCCTGATTGCCGTGATCGTCGGCATTCTGATGGTGAAACTCCTCAATATGAATGTGAACACCATCGGCGACCTCTATGAGATCAGCAATAAACTGCCAAGTTTTCATCTGCCCGCCTTTACCTTAAAGGACATCGGCGATATCCTGCCAAACGCCTTTACCATCGCAATTTTGGCAGCGATCGAGTCCCTGCTCTCCTGCGTGGTGTCGGACAGTATGATCAACTCCAAGCACCGCTCCAACATGGAACTGATCGCGCAGGGCGTCGGCAACGTCGGCTCCGCCCTGTTCGGCGGTATCCCCGCTACAGGCGCGATCGCCAGAACAGCCGCCAACATCAAAAACGGCGGGCGCACCCCTATTGCAGGTATGGTGCATTCCATCACGCTGGTATTAATCCTGGTGGTGCTGATGCCCTATGCGGCGCTGATCCCCATGCCCTGTATCGCCGCCATCCTGTTTATGGTTGCCTACAATATGAGCGGTTGGCGCACCTTTGTCAATCTCGTCAAGTCCTCTCCCAAGAGTGACATTATCGTATTAGTGCTTAGTTTTGTACTGACCGTCGTCTTCGATTTAGTACTTGCGATCGAGGTTGGTATTTTGCTTGCCGCCATTTTATTTATGAAGCGCATGAGCGAAGTGACGGAAGTGGAAGGTTGGAAATATGTGGATGAAGAAGACGATCCCGACGCCCTTTCCCTGCGTGTCGTGCCGAGTCACACTCTGGTTTACGAGATTTCCGGTCCGATGTTTTTTGCCGCGGCAGATAAGATCCTGCGCATTTCCTTAAAGGAGGACACCACCTGCCTGATCCTGCGGATGCGCAGCGTAAACGCCATCGACGCGACCGCCATGCACTCTCTGACAGAACTTTTGGAAAAATGCGAAGGGAGAGGCATCCGAATCATCCTCTCCCATGTCAATGAACAGCCGAAAAAGGTAATGGATAAGGCGGGATTCACCGAGCGGGTCGGCCTGGAGAATTTCTGCGCCCACATCGACGAGGCGCTGGAAACCGCCGCTAAGCATGCTTCCCGGTAAACTGCCTACCAACCCTTTTTTGTGACGGCTTTTTTCTGCTTCTTCCCTGTTTTAGCGGAAGAAACCGTTTTTGTTGTCACCACAAAAACCGCGGTAATGATGAAGGCTTCTATCATACTCAAACCGCATAGCGGCACATTCCAGTTAACGGTTTCATCGTAGCTTCGGTATTGAATCAGCCCCAAACTTGCCGTGATTGGGTAAATACCGGCAATCGTCATATTTCCTGCGGCGAACATGCCCCCGTATCCATAGGCAAATGCAAGGATTGTCCCGATCATATGTCCGCCCGAGATACGGGCAGTCGCTGCAATAATCGGCATGACCGCAATATACAGAAACAGGCAGTTGAAAATGATTTGCATCAATGTCTGTAATACAGTTGCTGCGGAAAACCCCGGAAATCCCATGAGTAAATTCGCAATGATGGTAAATACTGCGCTTATCAACCCTAAAAACAGGGACAGCAATGCGCAAACAAACAACTTTCCCCATAATAAACTGCAATAAGAAACAGGAACCGTCAAAATACTTTTCATCGTATCGTCCCTTTCTTCCCTTGCAATGATATATCCGCCAAGCAACGTAATACACATGGGAAAAATCATACTGAAATTGTTTTTGATCACCTGTTCCGTAAAATGCGAAAATGTCCAATAAGTACCATCCAGCGCCGTAGTGGAAAATAAGGTCAGTAAAACAGAAAGGAGCATCAGAAAGACGCCTGCCCATATCATATGATATCGTTTCAGTTTCCAAATTTCAGTTTTAACGATGCGAAACATATTATTCCCCCCTCCTTTGATAAAGATAATCAATGGCAAAAATAGAAATGACCGCCCAGATTCCCAAAATGACAATCGTTTGAAAGGTTGTCGGAAGCAAATCTGCAAGCACACCCGCAACCTCGATCACCCCATGCTTTTCCATATCTCCTGCGCTCCAAAGCGTAGTAAGGGGAATCGGTACCAGCCAGCATACAGCCTTCGGCAATACCCCGAAACAGGTTTCCGCAGTCATGCTCAAAACACTGTAAAAGACACACAGCAGAATGGAAAAAATATAAGTCTTACTAAAGAAAACCACAAGGACGATCAATGGCAATGTCCCGGCAGTGATAAAAAGTCCCATTTCCACTGCCACAAACAGTTTATAAAAGACCCCGTTTACCTCGGATACCAGACCGCCGCATGCGACTGCCGCAAAAGCGGAAGACAAGCTGAAAACAACGCCCATAAAGAATAAAACAATGATTTTGGCAATAATCATTTGTGTGCTTGTCACCGGTATGGTCGCTAAATTTTTAAAAGTGTCATTATCCCGCTCCATAAAAAACAGCATTGCCGCAATCACGCCAATAATGCAGGGCAAAAGCAGCTCTACCCCATATCCCATAATAAACTGAAAACAGGCATTAAAAACTTCAACATCACTGCTAAATCTTTTCGCCATCTGCGGCGTCGTCATCATTACGGTAATAGGTACCGGAAAGATAAATGCGGAAAGGATGACAAGTAAAACAAATTTCTTCCGTTTTAATTTAGTAAATTCACAGATAATCAGCCTAAGCAATCCCCTCACCTCCCGTTACCCGCTTGAAGTAATCTTCCAGGCTTTCCTCACAGGTATGCGCTTCCGATACAGCAATTCCATTTTCTACAAAAGCGGTGACAATATCGGAAACTAAGATTTCCAGATTGTTTAACCGCATATTGTGATCATCCTGTATGGTAAACCGATTTTCATGAAAATTGCGTTCCAAAATTCTTGCCGCCTGTGCCGCATCCGACACCGTAAAACGAATATGTTTGCTGCTCTTTGCTTCCAGTTCCACAAGACTTTCTTCTTCCAGCAATACGCCGTGGTCAATAATTCCAATATCGTCCGCCAGCAATGCAATTTCGGAAAGAATGTGGCTGGATATCAGGATTGTTTTCCCCCGCTCATTACAGAGACCGCGAATAAAAGAGCGCACTTCCGCAATTCCAATCGGATCAAGACCGTTAATTGGTTCATCTAAAATCAGAAGTTCCGGATCATGCATAATGGCAAGAGCAATCGCCAGACGCTGCTTCATGCCCAACGAATACTGGGAAAACAGCTTTTTGTCTTTGTAAGGCAGACCGACCAGATCCAGCGCACCCCTGATCGCATTGCGGTTTGGCACTCCCCGCAGGGTGGCAAAAATACGCAGATTTTCTGTCGCAGTCAGATTGGGATAGAATCCCGGCGATTCAATCAGGCAGCCAATGCGTGGCAAAATCTTTTTTTCATTTTCCACGAATGGCTTTCCCCAGATCGTCACTTCCCCGGAAGTGGGTTTTGTCAACCCAAGCAACATTTTCATTGTCGTAGTCTTTCCCGCCCCATTTCTGCCTAGCAGACCGTAGATACGCCCTTTTTGAACGTGGATATTCAAATTCGCAACACTTTTCTGCTCCCCATATTGTTTGGTCAGATTCTTTGTTTCAATTACATAGCTGCTCATTGCGAGACCTCCTATATTCATTAGAATTTATCCGGATATATTTATCCTATCATGCCAGTCTTGCATAAACCTTGCACGAACCTTGCAAAAAGCTTGCATTTCAAGAACCAAATAATTGCAGAAAAATAAAATCCCCGCAAGGCGGAGATTCTATTGCATTAGAAAAAGATATTTTACGATTCTGCCAATGGGAAAAACAGTGTAAAAACAGTTCCTTCGCCCGGTGTACTTTCCGCCGTAATCGTCCCATTCAACTTAGCTGTAAGCTGCTGTACGATGGACAAGCCAAGACCGCTGCCTTTTTCGGAACGCCCTTTATCGCATTTATAAAGCCGTTCAAAAATATGCTTCAAATCCTCCTGATCGATCCCTATGCCATTATCAAACAATGAAATCTTTATCTTCCCTCCCTGCTCTGATAAGGCGATTGCCGCCTGATCCGCATGACTGTGAGAAATGACATTCTGTATCAGGTTATTGAGTATCCGCAGATACCCGTCCGGGTCGATCTGCACCCGAAACGGCTGCTCCGGAATGTCTGCCGTAAACCCTATCTGCGCTTCCTCAAAGATCGGTATCCAGTCGATCAGTATGTTCCGTGTCAGTTCCGTTAAATCGACCGTGACGATATTCATGGAAAATTCATTAGAACCCAGCTTGAACCAATCAAAAAGTACATCTATATAGTCTTTTAAATCGTGCGCTTTCCGACGGGCCGTTTCGATATCGTCATCCCGCTCTTTTCCATTGACGATTCCCTTATGCGCCGCATCCAAATATCCGATCAGGGTGGTAAGCGGTGTCCTTACATCGTGGGAAAGGCTCGTCATAAGCTGTCTGTTGGTTTCATCTATCCGACGATAAGCGGAGAGTCTGTTCTCATAAGACAGGATAATATCATTGATCTCATAGACAAGCGGAGCGGCAAGCTCATGTGTCTCTGCTAAAATACGCCTGTTCCCATTCCCGTTTTTGATATCTTCTAATACATCAGACATTTCCGCTATCTGTTTTTTGACACGCCGCACCGTCAAACACGCCCCGCATACAGTAACCAATGCAACACCCAACGCAATCATGGCAGCTGCTTCTATGTACAATGCTCACACCTCCCTGTTGAAACGATACCCAATCCCTTTCACAGTCTGTATATACCGTGGACTGCTCGGATTTTCTTCTATCTTTTTCCGCAGGCGGCTGATGATTGCCATAATATTGCTGTCGTCATAAACATATTCTTCTCCCCAAACCTTTTCATAAATTTGCTGCTTAGTCAGTATCTTCCCCTGATTTTTGGCAAGTAACAAGAGCAGATCAAATTCTTTCGGCGGCAGTTCATAATCACCGTTTACCGTATCAATCGAGCGATTGTTAAAATCAATCGACAACCCGTCAAAATCATATGTCTGCTGCTCATCCTCTTGATTAAAACGGGTATACCGCCTGATCAGCGACAAAATGCGGGCAATCAGTTCATCCATATCAAAAGGTTTTGTCAGATAATCGTCAGCCCCTGCCCGTAAACCACGCACTTTGGAGGCGCTGTCATTTTTGGAAGTAAACATCAGAATCGGCAGACTGCTTTGTTTTCTGATCTGCTCTAAAGTCTCAAAGCCGTCAAGTCCTGGCATCATCACATCCAATATGACAAGCTGGTATTCCTTTTCCTGCAGCTGAAGCAAACCGGATTTCCCGGAATGGCAGCAGTCCGCTTCGATGCTTTCCTGCAAAACGCTTCGCTTGATCAACGCGCAAAGCTCTTTATCATCATCTATGATTAAAATTCTGTTCACTGCCGCAACTCCTCCGCTGCATCAAATTGCCGGGGATTTTCGTCAGACGCCCGCTTTTTCCTCGATGGTTTCCTGTGCTTTCAATAAAGAGTACATCTTCATGTCGATCACCCTGCCATTTTTGACGGCGTTGCTTCGCAAGGTGCCTTCATATTGGAATCCTGCTTTTTCCAACACACGACAGGAAGCGGCATTATAGGCAAACGGCTCCGCGTAAATGCGGATAATGTCGCTATTTGCAAAGACATATTTGCAAATTTGATTGACTGCTTCGGTCATTATTCCTTTTCCCCAGTATTCTTCTGCCACATAATATCCCAGCTCCGCAGTCCGCCTGTGGATATTTCCCTGACGAAACACACCGATACTGCCAATTGCTTTATCATCTGCCGTGATTGCAAAAGCGAAAGTCGCGTTTTCATCCGCCGCAAGCATGGCGGAAATAAAGTCCGTTCCGTCCTGCTCTGTATATGGATAAGGTAAGCCGTCCCGCAGATTGTCCTGAATCTTTTTATTCGAGAGGGCGGCCGCCAGATCCTTTGCGTCTGATAATTTCCATTTTCTGATGGTACAGGTCATTTCCGATTTCATCCTTTCGACGAACAAATTCTATCCTACACATTCCGGATCCCCGATCTCCTCATTCCCAAGATATTTAATGTATTCTTTCCCCTCATAAAAATTCATGATCGGGCGGCGGAGTTTCGACGGATACAAGGGCAACTGATTCAATACAGACAAATCCAGCCACTCGGCTCCGACTTGATTCGTGTCTGTCTTGATTGTTTTTGCATCCTGATTCATCCCCTCTGCCTTATGTTTTCCTACACCTTCTCAAAAGCCACAGTCTGTTCTTTCATGGAAATCTTCCCGACTTTATAGCCATATGCAGACAGTTCCTTTTTATATGTCAGAAAAGAATGGTCGATCGGCAGACCCGCAATTTCCTCAATCTCCGCATAGGTCAGCTTAAAACTGTCTGTTCCATTTTCTTTGATCCATTTCCATAACGGGTCATACTTACTCATTTCGAATCAACCCCCGCACCGCTTCCACCGCCACGCGGACTGCCATATCCGTATCATGCACCACCGGGTTTTCCAGTCCCAGCTTTTCGCGCTCCTGATTCGCCACCACCAAAAAGCAGGAACCCGCCCGCACGTGCAGATAACTTGCCACCGTGAAAAGTGCCGCCGACTCCATCTCGGAAGCCAGACATCCCAATCGCTTCCACGCCTCCCACTTATTCATAAGCTCATAACTGACCGGCTTCGTCTCCGGCTCATGCTGCCCATAAAAAGAATCTTTACACTGCACCACGCCCACATGATGTGAGCAGTCCAGTTTCTTTGCCGCCTCCACAAGCGCATTTGTCACGGTAAGGTCAGGTACTGCCGGAAACTCGATGGGCGCAAACTCCCTGCTCGTCCCCTCCATGCGGATTGCCCCCGTCGCAATCACGATATCGCCGCTCTTTACCTCTTTCTGCATCCCGCCGCAGGTGCCGATACGCAGAAAGGTGTCCGCGCCGCAGTGCACCAATTCCTCCATGGCAATTGCTGCGGAAGGTCCGCCAATGCCCGTGGACGTCACACTCACCTTCACCCCGTCAAGCGTTCCCGTATAGGTGATGTACTCCCTGTTGTCCGCAATCAAAACAGGATCGTCAAAATACTGTGCAATCTTAACACAGCGCTTGGGATCGCCGGGCATGATCACATATTTCCCCACTTCGCCCTGCGCCACCTGAATGTGGTATTGTCTGCTCGCGTCTTCCGAATAATTTTTCATTATCATTGACCCCTTTCCCGTATTTTCTTCCGCTTACGCTTATGAAAACATTATAGCGTATCCTACAATCAAAGTACAAGAATTAACTTTTTGATGTTGTATCCTTATTGAAAGTAAACTATAATAACTATAAATAGAAATTTACAAAGTAAACTCGTTAATTGAGGTAATGCCGAAATGACAGATTTCAACAAAATTACAAATTTAGTTACCCCTATCGCGCAAAAATTTGGTGCAGACAGAGTCGCACTATTTGGCTCCAGAGCAAAAAATACCGCAACAGAAACTAGTGATTATGACTTTGTTATATCAAAAGGGGCTATTCAATCCTTGTTTGAGTTAGCAGCATTTATTGATGAACTGGAAAAGGCACTTGGTACAAGCATTGATGTGATTACCGATACGTCAAGCGACATTGCGTTTCTGGAACAGATTAAAAAGGACGAGGTCGTTGTCTATGAATCAAAAAGATAAAGCACATCTGTTTCAGATATTCCGAAACTTTATCTTGAAATAGCGGAAATATTAAAGGATTTATAACTCCTTCGTAAAACAAATAATGCGATTCGCCTCCGTAAAACCCATCGCCATATGAAATCCCAGACTATCGGTATTGTCAAGTTCACAATCGCTGGCAAATTCTGTGCATCCCATAGCCTTTGCCCATGCCTCGCACGCCTGCAGCAGCTCTTTGGCATAACCTCTCTTGCGATAATCTTCTAAAACAAAAATTCATGTACTCCTCAACACCTAATTTTATTGCAAAAAGTATAACATAAATAATATCATTTGAAAATAAAATTCGTCCGGCGCCATATTCATGCGCCGGACAGTTCTCCATAATATCCATTACTTCTATCTCGTCAAATCCACCACCAATTCCGAAAAGATTCCCGAAACACTGATTTCATTTTCACTGTCAACAGCATTTTCATACTCTGTCATTTTTCCTTCTTCCACATAATAAACATTGCATTTTCTGCCTTTATTGCGGACATTTACCATGTTTGTTCTCGGAATATGCACAATTGTTTTTGCCTTCCATTGGTTGATATCCAGCCTCCCCGTAATCCGATCGACCGTAATTTCATAATCTGTCTTTGCTGTCAATTCCAGACTTCCGCTGCTGTCTGAAATCAAGACCTGTTCCGCATCACCGTCATATTCTAAACGGTTCAAATGAAGATTCCTGATCGCAAGAAGCTTCACGCCGGCTGCGATCTCGCAATGGTCAGAATATTTATTCGGAAGAATAATTTCAACTGTCAATGCTTCCTCTGCTTCGTAACGGCTTAACTTATTTTTGTTCACACAAAACACATCCAACTTGTTTTTCTTTTCATCCAGCTTTATCTTAAACATGGAGTCTAAATTTTCAAGGGTTTCAGAGGACAACTTAATATGCAGTTTTTCGTCATCACCCGATGACAGCATAATGGCAGCTGCACTGCCAATATTGATATCAAAATGTTTTTCACAGTCAATGTCATAGATTGTTTCGCTGGTATATACAGATGTTTCCGGAGCTTTTTTTGTGAAGGAATCCATAAGCAGTTCATCTAAGGTAGTCTTAAAAATCTCCGCTATGATTATCATATTTTCCACATCCGGCAATCCTTTTCCGGTTTCCCACTTTGTGATCGCCTGCCTTGAAACACCGATTTTTTCGGCAAGCTGCTCCTGTGAGATACCTTCGTTTTTTCGTATTTCCTTTAATTTTTCAGAAAAATTCATATGAAACCTCCTAATCCTTTAACAGTGAATATGCTGTAATCTTTTTAATCGGTGCGGAAAGAAGCACGCTGATTCCAAATGCCGTGCCGGTAAACACAAGCGCAAAGGCAATCAATATAAAAGCCGATACTTCAAACTGATTTTTTATCGCCCCAATCAGTGAAAAAATAACATTGTTGATCGCGGGAAGATACCACAAACCGGCAATTGCCGAAATAACGGATGCCACCGCCACAACGGGTATCAACTCAAGCGCCGTCTTGATCGTAAGCTGCCTGTTTGTATATCCGATTGCTTTATAGATTCCAAATTCCTGTCTGCGCCTGCTTATCACCCCGTTTATGATCACATACATCACAAGCAATACCATCAGTACGGAAATCACAAACAGAATGATCACAATAACCGAAACAATACCCGCATACATCTTTTGACCGTTTTCACTCATCTGTTCAAAATTGACTGACGCTTTCACTACGGTATCATAGTTTTCTTCATATTCCTTTATAAACGAAGCGGCATTTTTATCAGGTAAGTAAACATTCACGGAATTTGTTTTTTCACCGATTTTTTCATATCCCTTACCTGTCAGCTGGCATACCGCACCGGCATTATTAACGCTTTGAATATAGCCTGTTACAATGTAATCTTCCGTTTGTGAGCCGACTGTGATCTCTATTTCACTACCGATAGGATAATCGTCCGCAAGTGCGTTTCCCACTGCGATTTCATTGTCTCCCGCGGGGCTGCTTCCCTCATAACAGATATCGTTTGTTACTTTGGAAAAATCTTCACACACAAAGGCGGTAAGGCTGCCATCCGTATAACTTACAGGTACGGAAGCATATTCCATAAAAAGTTTCACACGGCTATCTTTCTCCAAAACTTCCTTCAGTTCGGCCATTTTTTCATTCTCAGCCGTAAAAATCACAGACGGTAATTCCTCTGAAAGCGTATTCATAAAATTGTCCGGCTTCACATTGACATTATATAAAAGCGTTCCTGCAAAAGACAGCAGTACCATGATGCCAAACGCAACAATAAAAAGTAATATATTCTGTCCCGTCGATTCTTCTCCAACAACACCCCGTATCGCGTTGATCGGTTCTAATCGGTATATTTTCCGCGCTGAAAGATAAGAAAAAAGTAAGATTGCCAATGTCAGCACCGGCACGATAATCAACATAGCCATTATATCAAATACCGGCGCATAGGAAAATCCTGATTGAATTGCCAAAATACCCGCTACGGAAGGTAACACGGCATAAGATGCGGCAACTCCAATCACTGCGGCAATCATGCCTACAAGCACATAGGGCATAACCGCTCCCGCAATGATCATATTACTTGTATAACCGATTGCCTTTAATACTCCCATCTGCGCCAACTCGTCCTCGATCGCGCTTCGTATCCGAAAGTTACTGAGGAAAATGCTTACTACAAGTATAATCGCGGCAATCGCCAAAAATATAACGATAAGCAGCGTACAGACCATTGTTCTGGTCTGTTTTGAAGCTGCCCTGTCATTGATGCTTAATAAGGCAATCCCTTTTTCTTTTATCATCTTGGCTATTTCATTTTTCATTTTGCCTAAATCAGCATTCTCAGTTGTTTTTATAGAATACTCTGTAATGACGCTGCCACTGTACTCATCGGCAAATTTCTCATAGACTTCTTTGGGGAAATAACTGCCGATCAGTCCTGTCCCATAATTTCCGTACTGCATCTCCTGAACGGTTCCGTCAATATGATAGGTATGCTCCTTACCGTCTATGGAATAAGTGATGCTGCCGCCCTCCGTAAAACCGCCCAATTCTTTCATATACATGGGGATATAAACAGAACTGTCACGCTGATTGGATGATTTATTAACATCAGGCAGATTCAGTGTCCTCTCCTCGTCTATATTATAAAAAACGGTATTCATGTCAAAATCAGAGTCCGCAAATTCACGGACTGTCACCGGTGTAAATACCCCTTCATGTTTTTCGACAAATGATACCCCGTCGGTTTCCTCCACTTCTGCGAGCAGATTGTCATGATCCTGCATCCGGGGAATGATAAAATTGATATCCGCTGTGTCAAGCTTGTCAAACAGGTCATCATAAGCGTCAAATGTTTGAAAAGCAAGCACAAGGGCAATATTGATAATAAATGCGGTAAGACAGATAAACACCCCAAAGGACAGATACTGTCCCTTTGCTTTATTCAAATTATGTAAGATAAGCGTAGATAATTTCTTCAATCTTACCACCCCATTTCCTTAATGAATTGATCAAGTTTTTCCGTTCTTTCGGTATTGTCCTGTTCAAATTTTCCCAAATCGCATTCACCAAAAATCTTCCCATCCTTGATATATAGGATGCGATTTCCCCGCAAAGCGGATTTTTTATCATGCGTAACCATAACGATGCTCTGACCTTTATCATGCAGCGAAGTAAACACATCAAGGACTGCCGCCGAATTTGCGGAATTTAACGCACCTGTCGGCTCATCCGCAAAAAGGACATTGGGCTGATTGATCACTGCCCTGACAATCCCCGCCCTTTGCGCTTCGCCTCCTGAAATCTGAGCCGATGTTTTTTTCCATGTTTTTTCAGGAATGTTTACCAAAGAAAACAACTCTTTCGCACGATTTTTGATATCTCCCCTGTTTTTACTTGTCAGCACCCCTGCCGTAATGACATTATCCATAAGGTTCATCTTATCAATCAAATAAATCTGCTGGAAGACGAATCCACACTCTTTCCGCCGAAACACAGCCAGCTTGTCATTGTTTAACTTCGTGATGTCTGTTCCGTCAAAGTGAATTTCCCCGCCGTCCGGCTTATCCATCCCGGAAAGGGAATACATCAGGGTAGATTTCCCTGCTCCCGATGACCCCATGATAACGGTAAAATCACCCTTATAAATGTCAATATCCAAGTCTGAATAAATGACCTGCCTGCTTTCCCCTTTGCCAAAAGCTTTTTTCAAATGTTTTGCTGATATGACTGTCTCTCTTTCCATGATACTCTCCATTCCTGCGCACATTTTTTATTCCCGCGAGCAATGAGCCAAGCGGCTGCGAAGCAGACATTTGGCGAATGCCGCGAGGGTCACATACCCCGCAGCTTGCTGCGCTGCAAGTTTGATGCCCCGTCAGCTTGCTGCGGGGGTGTTGACTTGCCAAAGATTCGCATAAACAGATTTGTGTCAAGTGCGCACAGACACAAAGCCCGCTGCATTTGCTGCCATATACGATCGTGATAACCATATCGAAAAAGGGGTTGCCACGCCACCAACAGTTGTATTCATTTGCTTTTTTCATGTTACTTTCCGTTGCATATGCGGAAAAAGGGCGTATTTTAACGATTTTTATTGTAATTATCATATAGTTGGAATATAATTTTCTCAATATTGTGACGCAAAGCGTAACTGATATGCAAATGAGAACTCGATTACCACGGAGGAACAAGTTTTGAAAAATAACGACAAAACCAACGTAATGCGCGTTTTAGACGGCAAAAAAATCCCTTATGAAAGCCACACCTATGAACCTGACCCAACAATGAGCGGCGAACAGATCGCAGGAATCCTCGGCGAAGATCCTGCGCATGTTTTTAAGACGCTGGTCACGCAGGGAAAGTCCGGCAGCTACTATGTATTCGTGGTCCCCGTACAGGCAGAGCTTGACTTAAAAAAAGCCGCGAAAGCGGCGGGCGAAAAGGCCGTCAATATGATAAAGCAAAAGGAACTGCTGCCGCTGACAGGCTATGTGCATGGCGGCTGTTCCCCGATCGGCATGAAAAAGCAGTTCCCGACTTTCATCCATGAGACGGCGAAACAATATGAAAAGATATTTGTGAGCGCAGGGAAGGTCGGTTACCAAATCGAACTTTCGCCGCAGGACTTACTATCTGTTATTCGCTGCGAGCTTGCGGATATTGCGGAGGAAAACTAAGAATGAAAATATTTGTTGTTGAAGATGAAACAGAGATTTGTAAAGAGCTGTCCGTTCTGTTACAAAAATATGGCTATGCTTATGAAAGCAGCACTGATTTCGCACATATTACAGACCATATTTTGAAAGCGGAAGCAGACCTTGTACTGCTGGATATAAACTTGCCATATCAAGACGGTTATACGATATGCCGTGAGATTCGGAAACAGTCAAATATTCCGATTATTGTTCTGACAAGCAGAAATACAGACTTTGACGAATTGATGAGTCTAAATATCGGTGCAGACGATTTTATGGTAAAGCCTTATAACGCACAGGTATTGATGGCGCGTATAGAAAAAATATTAAAAAGAACTTATGAAGCACAGGTTCCTTCTATCCTTACTCATAAAGGACTGACAATCAATCTGCTAAAGGCTACTGCTTCTTATGGGGATAAAGAGGTGGATTTAACAAAAAATGAACTTGGCATACTGCGTTTGCTGGTTGTAAACAAAGGCAATGTGATACCGCGCGACGCGATCATAGATGAATTATGGCAGAGCGACGAATTTATAGACGAAAACACACTCAATGTTAATATTGTGCGATTGCGTAAAAAGTTATCGGAGATTGGCGTGCCCGATTATCTGGAAACAAAACGTGGATTGGGGTACAGAGTATGAAAAGAAAGACCATAGCAACAGCTCTGCGCACTTGCTGCGCTGAGCGTACACGCGCCACGCCTGCGTGTGTGCATAATACTTGCACCGTACTTTTCATGGGAATTTGTGTCAGAGATGATATGGAGGTGCAAGTATGAAACTGACCGATTATATCATTGACCGCCTTTTTTCTATTGTAATGTTTTTGGCAGCTGCCATTTTTTCTATGGGGCTTCTTTGGCTGATGGGATTGCGTTATGAATTTATTATTTATATCGAAATCATATTCGGGTTTTCTTTTTTTGCGGCGTTTGTTTGGGATTATACAAGAAAAAGGAAATATTACTGCGCATTCACAGCTTTGTTTGACGAACTTGACGAAAAGACTTTATTAGCAGAGCTTGTAAAAAAGCCGGGATTTCTTGATGGGAAATTATTATATCAAATGTTGCGCCTGTCTCATAAGTACATGAATGATAAACTGGCGGAAGCGAGGGCTGCTAATCAGGAGTACCGAGAATATATCGAAATGTGGGTACATGAAATCAAAACGCCGATCACCTCCGCCCATTTAATCATTGAGAATGACAAGAATATTTCTACAATCCGCATAGATGATGAATTAAATAAAATAGATCATTTTGTAGAACAAGCCCTTTTCTATGCGAGAAGTACAACTTTGGAGAAGGATTTTAAGATAGAAAAGGTAACTATGAAAATACTGGTGCAGGAAGCATTGAAAAGCTATTCCAAACAGATGATTGTCGCCCGCGGTAAACCTGTATTTGTCAATTTGGATATTCCGGTATTTGCCGATCGGAAATGGTGTGTGTTTATCATAGGACAGATCATTGCAAATTCCGTTAAATATGCAAAAGGAAAACTAATCCTCACTTTTGAGGGAAGTTCATTTGATAACGGGTGCAGCCTTTCTATCTCCGATAATGGAATTGGTATAACCGAAGCAGATATTCCGAGGATTTTTGATAAAGGATTTACCGGGGAAAACGGGCGTAAATTTGGAAAGTCAACAGGTATGGGGTTATATTTATGCCGGAAATTATGCCGTAAAATGAATATGGAAATATCGGCGGCAAGCAGCCTTGAAAATGGAACAACCATAAAAATCACGTTCCCCAAAGAAAATTTTTAACCTTACATTTCGGTAATGAAAATGTAAGGTTTTTTAATGGCGTATTTTATTTTTTGAATGTAAAATGTGAACTAACAAATTCAAGGAGGCATAAAATTATGGGCACCCCCATTTTAGAAGTTTCTGACATTCAAAAATATTATGGAAACAAAGGAAACATTACCAAAGCTGTTAATCGTATTTCCCTGTCTGCCCACAAAGGTGAATTTGTCGGTATCATGGGCGCGTCCGGCTCCGGTAAGACAACATTGCTGAACTGCATTTCCACAATCGACACAGTAACCAGCGGAAAAATTTTAGTTGAGGGAAAAGACATTACTACTTTACGCGGAAAACAGTTATCGGCTTTTCGGCGCGAAAAACTGGGATTTATCTTTCAAGACTTTAATCTGCTTGATACATTGACTGCGTATGAGAATATCTCCCTTGCCCTATCCATTTCCGGCATAAAAGCAAAAGAGATTGATAAAAGGGTACAGGAAATTGCAAGGGCATTGAATATCACGGAAGTTTTGGAAAAATACCCCTATCAAATGTCCGGCGGACAACAGCAGCGTGTAGCCGCCGCCCGTGCAATGGTAACAAATCCGGCTCTTGTTTTGGCGGATGAACCTACGGGTGCGTTGGATTCCCGTTCTTCCCATATGCTTTTGGATATGCTGGAAGAATTGAACCAAAACCTTTCTGCAACAATTCTCATGGTAACGCATGATTCTTTCACAGCCAGTTATTGCCGCCGTATTCTTTTTATTAAGGACGGGAAAATTTTCAACGAAATTCACCGTGGAGCAAAATCACGGAAAGAATTTTTCGAGGAAATCATGGAGGTAGTTTCTGTATTGGGAGGTGAAACCAATGACAAAAGCTAATAAAATTAGCTTAGGTAAAATGATGATTCGCAATGTGCGTAAAAACATACAGGACTATATGATTTATTTCTTGACGCTTACGGTTTCGGTAAGTATGTTTTACGCTTTCAATTCCATTCAGACCCAGCCGGCATTAAATGATCTTGACGCAACAAAGCAATTACTTTCTGACCAGTTAGGGATATTGCTTTCTGCATTATCTTTTGTAGTGGCTGCCACCCTTGCGTTTCTTATCCTGTATGCAAATCAGTTCCTCTTAAAACGCAGGAAAAAGGAATTAGGGATTTATACATTGTTAGGAATGGAAAAAGGGAAAATAGCAAGGATTTTTGCCGGGGAAACCTTATGCGTGGGTATTCTGTCACTTGTGTTTGGGCTTATATTAGGGCTGCTTTTGTCACAGGGGCTTTCCATATTTTCTTTACGCCTGTTTGCAATCGATATGAGTAAGTTTCAGATTGTTTTTTCCATAAGTGCGCTGAAAAAGACGATCGGCTGTTTTGTATTGCTTTTTCTGATTGTCATGATTTTCAATGTGCGCACGGTTTCTTCGGTCAAGTTGATCGACCTGTTGACCGCCGGCAGGAAGAATGAAGTCATGGCACTAAGGAACAAAGCCGCCGGGATTTCTTTAGCCGCGCTTTCTATCCTTTGTATTGTTTCTTCCGGCGTGATGATTCAGCACTATGGTATCCTTCCCAGCCGCGAAAATTCATGGTTTCAGATTGCAGTCGTTTTATTAGCGGCAGGGACGATTCTTTTCTTCTTTTCTGTATCTGCAGCATTGCTTACAGCGATACAGGCAAACAGAAAAATTTATCTGAAAGGGCTGAATACCTTTTTAAGCCGACAGATCGGAAGTAAAGTGCAGACGGATTTTATGACTATGAGCGTAGTATGCGCTTTGCTCACCATATCTATTTGTGGTATATCCGTGGGGATCAGTTCTGCTTTAACCATGAATGAAACGTCTAAAGCTGCGCTTCCTTATGATCTGAATGTTGCCTCTGATATTGATGTGGCGGGAGAAACGGACATTGCGGCATATCTGAAATCAAGGGACGTGGATATGGGTATCTATGCAGACAGCATATCGCAGATCAGCCTTTATGAAGCAGAAATAACCTATGGGGATTTGTTTGAGGGACAGGACTTAAACTTATGGCACATTGACAGTGACATTCCCGAAGTGGGTGTTTCGGTAGTTTCCATTTCAGATTTTAACCGTGCATTAGCGACACAGGGGAAAGCCCCCATAAGTCTTGCTGATAATGAATTTCTCTTAAACTGTAATTACAAAGGCACTTTGCAATATATTGATTCATTTTTGCAATCCTGTACGGAAATTGACTTGAATGGGACGATTTTGCAGCCGGGTGGGAAGAAGCCGCTGGGTGAAACTGTTTTGATGACTTCGGTAGGTAATAACGACAGGGGAACCTTTATTGTTCCCGATCATGTCGCTGCGTCTTTAACGAAAGACATAAATATTTTGTTAGTACAGTATAAACCCGGTATCAATACAGATGAAATATTGCAGAAAATGATACCGATTGGGCTGGAATGGGAAACAGAGGGGTATCGGTATACTGAAAAAATAATGCTCGGCAGTATGTATTACGGCTCCTGCGCGTTGCTGGTATTCTTATGCTGCTATATCGGGCTGGTGTTTCTGCTGATATGCGCCGCGCTGCTGTCCCTAAAACAGTTGACAGAAACCGCAGATAATGTTTACCGATACGGATTATTACAAAAGCTGGGGACGGATAGCCGGTTACTTTTCGGAGCTTTATTCAAGCAGATAGCGATATTCTTTGCCTCGCCGCTTTTGCTTGCAGGAATGTTTTCAGCCTTTGGAATTGGAAAAATCACAGCGATTGTAGAAGAATTTCTAAATATGCACATATCTACAAATATTGGCGTTACTGTTTTGATGTTCTTGCTTGTGTATGGTGGATATTTCATTGTCACTTATCTGTCATGTAAACATATGGTTATGGAAAGACAAATTGAAGAATTGGAGGTTTAAAATATGCCGAAAAATATAAATTGGAGTGCCGTTTGGCAAAGTGTTACTGACACATGGCTTCCTTTATTTGGAGGGATTGCATTAATTATAGCTGCGGTCATTGTCATTCACATGATTAGAAAACGAAAAAATAGTTAGTTGAAAAACTTATCTTGTTTTCAGACAGAAGCCGACGCGCAGCAGATTCCCTTCGCGACAGGCAAATACCTCTCCCTGCATTTTTTCCACAAGGAGTTTGACAATGGATAAACCCAGCCCGGTGGATTGGTTGCGTTCCTCTCTTTCCACATAGAACCGCTGAAATATTTTATCGGGATCAAGCTTGGAATCTTCGGCGATCGGATTCTGCACGCAGATACAGATACGGCTGTCCGGCGTGCCGTCTTGTCTGCCTGCATCACGCATAATGGAAACCACCACCTCGCCCACGGAGTACTGCAGGCAGTTTTTCAAAAGATTCTGCATCACCCGCCGAAACAGTTCTTCCTCCGCAAGCGCCTTATAAATCGTGTCCTGCTCTAAGCGCATCGTAAGCCCTTTTTCTTCAAACATAGGAATAAAATCCGTCATGCAATCCGCGATTAGATTGGTGACATTTACAATTTCCAACGGTATTTCCCGTTCCTGATTCATCCAATAGGAGTATTCAAAAAACTGACTGACCCGCCGCTCCAATTCTTCG
Source organism: Lachnospiraceae bacterium UBA3282 (assembly GCA_002361735.1). GTDB lineage: Bacteria > Bacillota > Clostridia > Lachnospirales > Lachnospiraceae > UBA3282. Next base: position 14,074 of record DETS01000013.1, on the reverse strand, counting down.
GAATGCCGAAAGCAAACAGACAAATATTCTTTGCCCGCATCATCCATCTCACAGCGCTCCATTAGCTGCAGATAGCCTTTCAGGACGGTGAGCGGCGTGCGCAGGTCGTGGGAGATATTCGTAATCATTTCCCGATACGCATTTTCATTCCTGCTCTGCACATTTCGGAATGCCTCGTCCTCACTGAAAATCTGATTCAACGCCACAGTCATTGCCATCAGGTCCTTATCCTGCATTTCCAATGCCAGCGGCTTTTTGATGGGAACGCCGACCCGACATTCCAACTGCCGCCTTACACTATGCAGCTGCCATTTCAAACCCACAAGGCAGACAAGCAAAATAACACACAATACACTGATGGCAAGAATTGCAAGCTCCATCGTCTTCTCTCCTATGCTTACTATCTCCACAATGTACACGCAAAAACCCTACGGCATCGCTCGCGACTTTGCCTTACTTTAGTTCCGTCTTGCGAAACTTAAGATATCCAATCGTCCCAAAAAACAAAATCCAGATCAGACTGATCCCCGCGGTCTGCCCAATATCCGTCCATGTCACATCTATTTTCGTGACATGCTGACTCAAAGCAAGCGGTGTGTAACGAATAATTTCTGCGATATTTTCAGGAACGACCGATGCCAAAAGATTTCCGCCTGCTAAAATACAGACAAAGCAGATGCCCATCGTGGTACCCGTCTTCCGCACGCAGAATGCAATCACGCCGCAGACCATAAACAAACTGATAAAGGCAAGACTGCCGGCGGCAAGCATACCGATCAGATAGGATACGTGGCATAGATTTCCACAGAGTTCCTCCGTGCCCATTCCGTTTTTAATCCCTGTCGGAACCGCCGACGCACACCAGTAAAGCAGGCACAGCACTGTCACCACGAGGGAATACATGATCATCTTGACAAGATAAACGGCGCTTCTCTTTTTCCCATAGGAAACAGCTGCCTGAATCACCCGATTCTCAAAGCTCCCGCCAATCATCCAACCCGCAAATAAACTGGCAAGCAGCAGTCCCATCGCGCTGTCTCCCATCCACTGACAGATAGAACCTCCCCAATATAAAGTATACAAATGCGACATATGAACATGAGACGCATCAGTAAATTGACCGCCAAACCAAAAAGAAAAAACCGCGACCACGCCAACTGTTATTTGCAAATACAAAGATTTCCTTACCTGATACCATTCACTGCGTAACAAACTAAGCATCTCTATTCTCTCCTTTCACACCGATGACACTCATAAAGTATTCTTCCAGACTCGTCCCGCACACCGCCATCTTTGTGACAATCACGCCATTTTCATGCAGAACACGTCCTACCCGCTCTCTTTCATCCAGACAATCAAACAGCTTCACACTCTTGTCCGGCATCACTTGGAAATTCTGCGTGTGCAGCTTTTCTTCCAATACTACCGTCAGTTGATTGACATCAACAGCTTCCAGAGAAAGGTAACTTTTGCAGCGTTCGTCCAATTCTTCATGGGAAAGGACTTCCCGAATCTCCCCTTCATGCCAAAATATATTTTCTGCTATATGATTTTAGCGGTTATAAGGTCTTCCCGTCAATAGCATCTTTAATCTGCAAATCGCATGCCAATCAGGTGGCATTCTATCTGCAATTATGATATTGTATTATTGACAGCTTCAAAAATTTTCACTGACTGTGATTCAAATCAACGCGAAGAATAGAGGAGACTCACCTTGAAGATAAAGTCTGCAAAGATGACCTACGAAGAAGCTCTTGCGCTTCCTCATGCCATACATAAAAAACCTCTCCGACAATACTTCGTTTTCCGCCTCATCCTTTTGATGGCATCCCTCTGGGATCTCTGGCGGACACGGTTTACCTATCGTCTCATCGGCATCGAAAAGCTGGGTAGAAACGAGCCCTGCCTGATCTTGATGAACCATTCCAGCTTTATTGACTTAAAGGTGGCGGCAAGACTTTTATGCACCCGCCCTTTTCACATCATCTGCACGCTGGACGGCTTCGTCGGCAAACCCCGCCTGATGCGCATGATCGGCTGCATTCCCACCCGCAAATTTATGACAGACGTGACCCTCGTGCGCGATATGGTCTACGCCACGAAGACATTGAAAAGTTCTATTTTGATGTTTCCCGAAGCAAGCTACAGCTTTGACGGCACACAGACGCCCCTGCCGGACAGCCTTGGAAAATGCCTGAAAATTTTGAAGGTTCCCGTGGTTATGATCCGCACCGAGGGCGCTTTTGCGAGAGACCCCTTGTACAATAATCTCCAGCTTCGCAAGGTGCGGGTGTCCGCTGAGGTAGAGTATCTTCTTTCCCCTGAAGAAATCGAAGAAAAATCTCCGCAGGAATTAAACGACATCCTGAAAGAAAAATTCACCTTCGACTATTTCCGCTGGCAACAGGAAAATAAAGTGCGCATCAAAGAACCTTTCCGCGCGGACGGCTTAAACCGCATGCTCTATAAATGCCCGCATTGCCTGATCGAGGGGAAAATGCTCGGTCAGGGCACGACTCTCAGCTGCCAACATTGCGGAGAAACTTATGAATTAACAGAATACGGTTATTTAAAATTGATGGACGAAAAAAACAGAACTCCTATAGAAAGTTTAAGACCCCGGCCGGAAGAAAGTGCAGAACTCAAACCGGAAACGCTGCAAATACCGCAAACTGCAGCACGCAGTTTCACGCACATTCCCGACTGGTACCGCTGGGAGCGGGAGTGCGTGAGAGAAGAAATCCTGTCAGATACCTACCGCATGGAAATGCCCGTTTCCATCTATATGCTGGTCAACACAAAGAAAATCTGTCAGGTAGGTGAAGGAACCCTCACGCATTCCAAAGACGGTTTTCATCTGACGGGCTGTGACGGAAAGCTTGATTATCATCAGGAGCCGCTCGCCTCTTACAGTCTCTATTCCGACTTTTTCTGGTATGAGATCGGCGATATGATCAGCATCGGAACCGAGCAGGTACAGTACTATTGTTTTCCCCAAGGCTGCGGCGATATTGTGGCAAAGGCGAGACTGGCAACGGAGGAGTTATATAAAATCGTTAAAAACGACGCGCTTCCTTTTTGACTACAACCTGCCCAAAATCCTGCTGTAACCATACGTCAACGGCATATCCGGAGCAAATCTGTCCAAATATCCACTGTGGGAATCCTCTTCCATCTTATTAGGGCAGTCTGCCCTTTTGCAGCCGACGCAAATACCCTCACACTGCACCACCGGGTCCTGTGTCAATTCCGCCACAAAAACCACGCTTTTCTTCGGTTCCATATAAAAATAACGATTACAGCTTACCAAATCGGTCAGATTTTTCAACAGATCCGGCAGCATTTTCAGCGGAAAATCCTCCTCACTTCCAAGGAAATGATACCGCGCCACATGCCACACACCATCCGCCTGCGTCCATCTGTTATAGGCGCTATAACTTCTCATGAGCAGTTCACTCGCCAGCGTTTCCACCATATAACTTTCCAACAGCATCCCCTGATCGCTGTATCCATCCTGAAGTTCGTCTACCCCTTTCCCCAAGGATATCACAACATCCTCATAAGTCAGGCGAGAAGATTTCTGTCCTGTATGACTATTATGTATCTCCTTTTCCCAAAAAGCCTCTTCCTGAATGGGCGGCAGCATTTCTCCCGCAACTGCCGCAAGCGCCTGAAACTGATCTTCCCCATAATGAAATTTCTTCTGCACACTTTTCAAAAAGTCTTCTTCCAAAAATCCAGCCAGTAATTCCTCAAAAAAAGCCGCCATGTTCACCACACCTTAAAATTCAATCCCTTTTCTCGCCTCTACGCCACGCTCAAACGGATGCCGCACACATTCCATCTCTGTAATATAATCAGCTGCATCCCGCAAGACATTTCCCACATCGCGCCCCGTGAGCACAATTTCGATTTCCTTCCCTGCATCTTCTTTTCCAAGCGCCAACAGTCTTTTCAGTTTTTCCATACTTAAAAGTCCCCACTTGACCGGATACGTCACCTCATCCAGAATCATCACATCACAATTTCCGCTCTCCGCCGTTTCCATAAGCCTGTCCAATATTTCATTATGAATCTCGGTAAGTTCCGCCTTGTCGCTCTCGGACATGGTATGATAGAAGCCAAAATTCTTCTGACTCCGCAGAATCATCACTTCAGGCATTTTCTCCAACACATGCAATTCTCCCGTGTCGTTTCCTTTCATAAACTGCGCAAAACAAACGCACCGCTTCCAGCCTGCCGCCCGTATGCCCAGACCGATCGCCGCGCTTGTCTTTCCTTTTCCGTTTCCGGTGTATAAGTGTATCATATGGGGTTATTCCTCGCTCAGTTTCTAGAATCTTTCTGTTTTATCCGCCAGGTTTCCTATCCTTTGCCTTACAATATACCACCGCCGTCAACGTACTGACAAACGTCGCCACAATCGCCGGCGCAATAATTCCCGCCGGGTTCACACTCCCGTACTGGCTCCTGTATGCAATCATATTGACAGGAATCAACTGTAGGGAAGAAATATTCAAAATCAAAAACGTGCACATCTCACTGCTGGCAATTCGCTCCCGTTTTCCCCTTCTCCTATTTGCGTCTACCAGCCCATCCGCCACACTTTTTCCGCCATGTCCACCGGCTATTTCTGCTCCGACATCTGCCGACGCATACCCAACCGTCCCCCGCTCCTCCTCCAGCTTCGCCAATTCTTCCATCGCCTTTAATCCCGCGGGTGTACACGCCCATCCGAGTCCCAGCACATTGGCGATCAGATTCGTTGCAATATATTCTCTCGCAGGATGCCTTTTGGGAATCCGCGGAAAAAGAAAGCTGATGAAGGGTTGTATCCCTCTCGTCAGCTTTGCAATCAGTCCGGACTTCTGCGCGATCTCCATCAAGCCCACCCACAGCGCCATCACACCGATCATCGTGATACACAGGGACACCGCATCACCGGCAGAGTCAAGCGCGGCATTCGTCACCTCCGCCATTTTCCCGGTAAATGCACCATACACGACGCCGATCAGAATCATAAATGCCCAAATGTAATTTAACATGGAAGCCCCCATGCCCAATAACTTATTATATCGTATGTGCGAGATACGGCAGGCATACCAATCCGCAGCGCTATCTTTCGGATGCAAATAAAATTTCTTTTCAAAACACCTTTCCCGCAAATACAATCAGCATTCCGCTCACTCGACTTCTACCCGGTTCTTACCGCCCTTCTTCGCCTTATAGAGCGCCATATCCACGCGTGAGCATAAAGAGTCCGCCGTATCGTCTTTCCGCGCCTGCGTCACGCCCAAGCTCACCGTCTGCGGGCGAATCCCCTTAAAGGTGGTATTGGCGAAACTCTCACGCATGAGGTCCGCGATATATGCCGCCGAATCAGCATCCGTCCCCCGCAGGAGCACCATAAATTCCTCCCCGCCCCATCTGCCGGAAGAAACGTTCTGTTTCTGTCCGACCCGTCGGTTGCGCAGGATATCTGCCAGCGCAACGATCACCATATCGCCTTCCTGATGCCCATAGGTATCGTTCACCTGTTTAAAATTGTCGATGTCCAACATGACCAGCGAAAACTGCTCTTGATCGACTCTGGAAAGCGCCTCCTCAATCTGGCTTTGGATCTCTTTGCGGTTATACAACCCTGTCAAGCCGTCAATGATCGCCGCCATTTTTAATTTATCGTTCACCAACTCCAACTGTTTATTGGTATTTTCCAGCTCCAGCGACGTTACGCTGATAAAAGTCGCAAGGCGGGAAACGAGAGGCACTCTCGAAAGCATGTTGTCATCCTGTGTTTCGGGCCGCTTCACAGCCTCCTTTTTCTCACCCTCCCTCATAGCGGCAATCACCAGCGTTACGTTATGCTGATTCAACTTTCCCTTCGTACGCAGGAACTCCCCATGGGAGAAAAAACCGCAGGAGGCGGAAATATCATGAAAAGGCTGAATCTCATAGGTCGGCTCTTTATTCGTCCAGAACGTTCTGCGCGCCGCACAGGAAAAAATGTGAAGAACGTCAGGCGCAAAATCCGCGATCCCCTGACTGTCCTGCCTGATGCTTTCCACGATAGTCCTGGAATCGCCGTACGAAATACGCACCACGGATCCAATATCCATATCCGAAGTCATATTGATGGAACCGTCCGCGTTGCTGGATACCGGCGTCCGCAGGATGGTCGTGTCATTATGCTCGTAAAACAGCGGAAATTCCAAGGTATTATAAAAGAAATTCTCGTCATTTTTAATATTCAGATATTTGCGATACACCTCATAAGCGGGAATGCCGTCCAATTCCTGCAACAGGGAACCCTGCGACTTTGTCACATGGAATTTCCTGCCGAGAGGTTTCCAGCCCGTCACCTTGATCGAATCCACATAAAAGTCTTCGCCGCCGTAAAATACGATAATGATAGATGTTTCGGAAAACCCAAAAGCTCTCGTAAAGACGCAGGAATCATCACTGGTGATATCATCGCTGCAGGTGACGCCGCCAAAAATTTGAATATCGTCCCTCAGATCTTTCAATCCGTCACAAAACTGTGTCGTGGAACCTTCGGGAATCGTGAAATACATCTCGACTGCTTTCACCCAAGGATTTTTGCGGGTCTCTTCTACAATCTGCGCCGTAATCTCATCTACAGACAACTTTGCCATATCATATTGAAAAATCGCAAATTGTGTTGTGGGCAGCTCAAAATCCGTACAAACAACCGTAATATTTTCAGACAGCTCACAGTCAATGATATTTCCACTCGTAGAACATCCGAAATACGGCGTCTCCGGAAAGTATTCTTCAATCGTACCCGTCACATCCGCAATGACAGCCGGATCGAGCACCTCTGAATAAATCTGAAACAGCCTCGGTCCGCTGCCCGCCGCATGATTCCGCTGAAACGATTGCAGAGCTTCCGCAAAAGAAGCCTTATCCTGATATGCAAACTGTGTCTGTCTCATAGTGTCTTCCGCCTTTCCTTTTTTCTATGACAGTCCATACCCTTAAAATCATGGGCGTATGTCTCTCGGTGAAATTATATCTCTATTTTATCACGGATACACACGATCTCACAACAACATAATTTTAGCCGTTATCTTCCCCGCTACTGCGCCCTTTCTCCCATGTCCATCACACCCATAACGGAAATATCAATATTTGAGGCATCTACCAAATTTGAGATATCCGCACGCTGTTCCTCGTCCGCAGCAGGTATCGTACCGTTTATCTGTCCCTCAATACTTTCCGCCCGCAGCATCACCGTCTGATACAGCATTTTAACACCCGCCTGATACTCCTCATAAGAATAGAAGGCGGTCGGATCCGTTTCCACCGGCGCATCAATCTGACTGCGGATCTTCTGATAAACCATTTCAAATCTTCCGCTAAACACATACTCCTGTGTCAACTGCCGCAAATACGCATGATAGCGGGAAAAATATTCTTCATTCTCCAGCAGGGCATCAAAAAACTCTGTTCCGTCAAAAGGCGTATCCGTATCAAACAGCATATCTTCATATTCCATCGGTACCTTAACGCCGCCCATTGTCTCCACTACTTCCTGTGAAAAAATTATCATCCAAAAACATAATGTAACGGCAGCTGCCATCATTAACCCAATGATTTTCGTGATATGTTTGTAGGAAATCATGTTTTCCTCCATTCCGAAACGTTTTTGCAGAATCATCAGACTTATTTTTTAATCTGCTCTCCGTTTCTGCGCTGCATTTTGCTATGACATATACTCGCCGTTGTAACTTACCAGAGTAACATGATCTACGCCATCTATTTTCTGTATGCCGTTGACAAAGGATGTCGCCGCATCTTTCAGGCGTACTTCCGCTGTCAGCTCAATGCCCGCGCCGATCACAATCCCTGCCGCAATCGACCAGAACAGATATACAATTTCAATCGGCTCCTTGATCACTGCCCGAAAACGAACGATGGAAAGCGCACCCACCATACCGAGGGAAAGCACGACATTGGAGGTCACTGCCATGATCACCAACGTTGTCACCAGAGCCAGTCCCACCAACGTCAGCGCAAAGCTGCTCGAATACATCACGCCGTTAAACGTCTTTTTATAGATCACAAAAATAAACAGACCGATAACAAGCGCAAACAGCATTCCGATCAGCGTGTCAAGCGGTGAAAACTGCGTTACATTTTCCAAAAAACTGGATTTAAAGATATCATTAAAAGTCATATTTTTCTCCCTTCTTTTTAACCATAACACCGACAAGCCTCGTATTTTGAAAACGCCGTCTGACGCAACGTATTCGTTTGTATCAGTTTACGAATGATCTCCGGCAGAAACGCATCGTATTTTATTTCCAATATCCTCTCCTGCGGTCCGTTCGTCGTGCTGATAGCAATAACCCGCTCCTCCGGAAACTCCTTATGATACAGCGTGGTGCGGATATCGGAATCAAATGTGATTCTTACATTTCCCGCCCGATAAACATACGGCTCGCGAATATAAGAAACCAGCACCCGCGGACGAAGTATCTGGCAGTGCATTTTCGCATATAATTCCTGCACCAGCGGCGCGGGATGATCCCGCATCCAAGCAATCTCACCCGCCAATAATTTTCTGCATTCTTCCTCGGTGATCTGCTCATCGACCTTTCTGCAAAGTGTGTTATTTTTGATTTTCTTTTCCAGCACTAGATAAGAAAAATCGTTATTGTAATATCGGATTCTAAACTTCTCCCGCACGGGAATGCCCTGCACTTTTTCCCGCAGCGCCTTGTCCGTGTAACTGATTCGGTATTTTAACTCATGTCGAAAACCCTCTTCCGGATTCATCATGCCCTCTCCTTTCTGCCACTGTTTTATGACTGCTTTATTGCTGTCCCTTGCTTGCATAAAAAACGAAGCTTGGCACATTGTGTTGAAAGCATGGGTAAAGTATAGAAGGTGTTCCTGAAATGTACTTAAAAACAGATGTGATTTTTGGTGAACAAATTTAGAATGCTTGCAAACATACAGTTTGACAATTTGACCATATATATGATACTGTACATATAGTAATTTTACATATGAACATTTTGAGGCATTTAATGAAACAATATATAGAGGATAATTTTTCCACAACTTATACGCATTTTAGAGAATTTCAAGAAAATGAGGTATATGCGGGCTATTGGAATAAATGTATCGAAGCGATCTGCGATGAACAGTTATTATCACACATCATATTTTGCAACGATATCTTTTGTATTCCTCCCGTTAAAACCTTTCTCACATATTATAAAAATGATTTTATCATCCTGACGGGTAAAAGCGATGCCGAGTTACCTGTTTTTGTTAAAAAAAGCATCGGCGCATTTTGGGGTATGGTATTCAAATTTGCACTGAATTACAAAGGACAAAAAAGCGTTTCCGTTTCCATGAACGATTATTTCAAAGTAAAAACAGCCACGTTTTTTATAAAGGAGGAGATTTCGAATGGGTTACACAAGAGCGCAGATTCTGGAACAGTGCAAAGAAGCCTTTCAGAATAAAAATACATTTTATAAACAAGGGTTTATCAATTACAGGGGCAAATCCTCAGATACCCAAGAATTTTATTCCGAAATCATCGCAGAATTTTTATGTGATCATATCACAGAATACGTTATCGATCGCATCACGCGGGAAACTACTTATTATACCAAGGGACACGACGGCAAATATGATCCCGCTTCCAATCGGGAAGAAGAAAAAATTGCCATGCAGATTTTTAATCAGAGCAAAGAGCAGGGCCCTCTTGATCTGATCGGAAGGATCATTGACTATCAAACGCCGCTTAAATCAAATGCCGATGATGAGGCGGGCAAAATAGACCTGCTTTCTTTTGATGGGAAAACCGTGCGGGTTCTGGAACTCAAAAAACCGGACAGCAAAGAAACAATGCTGCGCTGTGTTTTAGAAGGCTATACATACTTAAAGACCGTTGCGCCGGAAAAACTGATAAATAACTTTGAATGTAAATTGAAAAAGTATTATATATATGAACCGGAAGATGTAATAGTAAAAGCAAGTCCCTTTGTATTTTACGACGGAGAACAATTTCAGGAAATGTCTCAGCACCGCCCTCACTTACATAAATTAATGGCCTTGCTTGACAGCAAACCATACTACCTTATGAAGGGAGAAAAATATACTGTTGTGGAGGGATAGAGAATGAAAAAATGAACATACACATTCTCAGAGGGCAAAACCAAATTGGCGGCAACATGATCGAAATTGCCACCGATCACACAAAAATATTACTGGATGCCGGTCTGGAACTTACCGATTCCGACGGTCAGCCCCTGCCCAAAATCCAAGGACTGTTTGACTATGCCGGCTATGACGCAATTATTATTTCCCATTATCATGGCGATCATATCGGACTTGTTTATCATGCTCACAAAGAGATACCTGTTTATCTCGGCGAGGCTAGTTACAATATTATTCTGGCTGCAGATCGTTACCGAAGAATAGAAACATTTACACCCAAAGGATTTTTACATCATAGGCAGACAATAACCATTGGCGACATTTCTGTCATCCCCTATCTCTGCGATCATTCCGCTTTTGACAGTTATATGCTGTTTTGTGAAGCGGATGGCGAAACGGTATTATATACAGGCGACTTTCGATCAAACGGTCGGAAATCTTTTAGTGCGCTTTTACATGCGCTCCCCAAAACCGTGGATACGCTATTATGCGAAGGAACAACGCTTTCCCGTGAAAATTATGTCGCTGTCAGTGAACAGGAACTGGAGAAACGGGCAGTCGATTTATTCCGCACTGCAACAGGACCAGTTTTTGTTCTGCAAGCATCCATGAACATTGATCGAATTGTGACAATGTACCGCGCAGCCAAACAAAGCAACCGCATTTTCCTTGAAGAATTGTATATGGCGGAAATCGCAACAGCGGCCGGGAAAAATATACCGAATCCCAATTTCGACGATGTATACGCATTTATTACTTCACCGTCGAGACACGCTGAACTTATGAAACATAACCATATAGCGGGAAAATCGTTTATCGCAAGTCGCCCGTTTGTCATGTGTGTCAGGAACTCCATGTTCCGTTATTTAAAATCCCTTTCTCAAAAAATATCGTTTGAAAACGGACTCCTGATTTATTCCTTTTGGAGCGGTTATCGGGAAACAGATAGTATGAAATCCTTCTTGTCGGAGTGTGAGAAAATGGGCTTACGCATTGTCACTTTGCACACAAGCGGTCATGCTGATGCAAACACGCTAAAAAAACTGATAGACACTGTCAATCCCAAATCATTATTTCCAATTCATACAGAAAATGCGGAGAAATTTAAGGAAATTGCTCCAAATGTTGTGATAAAGAAATAAAGAACCGCCCGGCTTACATCACCACCCGAAAACATATCTCCTTCCCATCCGCACTCTGCACGGTCGCCTTTCCGCCGTGCGTCTCCGCGATTGCCCGCACCATGGACAGCCCGATTCCCGTACCGCCCGTTGCGGCGGAACGCGACTCATCTAAGCGGTAAAACCTGTCAAACAGTCTGTCCAAATCAGAAACATCCGGCAGACTACATTCATTGGTCATTTCAATGCAGACCTTGCCACGCCTGCGATAAATCCGCAGACTGATTTCGCCGCCATCATCAGAATACCTGACCGCATTATCTAACAAAATCGATATCATCCGCTGGATGGCATCTCTGTCTCCGGAAAAAATCAGATCCTCCTCAATCTGCTGGCTGTAATGTTTCCCGTTTGCCTTCGCCAGCTGCGCAAAAGGCTCAGCCGTTTCCCATGCCGCTTCACTCAGGGAAAATCTATCCTTCTTCGGAAAGGGCGTCTCCTCATCCAACCTTGATAAGGCAACCATATCCCCCACCAGCTTCGTCAGCCTGGCAGACTGTTTCCGGATATTTTCAATCCATTCGTCCCCCTCATGCTCCATTGCCGCAATATCCGCGCTGGTGGCTATGGATGTAATCGGGGTTTTCAACTCGTGTCCTGCATCTGTGATAAACTGCTTTTGCTGCTCTAAATTTTTCAGATATGGCCTGATTGCACGCTTGGAAAAAACAAGGACCAAAAAGAATACCAGCAGCAGGCTGAAAATCCCAATCGCCAGGGATACCAAAAACAGGGATCGCATAGACTGTAATTGTATCGTCGAATTTACAAAAAGAATCGACGCGCCTTTATCACTTCTGCCCATCAGATACCGATAATTTTTAAAGTAACCCTTTTCCCTGCCCCGCGAAAAAACGACCTGCGCATATTCCTTTGCCGTTTCTTCATCCACAGAGGAAATATTGTCCCTTAATACCTCTTTGACTCTGCCATCCATATCACAGTGAACGGTAAAGAAACGGGTCATAAATGCCGCTTCCGGGTCTCTTTCTGATATATCCCAAGCGCGCGGCGGCATCTTGGGTCTTTCCCTAAACGACTGTTCCTGCGAAAGAAGCTCTTTTGTCAAATGATCCTGCATGGAAGTTGTCCTATAATAATTAGCCGCGTTGATTCCGACGATGATCAGCAGCATAACAGTCACCTGAAATTCCTTATTATTTAGGCGCACAGACCGATTGCCGCCGCTCATCTCATAACGGTTGCAGTCAAGCCGCACGTTGCCAAAAGAAATGCAGGCTTCGGCATATCCTGCATTTCTCCGCGAAAGCGCCTTCACTCTGGCAATAAATTCAGGGCTGGCAAAAGGTTTCGGCAGATAGTCGTCCGCCCCCGCCTCCAATCCGGCAACCCGATCCTCAATCTCCGCCTTTGCCGTCAGCATCAACACAGGAACCCCGGAACCCACCTCGCGTATTCGCCACAAAACTTCCAGCCCGTTTACTTTCGGCATCATAATGTCTAAAATCACCACATCATAATCCCTGCTCTGAAAATAAGTCAGAGCCTCCTCGCCGTCGCGAACCGCATCCACAGTAAACTTATTCTTTTCCAGGAGAAATTTAAGTCCCTTTGCCAATTCCGTTTCATCCTCGGCTATCAAAATGCGCATATCTATGCTCCTTCGTCATTACTCTGGTGCCTTCTCATTTCTTCTATTTCTGCACGAAGCTGCCGGATCTGGCTATCTTTTTCTGCAACAATCCGCTCGATCTGCTGCTCATGAGTGATACGATCCTGCTCGATTTTTTGCTCGTATTTCTGTTTATCCTTCTCATATGTTTTACGATCCTGCTTGATTTTTTGCTCGTATTTCTGTTTGTCCTTCTCATATGCGATGCGGTCCCGCTCAATTTTCAGTTCATAATTACGCAGATCCTGTTCATGCTCCATACGGTCCCGCTCAATCTTCCGCTCATAATTCTTCAGATCCTGATAATATTCCAGGCGGTCACGGCAGCGCTTGCGCACCGCTTCATCCGCATTCAGAGCATACAGCGTATCCGCCGCTTCCTGCAGGTATTCGTCTATCGATGCACTCATCCTGATCTCCTCCCATGTTGAGGCCTTAAACAGCCTCGCCCAGTCATTGACATGGTACGCTTTGTCCTCCTCTGTCGCAAGTTCTATCCGTGATAAATCGATCACGCACAGAGTCAGACTGTCACTGTATTTTTCATGGTCATGTATACTCAAAAGTTTGTATGTATCATAAAACTTCGGACGCTCCGGGAATAACGTATAATCAAGGAAACCGATCTGGATGGCGGGTTTTGCGACACTGTAATCCTGCCCGTGCTCCAGACTGTCAAAAGAGCGGCACAGATAGGTGACGGAGCGCTCGTGCCAGTTTAAACGGTTTGCCACCTGCATCTCGAGGTTGATCAACGTGTTGTCATTGAGCAGGACATTGACGTCCAGTCGGAATTCTTTATCCTTGATGGCCTCGCCAAGGACGATGGGGTTGGTCACGATGACGGAGACCACCTCGTCATCCCTCAGATGCAGCAGGGAACAGATCAGCCCGCGCAGCACCCTGTTGTTTGACTGTAAAACGGCGCGGAACATGTAGTCATTGGTCATGCCGTAGCGGACTGCGCCGTGTGCGTCCGCCGGGAGTTTCAAGTTTGTGATCATAGATATGCCTTCCTTTCCTGACGGCAGTTTCAGAGACTGCCTGAGACGGGGTCTCCCCC
>DETS01000038.1 GCA_002361735.1 Lachnospiraceae bacterium UBA3282 | reverse complement strand
GCGAAGGTGCAGAATGTGATGATGGCGGATGGCTGCGTGATTGAGGGTGAAGTGGAAAACAGCGTGATCTTCCGTGGCGTCAAGGTCGGAAAAGGCGCCAGAATCAGGAATTGCATCCTCATGCAGGATACCGTGGTGGAAGCCGGCGCGAACGTGGAATATCTCATAACTGACAAGAATGTCACTATTTCGGCAGGCAAGGAGATGAAGGGCACCGATACCTTCCCTGTCTATATTGAAAAATATAAGACGGTATAGGCAAAGCGGCGGTTGGAAATCTGAAAGAATAAATTACATATGTTATAAAAAAACTGCATTGTGAAAATGCAGTTTTTTTTGTATACTTATTCTTAAAGCACAAGCAGATAGGATATGGAGACCATGAAAGGAAGATAAAAATTATGCCACGCAGAAATGACATTCACAAGGTACTAATCATCGGTTCGGGTCCGATCATCATCGGACAGGCATGCGAGTTTGACTATTCGGGGACGCAGGCGTGTAAGGCGCTTCGCAAGCTGGGGTATGAGATCGTGTTGGTCAACTCCAACCCGGCGACCATCATGACGGACCCGGAGACGGCGGATGTGACTTATATCGAGCCGCTCAATGTGGAGCGATTGGAACAGATCATCGCCAAGGAACGCCCCGATGCGCTGCTTCCGAATCTGGGCGGACAATCGGGCCTAAATCTTTGCGCAGAACTCCATAAGGCGGGCATTTTGGAAAAATACGGTGTCAAGGTCATCGGCGTGCAGGTCGATGCCATCGAGCGCGGCGAAGACCGCATTGAATTTAAGAAGACCATGAACGCGTTAGGGATCGAGATGGCGCGCAGCGAGGTGGCTTACTCCGTGGAGGAGGCGCTCTCGATTGCGGACAAGCTCGGTTACCCGGTGGTGCTTCGTCCCGCATATACCATGGGCGGCGCGGGAGGCGGCTTAGTCTACAACAGGGACGAGCTTAAGGTGGTCTGCGCCAGAGGTTTGCAGGCAAGTCTTGTCGGGCAGGTACTGGTGGAGGAGTCGATCCTTGGTTGGGAAGAATTGGAACTTGAGGTGGTAAGGGATGCGGACAATAACATCATTACCGTCTGCTTCATTGAGAATATCGATCCGCTGGGGGTCCATACGGGCGATTCCTTCTGTTCCGCTCCCATGCTGACGATTTCCGAGGAATGCCAGAAAAAGTTACAGGAGCAGGCATACCGCATCGTGGAATCGGTGCAGGTGATCGGCGGGACAAATGTGCAGTTTGCCCATGATCCTGTGACAGACCGCATCATTGTTATCGAAATCAATCCCCGCACGTCGCGGTCTTCCGCGCTGGCGAGTAAGGCGACGGGTTTCCCGATCGCGCTGGTATCTTCCATGCTGGCGGCGGGATTGACCTTGAAAGATATTCCCTGCGGCAAGTACGGAACCTTAGACAAATATCAACCCGACGGCGACTACGTGGTGATCAAGTTTGCGCGTTGGGCGTTTGAAAAGTTCAAGGGCGTGGAAGATAAGCTGGGTACGCAGATGCGCGCCGTGGGCGAGGTCATGAGCATTGGTAAGACCTATAAAGAAGCGTTCCAGAAGGCAATCCGTTCCCTGGAGACGGGGCGTTATGGTCTGGGACACGCGAAGGATTTTGATACGCTGTCCAAAGAGGAGCTGTTAAGGCGGCTGGATACGCCTTCCAGCGAGCGGCATTTCCTGATGTATGAGGCACTCAGAAAAGGCGCGACAGTGGAGGAAATTTTTGAAATCACGAAAGTAAAGACATACTTTATCGAACAGATGAAGGAGCTGGTGGAGGAAGAGGAAGCCATTCTGCAGCACAAAGGGAAGATGCTGCCGGATGAGATGCTGGTAACGGCGAAAAAGGATGGTTTTTCCGATAAGTATTTAAGCCAGCTGTTGGAGATTCCCGAGGCGGATATCAGAAACCGCCGTATTGCGCTCGGCGTGGAAGAAGCTTGGGAGGGCGTGCATGTCAGCGGCACGGAAAACAGCGCTTACTATTATTCTACCTACAATGCGCCCGATAAGAACCCGGTAAACGAAGAAAAACAAAAGATCATGATCCTTGGCGGCGGTCCGAACCGCATCGGGCAGGGCATTGAGTTTGACTACTGCTGTGTGCACGCGGCGATGGCATTAAAAAAGCTTGGCTTTGAGACCATCATTGTCAACTGTAATCCGGAAACGGTATCGACCGACTACGACACATCTGACAAATTGTATTTTGAGCCGCTGACGTTGGAGGATGTGCTCAGTATTTACAACAAAGAAAAACCGTTAGGCGTGATCGCACAGTTTGGCGGGCAGACGCCCTTAAATCTGGCGTCCGAGCTGGAGCAGAACGGGGTGCGTATCCTCGGTACTTCTCCGTCGGTCATCGATCTGGCGGAAGACCGCGACCAGTTCCGCGCCATGATGGAAAAACTGGAGATTCCCATGCCCGAGTCAGGCATGGCGACCACGGTGGAGGAAGCGATCACCATTGCGTCGGACATCGGCTATCCGGTGATGGTGCGCCCTTCCTATGTGCTGGGCGGCAGAGGGATGGAAGTGGTCTATGACGACGAGAGTATGACCGAGTACATGAACGCGGCGGTAGGTGTGACGCCTGACAGACCGATCCTCATCGACCGTTTCTTAAATCATGCGCTGGAATGCGAGGCGGATGCCATCAGTGACGGCAGCCATGCCTTCGTGCCCGCGGTGATGGAGCATATCGAGCTGGCGGGCATCCACTCGGGCGATTCCGCCTGCATCATCCCTTCCGTGCACATTCCGCCGGAGAGTGTGGAGACCATCAAGGAATACACGAGAAAGATTGCGGAGGAGATGCACGTCAAAGGGCTGATGAACATGCAGTATGCCATCGAAAACGGCAAGGTGTTCGTGCTGGAGGCGAATCCCAGGGCGTCCCGCACCGTGCCGTTGGTGTCAAAAGTCTGCAATATCCGTATGGTGCCGCTTGCCACGGATATCATTACTTCGGAGCTGACGGGACGGCCTTCGCCGATCGCGGGCTTAAAAGAACAGGTGATACCGAATTATGGCGTCAAAGAGGCGGTCTTCCCCTTCAATATGTTCCCGGAGGTAGATCCGATCCTCGGACCGGAAATGCGTTCTACAGGCGAGGTGCTGGGTCTTTCCCGCTCCTACGGCGAGGCCTTCTTCAAGGCGCAGGAGGCGGTACAGTCGAAGTTGCCGCTTGAGGGCACGGTGTTGATTTCCGTGAATAAGAAGGATAAGGACGAAGTGGTGGAAGTGGCGAGAAGTCTGGCGAACGACGGCTTTCGGATCGTGGCGACCGAGGGCACGTACAACCTGATCACGGCGGCGGGAGTTCCCGCCACGAAAGCGAAG
Organism: Lachnospiraceae bacterium UBA3282; assembly: GCA_002361735.1. Classification (GTDB taxonomy): domain Bacteria; phylum Bacillota; class Clostridia; order Lachnospirales; family Lachnospiraceae; genus UBA3282. The sequence continues at coordinate 25,139 of DETS01000038.1, read as the reverse complement.
AAGCTCTATGAGGGGCGCCCTAACGTGGGCGATATGATCACCAACGGCGACTTTGACCTGATCATCAATTCTCCTGTGGGCAAGGACAGCATCCACGACGACAGCTATCTGCGTAAGGCGGCGATCAAGGCAAAGGCGCCCTACATCACCACGGTGGCGGCAGCGAAGGTGACGGCGGAGGGGATTCATTACCTGAAAACCCACAAGGGAAGCGAAGTGAAGTCCTTACAGGAGCTGCATGGGGAGATTCACGACAAAGCATAGCGTGAAACAAAATATGACAATCTCCGTTATTACAGCAATTTAATGTTTGACAAAATCTTTGGGCTGTGCTATTCTATCTGAAAATTCAAAATGAATCAGGGAGAAAACCGAAAATGCAGGGGTTCCCCTGAGAATAACAGTTTAGACGGAGGCAAAACGATGTATCAAATTACCCGACCCCAGTTTATGGTCATTCAGCAGATTTTTCAAGTTACGGTCACAGCCTGAAGGCAATAAAAGCCGACAAGCGCATGGCCGTAAGACGGAAAGTCTTATTTGGCTATGCGGGGATCGGGAGTCAGGGATTCAGATAGTAGGAGAACCGCATGGGAAGTACACGAGGTGTACGGAACAGAGCGGTTCTCTTCGCGTTTAGAGATAAGGCAGCAGGAAGGAGAAACCAGTCATGCAGGCAATCAAGGTGGAAAATTTATCGAAAACGTTTCGCATCAAGCGCAAGGAAAAGGGGATGCGGGGCAGCGTCAAGGCAATCTTTCATCCACAGACGGAGGAGATCCGTGCGGTGAACGGAGTTTCCTTTGCGGTGGAGGAAGGAGAGATGCTGGCGTTTATCGGTCCAAACGGCGCGGGCAAGAGCACCACGATTAAGATGCTGACGGGTATCCTCTATCCTGACGGCGGCTGCGTGGAGGTGCTGGGGATCGACCCGACGAAGAAAAGAAAGCAGCTTGCCTATCAGATCGGCACAGTATTTGGGCAGAAGGAACAGCTGTGGACACATTTGACGCCATACGATAACTTCCGCTTTTTCGGGGCGATTTATGATCTTTCGGAACAGGAGATGGAGGAGCGCATCGCGGAGCTTGCGGAGCGGTTCGAGTTGCGCAGTTTTATTGACACACCTGTCAGAAATCTCTCGCTGGGGCAGCGCATCCGCTGTGAGATCGTAGCGTCTCTGCTCCACAGACCGAAGGTGCTGTTTTTGGATGAGCCGACGATCGGTCTGGACCCGGTGGTGAAAGAAAACGTCCGTGAGCTGATCCGACAGATGAATCGAAAAGAACACACCACCATTTTCCTGACCAGCCACGATGTGGGGGATATCGAGAAGCTCTGTCAGCGTATCATCATCGTGAATGACGGGCAGATCGTGTTGGACGATTCGGTGGAGCATTTGAAACATCATTATTTGGATCGGGATGACATATCGCTGGAAGATATCATTGTAGAGATTTACAAGGCGCAGGGGGAGGAATGATATGAGGAAATATGGAGTGATTTACAAATCCGTATTGCTGGAAAACTTACAGTATGCCGCTAATGTGGCGCTGGGGTTTTTTGCATACTTTGTCTTTATCTATATTTATATCAGACTCTGGGGTTATATGTATCGCTCGCCCGAGGAGCTGATCGCGGGCTATACGAAGGAGCAGATGATCTGGTATGTGATGATGACGGAGATGCTGTATTTCGGTGCCAACGCCAACGTGGTGAGGGAGGTTGCAAAGGATATCCGCGGCGCTGGTCGGGCCTTTACCGCATTTTCAGTGGATCACGGTTCCGGTGATGGTGCTGTGCGCGGTTTTGGGGATCACCATCAATGCGGTGTTCAAGCTGTGCATCAGCTTGTTTTCCTTTTGGATCGAGGATACGACACCTTTCCAGTGGATTTACAATAAACTGATCCTGGTGGTGGGGATTTTGTTCCCGGTCGAGATTTTTCCGCAAGCATTACAGCCGTTATTGAAACTGACTCCGATTTATACCGTGTGTTACGGACCGGCCAAATTGGTGGTGGACTTTCACTTGGAGAAGTGCGTGGAGATCCTGGCGGCGCAGGCGCTGTATCTGACAGTCGGCTGCGGACTGATGTTTTTCATCTACAGGAAGGGGGTAAGGAGACTGTATGTTAACGGCGGCTGTGACCGTGTTTTACAGAGGACTGAGACGGTATGCCTCGGGGAATCTGATGGAGGCGCGGATGTGAAGGCGGTCTGCGGCAGCGTTTGGCTGCAATAACCGAAAGGGTTCTAAGAAATATTTGACACTTTCCGTCCGTTCGAGTAAAATAATGGGTAAAATACCACAAATGCGTGGCGGAAGGCGGCGTGTTTGTGGTTTTCATTTCACTAAGAAGAGAGGAAGAAAAAGTCATGAAACGAATGAAAAAAAGGTGGAGGATGCTTTTGCCGACCGTGCTTTTACTGGTAATGGCATATTCTACAACGGTGTTTGCGGCGGAGGAGGAGATGGCGTATGTGCCGGCCCTGCACGCGACGTTCTGGGCGTTGGTTCCGGCAATCGTAGCAATCGGGCTTGCCCTGATTACGAAAGAGGTTTACAGTTCCCTGTTTGTCGGTATTATCATGGGAGGACTTCTGTATTCGGGATTTCGGTTTGAGACGACGATCACTCATATTTTCTCGGACGGCATTATCGGCGTTTTGTCGGACAGCTATAACGTTGGTATTTTGGTGTTCCTGGTGATTTTGGGAGCCATGGTCAGCCTGATGAATAAGGCGGGCGGCTCTGCGGCATTTGGCCGGTTTGCGGCAAGTCATATCAAAAATCGCGTGGGCGCGCAGCTTGCAACCATCCTTTTGGGGGTGCTGATTTTTATCGATGATTATTTCAACTGCCTGACGGTGGGCAGCGTGATGCGCCCTGTGACGGACAAGTTTAAGGTGTCGAGGGCAAAGCTTTCCTATCTGATTGACGCGACGGCGGCTCCTGTCTGCATCATTGCGCCGATTTCTTCCTGGGCGGCGGCGGTGACGGGCTTTGTAGAAGGCGAGGACGGTTTTTCCATCTTTATCCGCGCGATTCCCTACAATTTTTACGCTATTTTGACGATTGTCATGATGGTGGGTATGGTGCTGATGAAGACAGAGTTTGGTAAAATGAAGGAGCATGAGCGGAATGCGATTCTAAAGAACGACCTGTTTACGACGCAGGGACGGCCCTATGAAAATGTGAAAGAAGAAAAGATCAGCGCAAAAGGCGGTGTCGCGGATCTGTTGATTCCCATTGGTGCGCTGATTGTCTGCTGCGTGATCGGCATGATTTACACAGGCGGCTTTTTTGAGGGAGCAGGCTTTGTGGAGGCATTTTCCAATTCCGACGCTTCTTTGGGACTGACGCTTGGCAGCTTTTTCGGTCTGATCGTCACGATCGTGTTTTATCAGATTCGTCGGGTGCTCTCCTTTAAGGAATGTATGGACAGCATTCCCGAGGGCTTTCGTGCTATGGTGCCTGCAATCTTGATCCTGACCTTCGCCTGGACCTTGAAAGCGATGACGGACAGCCTGGGCGCCAAAGAATTTGTGGCGGGAGTCGTGCAGTCCGGCGCGGGCGGGCTGATGAATTTCCTGCCGGCGATCATCTTTTTGGTAGGGTGTTTTCTGGCCTTTGCGACGGGCACATCCTGGGGAACCTTTGGGATCCTGATCCCAATCGTAGTAGCGGTGTTCCAAGACGGAGATCCGCAGATGATGATCATGTCCATTTCCGCGTGCATGGCGGGAGCGGTCTGCGGCGATCACTGTTCTCCGATTTCCGATACCACCATCATGGCTTCCGCGGGTGCACAGTGTGAGCATGTGAATCACGTCACGACGCAGCTTCCTTATGCGGTTTTGGCGGCGGCGGTATCTTTTGTCACATATATTGTGGCGGGATTTGTCAAGAGTGCATGGATTGCGCTCCCTGTGGGCATTGTGCTGATGGTGGCGGTGTTGTTTGCGCTCCGCAATATCAATGGAACGGCACAGGATCAGTAAATGGCCTCCACGTTTTTGATGCCGTCTCCTGCGATGTCAAATTTCCAGACGGCGTGCCCGGGAATACGGTGTTCAGTTAGATAATAGCTGTTATTTATTTTTGTGATGTAATAGGGTGTGCCGCCGCCGATGAAATTGGCATAGACATCCTCGTAAGCTCCTTCGGCGAGTTGTGACAGGTCTTCTGTGCGCACCATGGTGGCGGCATCCTGACTGCCTGTAAGATCCGTGGAGACGGTGAGATAATAGTTTCCCTCCGCAATGGTGAGCTGTACCATGCCGGCAATCGTGTCGGGCACGGGATAGGTATCCGTTATCGCAAAGGTGCGCAAATCCGCCCGTAGAATGGAGGGCGAGCTGGGGATGCCGGAGACAAAATAGATGTCGTCGCCGTCGATGGTGAAGGAGCGTACATAGGCGTCCATCTCTGAGAGCGGGTGGACACTTACGTGCCGGGTGAGATACATATGGGAATCTCCGGGGTCGTGGCGGCAGAGAAACATTTCACCACTCATGGAGCTCCATACATAAAAGGTGTCCGTCGGGGCATCATAGACAATATAGTGAGGGCGGTTTCCGACTGCATCTAACGTTTGGGTGTGGTAGAAAACACCCTCCTTCTTTTCAAAGACAAGGATGCGGTTGCCTTCCGTGTCGTCCGCCAGATAGACGGTTCCGTCGCTGGCGATGGTGTGCCCTTTGTCGATCTCGTTTGTCAGGACCTGCCAGTCCGTCAGCGGGTCTGTGAGGTTGTCATGATAGATGATCTGGTCGTGATAGCAGTCCACGATAAAGTAAGTGCCATCCACTTCGATGACATAGGTGGGGACGGAGAGGTCGGGAAAGGCGTTGCGGGGAACATCCTGCGCGGCGATGGGCGTAAAATCTTCGCTCGTAAGATCCTGTATTGTCGTAAAGGCGCGCAGAGGATTTTCGCTGGGGAGCGGAAGTTCGGCATCGCTTGCTGCGGCAGAGGCGGTGCCTTCGTTCGCGGCAGGGTCGGCCGCAGGAAGGGCGTCCTGCCCGCAGGCGGTGAGGCTTCCTGCGATCATCAGGAGCCACATAAGGGAAAATAAATAAAATATCGGTCGTTTTTTAATCGAAAATTTCCTGAAATTCTGATACATTGATGGGATTCTCTTTCTTTCTGCGGCAATTCTTGGTAAGATAGAGCATATAACAATTTCAGTTTACCACAAATTTCGCGCTTTGTCGTGTGGAGGTTCCGATGGATCGACAAAAATCTCCTTACAATGTCACATTCGGCATCCTCTCCGCCCTTGCGATCCTGATGATCGTGGCGGGGCACCAGGGGTATGATATTTTAACGGTGGGCGGGCTGTTTCCCTATTATTCGTTTCATGTGCCGCTTTTCATGTTCATTTCCGGCTATTTCTATCGGATGGAGGAAGAAGAAAAACCGCTTTTTTATCTGAAAAAGAAGGCAAAACGACTTCTTTTTCCCTATTTTATCTGGAATGTGGTATACGGGGTGATTGCCTGGGTGCTCAGGGTTTTCGGGGGATTTTCGATGGGAGAGGCTGTCTCCATAAAGACCTTGTTTGTGACGCCCTTTTTGAACGGCTATCAGTTTATCTTAAATTACGCGGCATGGTTCGTGCCCGTACTGTTTTTCGTTGAAGGGATGAATCTGTGTATGCGTCTGATTTTACGCAAGCTTCGCCTTTGTGATGAAAGACTGATTCTTGCGTGCTCGCTGGCGGTGGGGGTGCTTGTGGTGCAATTTGCCACGGAAGGGCGTGTCTGGGGACTTTACAAGACGCCGGGGCGGATTCTCTTTCTCTATCCCTGCTTTCAGATGGGGCAGTTTTATAAGAAGAAACTGGAATCAAGGGATCAGCTCGGAAATCTGCCCTACTTTGTCATTGTGGTCGGGGTGCAGGTGCTTCTGCATCTGTGCTGCAACGGGCTCGCCTACAGCAGCGTGTGGGTCACGGGGTTCGCCAACGGGCCGATCATCCCATATGTGACAGCCGTGTCAGGTATAGCCTTCTGGCTGCGGGTAGCGAGAGTTTTGACGCCATTGTGTGAGGGCGGGAAAAACAGTCCGGCAGCGGCTCACAATCCGGCGGGCGGCTTTTTGCTTTATCTTGGACGCAGCACCTATGCCGTGATGATGCACCATGTGATGGCTTTTATGCTGGTGAAAATGGTTTTGGCGGGGATTGCTTCGCATACGGGATATCTGGCGGATTTTGATTTTGTGCGCTTCCATGCGGATATCGATTATTTTTATCTGGTGAAGGGCTCCGAAGCTTTTCAGATGGTCTATCTGGCGGCGGGGGTGGGACTGCCGCTGCTGCTGCAGAGGGGGCTTGACAGTTATCGGCCGGCGGTGAAGCGCGTCTTTTTGAAGCAGTGCAAGGCGGAGCGTTTTGACTGACTTTTCATTGCAATCAAAAGGGGAGTGTGTTACGCTATCCTCAGGATGTTTGACAGCTGATGGAGAGATGTGCCGGGAACGGAGGCACAATGAAAGAAAATTGGTGGGCAGCGGCGGACGGATATCTGTTGTGGGCAGCGGCGGGATTGTTTATACTGCTCGTGGTTCTGGCGGCAGCATGGCGCAATTTGGCGCGTCACACAGTGCGGATCTATAACTGGGACGGGAATAAGTACCGATTCCTGGGCAGAGAAAGGCTGTGGAGAGTAAATGACACACATGTCATAAAAATGCGGGAGCGGATGGGAGACCGGTCTTACACGACGAGGTATCTGCTGTCTGCCTCCGCAAAATTTGTGAAGCGGCACCGCTATGAGAATCTCCTGCTTCGGGCAGGCGCGGTGGAGGTGTGGCTGCCGATCGAGGAGCGGATGCGGGCGGAGGTGCTGTACGCGCATGGGCGGGGCTGGTAGTGTGAGAAGAATTTGGGATTAACGTGAGAAAGGAAAACACGAATGGTCACAATCAGTTTGTGTATGATCGTGAAAAATGAAGAACGGATCTTAGCCAGATGTCTGAACAGCCTGAAAGGACTGACGGACGAAATCATCATCGTGGACACGGGTTCGACGGATGCCACCAAAGAGATCGCGGCAGGCTACACGGATCGGATCTATGATTTTGCGTGGACGGGCAGCTTTTCCGATGCCAGAAACTTTGCTTTTTCCAAGGCGAAGATGGATTATATCTACTCGGCGGACGCGGACGAAGTGCTGGATGCGGAAAACAGGGCCGCCTTTCTGCAAATGAAGGAAGTGCTGCTGCCTGAGATCGAGATTGTGCAGATGTATTATGTAAACCAACTGGCAAACGGCACGATTTACAACTTCGACAAGGAGCTGCGCCCCAAACTTTTTAAGAGAAACCGCAGCTTTCAGTGGCAGGGAGCGATTCATGAGCAGGTAGGAATCACACCTGTTATTTATGATAGTGAGATCTGTATTCAGCATTTGCCTGAGGAGAATCATAAGGATCGGGATCTGGCAGCCTTTGCGCGGCTTGTGGAGGCGGGAGAGCCGTTAGATAAGCGGCTGCACAATATTTACGCCAAGGAACTTTTTATCTCCGGGGAAGTGAAAGACTTTCTGGCGGCACGGGCTTTCTTTCAGCAGTCCTGCAAGGATGAGAAGCGGGGAGAAGACGAGTTGATGGAGGCGGCCTGCGTGGCGGCGAGGGCAGCGAGACTTGCAGGGGATGAGGCGGACTTTTTTAAGTATGCGATGAAAGCGGTGGCTTCTGAAGGATGCGCGGAAATTTGCTGTGAGCTGGGCGCCTATTATATGGAACGGGAAGACTATGACGAGGCGATCATATGGCTGTACAATGCGGCTTACGAGACGGAGAGTATTTTGGATATCCACAGCAGCGGCGATCTTCCCCTGCGGGGGCTTGCCAAGTGCTATCAGGAGCTGGGGAATGAGGAGCAGGCGGCGGCGTATACGAGGCTGGCGGCTGACAATGTGAGAAGTACATCTAATTGCTCGCAGTAAAGACTGCTTCGCAAAGATGTACTATGTCTCACATGAGAGAAGCCCTGAAAGACGGTCTTCTCTGTGTATTGGATTCAATGGTAAGGAGATAAATGGCATGAAATGGGAAGAAAATGTGCGTAAGGTGACACCTTACACACCGGGCGAACAGCCAAAAAAAACAAGCGTTATTAAATTAAATACCAACGAAAACCCCTATCCGCCCGCGCCGGGTGTGGCAAAGGCGGCAGCAGCGCTGGATGTGGAAAAACTCAGGCTGTATCCCGCTTTTCCGGAGCAGACGGCGCTGGCGGAGGAATTGGCGGCATATTATCATATCGGGACGGATCGGTTGTTTATCGGCGTCGGCTCGGACGATGTGCTGTCGATGGCGTTTTTAACGTTCTTTGATTCGGGAAAGCCCATCCTGTTTCCGGATATTACGTATTCTTTTTATGATGTGTGGGCGGATGTGTATCGGATTCCTTATGAGAGGAAGGCGCTGGATGCTGATTTTCAGATCCGCGCGGCGGATTATAAACAGCCAAACGGCGGTGTGGTCTTTCCCAATCCCAACGCGCCTACGGGCGTGCGGATGCCCCTTTCACAGGTGGAGGAGATCGTGGCGGCAAACCGTGATGTGGTGGTGATCGTGGACGAGGCTTACATTGATTTTGGCGGCACGAGTGCGCTGCCCCTCATTGATAAATACGACAACCTGCTGGTGGTGCAGACCTTTTCCAAGTCCAGGAACATGGCGGGGATGCGCATTGGGTATGCGATGGGACAGCCGAAGCTGATCCGCTATCTGAATGATGTCAAATACTCGGTCAATTCCTACACCATGAACACGGCGGCGCTGGAGCTTGGCGTTGCGGCGGTGCGGGACGAGGCATACTTTAAGGAGTGCTGTCAAAAAATCATGAATACGAGAGCGACGGCGGAGGAGCGGCTTTCCCGGCTGGGATTTACGTTTCCGAAATCCTATGCCAACTTCATCTTTGCTTCTCACAAAACAGTGCCTGCGCGGGAGATTTTTGACAGGCTGAAAGAAAATGACATCTATGTCAGGTGGTGGAATAAGGCGCGGATTGATAACTACCTGCGCATCACCATCGGTACGGACGAGCAGATGGAGGCGCTTTATCGGGCGTTGAATCAAATTTGCGGATAAAAGGCAGGCATGGCGGCATTTTTTGAAAGATTAAGCAGTATAAAGTGTTTTTCGTACGTATATGATACATATACATATAACATGAGAAGGAAAATCCGTCGAAAGCCTTGAAAAATGGGATAATTTTAGTTTATTAAATTTGGATTTAACAAAAATAAGCGGAGGAATAGGATAGTTATGGAAAGTTTAGCGGTGGCATTTGCCAATACTTTAGGGAGATATGTAAGCAAGGAGATCGTGGTCTTCATCATCTCCATGGTACCGATCTTGGAGCTGCGCGGCGGGCTGATCGTGTCCAAGCTTTTGCAGGTGCCGATCACTACGGCGATTCCGATCTGCATCATTGGGAATATCATCCCGATTCCCTTTATTCTGCTGTTTATCAAGCAGATTTTTAAGTTGCTGAAAAAAGTAAAGCTTTTCCGTGGCATCATTGAGAAATTGGAAAACCGTGCCATGAGCAAGAGCGATAATATCAAGCGTTATGAATTTTGGGGTCTGGTGCTGTTCGTGGGGATTCCCCTTCCCGGTACGGGCGCGTGGACGGGTTCTTTGATTGCCGCGCTGTTGGATGTGGACTTTAAGAAGGCGATCCTTGCGGAGCTTCTGGGCATTGCCATTGCGACGGTGATCATGTCCTTCTTATCTTACGGGCTTCTGGGCGCGCTGGTAAGTTAGGAAGAGCTGCGGTACCTTGACGGATGGGATCACGGATGAATAAGAACGGGAACAGAAAAAAATATGTGTTGGCAGTGGCGGCTCTGGCAGTTGTTTTGGCGGCGTTTGGTCTGGTCGGCGTTCTGCTTCGGGGGCATTCTTTTGGAAACCGGAATCCGAATCTGGCTCTGAAAAAGGGCGTAAAAGCCACTGCGGACAGCGTGGAACAGGAAGCTTTGTCTGCGCAGATGGCAATCGACGGCAACGATGAGGACAGGGCTTCCCGCTGGTCAAGCGAAAATAACAGGGAGGACGCCTCCCACTTTATTGGGCTGGAATTTCCGGAAGAAATTTCAGTTTCTTTTGTTGTTCTCAAATGGGAGCGGGCAAACGTGATTTCCTACGCGCTGGAAGGTTCTGTGGACGGCGCGGCTTACGAGACGCTGGCATCCTTTGAGAGCGCGCCGGAGACGCTTACACAGGAGATTGTTTTGGACGAGCCTGTCAGCCTGCGCTTTCTGCGGCTTTCTACCGAAGAAGTGTCCAAGGAGGAAGCGGATTTTTCCAACCTTTACCAGAATGTTTCCCTCTATGAGTTCGAGGTCTATGCGGACAAGCCCACGGCCTATAAATTGAAAACACCTGTTATTGAAAAAACGGCGGAAGGACGGAGACTTGTGATGCCTGAGATACCCGACGGATTTCAGGTCACGCTGATCGGTGCGGACTTAGAGCAGGTGATTGGGGCGGACGGCACAGTCTATGACAATATTCAGGATAAAGAAGTGACGGTTGGCTATCGCGTGGAGGATAAGAGCGGCAGGGAGGGGACGCGGGAGGTTTCCTTTGTGGCGAAGGTGCCGGCAGCGGATCAGAACGCGTCAAAGATGCCGGAAACAGGAAGTACTGACGCGGATGGCGAAATAGAATGGGCGCGGGATGAGATATCGGGTGTCAATGCCTGTCCCGCAGGGATCATTCCTTCGATTGCGGAGTGGCGCGGCGGCAGGGGCAGTTTTTATCTGAAAAAAAATTCGCGGATTATTATAGACACTGACAGCTGCCCGCCGAAAAACAGGGAAAGAAGGAGCGTAAATGGAGAAGCGCCGTTGTTGACGGCAGCGGCAGGTGGAGCACAAAATGCTGATGAAGCGGCAAGGGCGGATGAGACGGCGCTGCGAAACGTGGCTGCGCTTTTGGCGGATCAATGCGAGAAACACAGGGATTTCCAGACTCGCTTGACCGTCATAAAAGGGACGGAGGAGGAGCTGAGAGAGGGCGATATCTATCTGGGCTATGCGAAAGAAGAAAACGGTCTCGGAGAGGAAGGATATACCTGTGACATAACTGACAGATGTGTCATAAAGGCGGAAACGGCGACAGGGCTTCGCTGGGGAAGCGTCACCCTGATGCAGATGCTGTTTACCGAACGCAATGAGGCAGAAGCCGCGCCGCAGGGGCGGATTCGCGACTATCCTCTCTATGCGGTGAGAGGGTTCGGGATCGACGTGGCGAGAAAGGCGGTGTCCCTTGACGTGCTCTACGCGATGATGGAGGCGATGTCATGGTATAAGATGAACGATTTGCAGATTCATCTCAATGACAATGAGATTCTTGCCACCAGCGGGCTTACCGGTTCGGCGGAACAGGCCATGACAGCGGAGAACGCATTTCGCCTGCAATCGGGCGTTTTGGGCGTGCACGCATACGGAAAGGCCGATGCACCACAGGATTACACCTATACGAAAGAGGAATTTGCGCAGTTTATCGCCACGGCGAAAACTTACGGTGTGACAGTCGTGCCGGAGATTGATACCCCCGCGCATTCCCTCGCGATCACAAAGCGTTATCCGGAGTATGCCCTGCGTACCGCCAATGAATCGGTGGACCAGGTCGATCTGGCAAATGACAAAGCTGTCGCTTTTGTGGAGAACATCTGGCGGGAGGCGCTGGATGAGGGAAAAGGCGCTTTTCGGGAGGCGGAAATTGTAAATATCGGTATGGACGAGTATTACGGCGACGGCGAGCAGTACAGACAATATCTGAACAGAATCAACGATCTGGTGCAGGAGACGGGAAAAACCGTGCGGCTGTGGGGGAGCCTCAGCAACATGGGCGGCACGACGAAGCCTTCCCCGGAAAATCTGCAGATGAATATCTGGAGTACGGTCTGGGCGGATCCGATGGAAATGTACGAGGCGGGGTATTCCCTCGTCAATATGCAGAACAATCACCTTTACATCATACCGGGCGGCGGCTACGACCGCTTGGATTGCAGGGAATTGTATGAAAACTGGGCGCCAAACCGCTTTTATGACTACAATCGGATTGAGACGATTCCTTCTTATTCCCCGCAGATGCTGGGGGCAGCCTACATGATCTGGAACGATATGTGCGGCAGTCTGGATGTGGGAATCAGTGAATATGATATCTATGAGCGGTTTCAAGAGCCGTTGGGAGTGCTGCCTGATAAATTGTGGGGGGCGGACAGGTTAGGGACTTCCCAAAGACAGTCAGTGGCTTGGGAACGATTGCAGCTTCGACTGGAAAATCAGGAACTGCTAAGGAATGATATGTCGGATGAAAAGGAGTATTTGGAGCCGGAATATTTTACCAAAAAAATGAGAGTGTATTTGGAGCCGGACGGCGGAAAGGAACAGATCATTGCGGAGGGTGACTGCGCTTACGGCAAATGGGCTTTTTACGCGGCGGAACCGGGGACGGGTAAAGTCGGTTTTACCAGAGAAGGGCGGACGTATACCTTTGACTATACCCTGCCCAGAGGCGAATGGGTGGATTTGCGCGTGCAGGGCAGGCCGGGAGAGACGATCCTTATTGTGGGAGAGAGGAAGAAGGCAGGCAGTCTGGGGAGCAACGAACCCTTTGAGGAACACGCGACCTTTGTCTTCCCTTTGCAAAGAGTGGGCGAACAGACGGGGAAATTTGACGGGAAGCTGGAGTTTGTAAACGAGACGCTTCGCCTGCCCCTGCAATGAACTTGAACAAAAGGTGCAGGTAGGAGCGGAAATGATTCGAGATCGCAATGGAAAATACCGGAGAAGAAATAACGGGACGGATTGACAGATGGAAGCATACACAGATTTTGCGCAAGTTTATGATGAATTGATGGACGACACGCCCTACGAGGAGTGGTGCGAATTTTTGCTGGGCGTTTTTCGGCGGTATGGTGTGGGCGATGCGACGGAAACGGTAGTAAACGGCGAAAATGACATAAGCGTCATAAAAGAGGGCCTGAGAAAGCCTGCGGATGCCGGGCAAACGACAGCAATGTCTGTTGAGGGTATGGGAACAGACTTGGAAACCGTAGACGAGAAGTTAAGGCAGGAGCGAAACACCGTCCTCGACCTCGGCTGCGGGACAGGCACGCTGACGGAACTCTTGGCCCGCGAAGGCTTTGATATGATCGGCGTGGATAATGCGGAGGAAATGCTGCGGATTGCCATGGAGAAGCGGGAGCGTTCAGGGCTCGATATCCTCTATCTCTTGCAGGATATGCGGGAATTGGAGCTTTTCGGCACGGTGGGCGCCGTGGTCAGCGTCTGTGACAGCCTCAATTACCTGCTCGACGAGGAAGATATTGTGCAGACTTTTGAAAGGGTGAATAATTATCTTTACCCGCAGGGCATCTTTGTCTTTGATTTTAATACCGTCTACAAGTATCGGACGGTGATCGGGGACGCCACCATCGCGGAAAATCGGGAAGATTGCAGCTTTATCTGGGAAAACTACTATCATGAGGACGAGGAGATCAATGAGTACGATCTGACGGTGTTCGTGGCGGAGGGACAGCTGTTTCGCCGCTTTCAGGAGGTGCATTACCAGCGCGGCTATCGCCTTTCGCAGATGAAGAGGCTTCTCGAGCGGGCGGGACTGGAATTTTTGGAAGCGCTGGACGCCGATACCCACGGTGAGGTGAGGCAGGAGAGCGAGCGCATCTATGTGGTGGCGAGAAAGGGAACCAAGACAAAGGCAAATCAGAGTATTATGATGGATGAGATATAAATAACGTGTGTAATAGAATGAGTCAGAAAGGGAAAATTCATATGGAAGACTACATGATTCGAGCAACGGCGGCAGACGCGCAGATTCGCGCTTTTGCGGTGACTTCGAGAGAACTGGTGGAATACGCGCGGGCAGCCCACGATACCAGCCCCGTGGTGACGGCGGCCTTGGGCAGGCTGATGACAGGCGCTTTGATGATGGGCAGTATGTTAAAGGGTGAAAAGGATATTCTCACCTTGCAGATAAACGGCGAAGGCCCCGTGCACGGACTGACCGCGACGGCGGATTCTCTGGGGCATGTGAAAGGCTATGCGGACAATCCGCAGGCGATGATGCCGCCAAACAGCGTGGGAAAGTTGGATGTGGGCGGCGTGATCGGCACGGGCGTTTTGCATGTGATGAAAGACATGGGGCTCAAGGAGCCGTATTCCTCAACGATCGCCTTACAGACGGGAGAGATTGCGGACGATCTGACCTATTATTTTGCGGCTTCCGAGCAGGTACCTTCCGTCGTGGCGCTGGGCGTTTTGATGAACCGCGATAATACCGTGCGGCAGGCGGGCGGCTTTATCATCCAGCTCATGCCCTTTACTTCGGAGGAAGTGATCGGTCGTCTGGAAAAGAAGCTGGCAAACATAACATCTGTAACGGAATTGCTGGAGAAAGGGAAGAATCCCGAGGAAATCCTGGAAAGTGTGCTGGGAGAATTCGGGGTGGAAATCACGGACCGGCATCCCGTGTCCTTCCAATGCGATTGCAGCAGACAGCGGGTGGAGAAGGTGCTTTTAAGCCTGGGCAGGGAAGACAGACAGGAATTGATCAACGAGGGGAAGGATGTGGAACTGCACTGTCATTTTTGCGGCAAAAACTATGTTTTCACAGCGGAGGAGATCAAAAACCTGGCCTGAGAGGAACTGATAAAGAAATTCGGTGAGGAAAGGGTTCTGTGTGGTCTGTAAAGCATAACACATTGAATTAAAGCAAGATTTAATGTTCAATACGATGAACTGAAAAATACGAAATAAAAATCGCTTGGAAAACGGGATAAAAGGGCGGCTCACGAATCGAAATCGACTGTGATTTTATAAAGAACGAGGTAAAAGCCGCTAAAACAGTGGCGTTTAGAAAAGAGGACGCTCTAAAAGAACGGCTGGTATGATTGGAACTGAGAAAGAAAAATAACGGGGTATATGAAATCGATATAGGATGGAAATTCTTTTGACGCTCTCCGGTGCTGATCGGAGGAGTGAAAGAGCGGGCAATGGATAGCGAATGTTATCGGAAAGAGGCGCTTACTTTTTTGTCAACAGCTCACGGAAGAAAAGACGTAAAAAATAAAACAAGATTTAACGCGAGAATTTGAACGGAATGTCGTTTTTGCGGCGAAATGAGTAACAAGTGGCACATAATGAAAGAAATCCTGTATTTATGCACAAAACGGAGTATAAAATAACGCGTGTTAACATAAAAATAGCGGGTGATACATAACATAACGTATATTTTTAGCGGCATCCTATTGAAGCAGATTTTTGGAAAACAACATCAAAACGGCTTAAAAACAAAATTAAGAAACTGTATTTTGCGCTTTGATTTTGTTATACTATTTTTATAGAAATATTTTTAGAAAAGCAGGAAGGAATTTACAAAATACGATGAAACAGGGATTTTTGAAGGTGGCGGCAGTGACGCCGAAAATCAAAGTGGCGGATCCTTTTTATAACGCAAAGGAAATCAGCAGGGGAATCGAGGAGGCTTTGCGGCGGGGCGCAAAATTAATCGTCTTTCCGGAGTTGTGTCTGACAGGCTATACCTGCGGCGATCTTTTTTTGCAGGAGATTTTGTTAATGCAGACCATGGATGCGCTGGCGGAGGTAAAGGCAGCCACGGAGGACAGCGACGCCCTCGTTTTTGTAGGCTTACCGCTGGTGAAGCAGCATAAGCTCTACAATGTGGCGGCGGTTTTGCAGGACGGGGAGATTCTCGCCTTTATTCCCAAGCGGTATATTCCTTCCTATGCGGAGTTTTACGAGACAAGGCATTTTGAGCCGGGAAACCTTGCGCCGGAGCCTTTTTTATATGAAGATAAGGAAATCCCTTTCGGAACGGATATCCTTTTTCAGGTAGATGCGGTGCGGGGGCTGACTGTGGGCTGTGAGATCTGTGAGGATATCTGGGCGCCGGAATCTCCGGCGACTGCGCATGCGCTGGCTGGAGCGACGGTGATCGTCAATCTTTCCGCCTCCAATGAGACAGTGGGAAAGGATGCTTATCGGGAACTGCTGGTGAAATCCGCCAGCGCCAGACAGATTACAGGCTATGTTTATGCGTCCGCCGGAGAGGGGGAGTCCACCCAGGATCTTGTTTTCGGCGGACACAATCTGATCGCGGAAAACGGCACAGTGCTGGCACGGTCAAAACGATTTGAAACGGGTGTTATTTATGCGGATCTGGATATTCACAGACTTTCTCATGAGCGGCGCAGGATGTGCTCCTATCGCGGAGAAGCAGAAAACCTGCGCACACACAAGATCGTCCCTGTTTCAATGGAGGAGGAAGAAACCTTTTTGGAAAGACGGTTTTCGGCAAGACCCTTTGTGCCTGATCAAGCACAGGAGCGGGAAAAACGCTGCGATGAGATTTTGTCCATCCAGTCCTACGGTTTGAAAAAGCGTTACGAGCATACCGGCTGCCGGTCGGCGGTGCTGGGGATCTCCGGCGGTCTGGATTCGACCCTTGCGCTGTTGGTGACCGTGCGGGCATTCGATCTTCTCGGATTGGAACGAAATAAAATAACATCTATTACTATGCCTTGTTTCGGCACGACCGACAGAACTTATGACAATGCCTGTAAGCTGGCGCGGCTGCTTGGGACGACGCTGCGGGAGGTGGATATCAAAGAAGCGGTGAAGGTACATTTTCGCGATATCGGTCAGGAGGAGGGCTGTCATGATGTGACCTATGAGAATGGACAGGCAAGGGAGCGCACCCAGGTGCTGATGGATATCGCCAACCAGACGGGCGGGCTGGTCATCGGCACGGGGGATATGTCAGAGCTGGCGCTTGGCTGGGCGACTTATAATGGAGATCACATGTCCATGTACGGCGTGAACGCGGGCGTGCCGAAGACGCTGGTGCGGCATCTGGTACGTTACTGCGCGGACACCTGCGAGGAGGAAAAGCTGAAGGCGCTTTTGCTGGATATTTTGGATACGCCCGTCAGCCCTGAGCTTTTACCGCCGGTGGACGGCGTGATTTCCCAGAAGACCGAGGATCTGGTGGGGCCTTACGAATTGCACGATTTCTTCTTATATTATATGCTGCGCTGCGGCTTTGCGCCGGCGAAGGTATATCGGGTAGCCTGTCTGGCGTTTGCGGGAGTTTATGACAATGATGTCATATTGAAGTGGTTAAAGATTTTTTATCAGCGCTTTTTTGCCCAGCAGTTTAAGCGGTCCTGCCTGCCGGACGGTCCTAAGGTGGGAAGCGTGGCGCTTTCGCCCAGAGGGGATCTGCGGATGCCGTCGGATGCCAGCGCCGCGCTCTGGCTGGCGCAGCTGGAGGAGCTGTAAGAGACAGGATATGTCGGAAAGACTTTGCTGACGAAACATTGCTTTCTTTTTGACTTTTTTTGGGAAAAAGCACTTGACGTGTAAGTATTTATCGTGTATGATAAATTCAACATGAGTAATCAATGAACCGTGCATTCGCACATTCAGGCAAAATCTGCCGCTTACTCAAAACAACAAATCACATAGCGGCAGAGGCGCCGGACGGAAACCATAGCCTGCCTTCTGCCCAACAACAAAGGAGGATAAGCTTATGGAACACAGAGTACCGAAAAGAGAGGAGATTTTCAGAGTGATTGAGGGAGGAAAGCATCACGATGCAGCAGATGTCGAGAGGGTGCTGGATGACAGGGTATATACCATACGGGATATCGAGGCACTGCCGGAGGGAGTGCGGGCTGAGTTGATCGATGGGAAAATGTATCTGATGGCAACGCCTACGCTGACGCATCAGGACATTCTTATGTGGTTGAGCGCGACAATTTGGAATTACATTAGGAAAAAGAAAGGACCGTGCAGAGTGCTTCCTGCGCCCTTTGCAGTCTACATCAAAAATGACGAACATAATTATGTGGAGCCGGATGTCACGGTGATTTGCAATCGGGATAAGCTGGACGAGAAGGGCTGCCACGGAGCGCCGGATTGGGCGATAGAAATCGTTTCGCCGTCGAGCAGGACGATGGATTATATCAGAAAGTGTTCTCTGTATGAGGCGGCAGGTGTAAGGGAGTACTGGATCGTTGATCCGAAGGAGAGAAAAATTCTGGTGTATGATTTTGAACACGGCACTTCCGCGCAACATTCATTTGCTGAGCAGGTAAAGGCTGGGATTTACGAAGATTTCTTCTTGGATTTTAAAGAAGTGGGATAAGTACAAAGCTTGTGGGCAGGGGAGATTTCCCTGCCCACTTCCTGTTTTGCAAACGGTATCATTCCGAACGTTCGGGAAACAGGCTTCTTTATTCGGATTCCGTCTCGCCCTGATTCTCCAGCGCTTTGTTCAGGGAACTGGTAATGGCATCCAGGAGGATCATAGAGGTATATTTGCTGTCATCAGGATATGTAATGCCTTCCAAACTCTGGCTTTTGATGATCTGGTCGGCAAGATCCTCAAAGGAAGGCTGGATCAGAGGATACATAGTCGTGACAGCCTCATCCAGATTGACGAGTCGGATAGCGTTGATATTCTTTTCGTCCACGGTCACTTCGATTTCCACAACGTTGTCATTTAGGATCAGTGAAGTGGTATAGACGCCGGGCACATAGGTATCCGTGGTAGTCTGCTGCGTCACGGCCGACATCGTTTCCTTCTTTTCCTCTTTTGGGAGAAACATAATGATGAGCAGAATGATAAAAAGGATACCGAGAGCAGCGAAAATGCCGGTATATATCAACTCTTTCACATGCAGCACGACAATTTTGGTTTTAGAACTCATACAAATATCCTCATGGAGATTCTTTTTTATAATGTATGTGGGCAAGATAGGAATTATGCGTGGGGATTGGAGTGAATCAACATGAAGTTGCCAAGGATTCCAATATCCTTCCCGTACTGCAGGCTTGACAAAAAGCTTCAAAAACTGATATGATGGTAGCCGAACAAGGGCGTTCTGACAGGGTTAGAATGCCCTTTTTGTTGGAACAGGCAACGGAAAGGCAGGTATCGCATGAGAAAAAACTATAGCAGAGAAGATATCATAAATCTGGTCGAGGAGGAGGATGTCGAGTTTATCAGACTCCAGTTTACGGATATTTTCGGCAGTTTGAAAAATGTGGCGGTCACGTCGGCACAGCTTGAAAAAGCGCTTGATAATGAATGCACGTTTGACGCTTCTTCTATTACAGGATTTGCCGGCGTCGAGGAGTCGGATATGTATCTGCACCCGGATTACGGCACGCTGGAAATTTTTCCCTGGCGTCCCCAGCAAGGGAAGGTGGCGCGGCTGATCTGCGATGTGTACCGTCCCGACAGGCAGCCTTTTGCGGGGGATCCCCGCTATGTCTTAAAGCGTGCGCTGGCGGAGGCGGAGGAGATGGGACTGACGTTCCGCGCGGGAGCGGAGTGCGAATTTTTCCTTTTTCATCTGGATGAGAACGGTATGCCCACCACGCTGAGTCATGAAAATGCAGGCTATTTCGATGTGGGGCCGGTGGATTTGGGAGAGAACGCGAGGCGGGATATGGTGCTTACGCTGGAAGATATGGGATTTGAGGTGGAGGCGTCCCACCATGATGTTGCGCCCGCTCAGCATGAAATAAGCTTCCAGTATGATGATGCGTTGGCGACGGCTGATAACATTATGACTTTTAAGCTGGCGGTCAAGACCATCGCGCGCAGACACGGGCTACACGCCACTTTTATGCCCAAGCCCAAGAGCGGTGTGAACGGTTCCGGGATGCATATCAATATGTCCCTTTTCAAGGAGGGGAAGAATCTCTTTGAAAAGGAGGACGGCGGGGCGGCTTTGAGCAAAGAAGCATCGTGGTTTCTGGGGGGCATTCTGCGTCATATGCGGGGTATGACGGCGATCACAAACCCCATTGTCAATTCCTATAAGCGCCTGATACCGGGATACGAAGCGCCGGTCTATCTTTCCTGGAGCGCGAACAACAGAAGCACTTTGATCCGCATTCCTGCTGCGAAAGGAGACGGGGCAAGGATGGAGCTGCGCAGCCCGGATCCTGCGGCAAATCCGTATTTGGTGCTGGCATCGATCCTGCGGGCGGGGCTTGATGGCATCAAAAATAAGATAGAACCGCCCGAGAGCGTAACGGGGAACCTTTTTAGCATGAGTGAACAGGAGAGGCAGCAGAGAGGGATCGAGGCCCTTCCCGGCACGCTGATGGAAGCGGTCTCGTGTATGGAGCAGGACGATTTTATGAGACAGACGTTGGGGAATCATGTGTTTGCACAGTATATCGCTTTGAAAAAGGAGGAGTGGGACCGCTATCGCCGTCAGGTTACGGACTGGGAAATCAATGAATATTTGAATCAATACTAAATATAATATGTTATCTCATACGAAAGAAGGGAGGTGAGCGTGTGGTCAATATCATTATTGCCCTGCCGAAATCGGAAGATGGGAAAAGCATCCGTAATCTGCTGATGAAAAACGGTTTTCAGGTCAATGGGGTTTGCACGACGGGTTCTCAGACCCTCAGTAAGCTGGATGAGCTAAGTGCCGGGCTGGTGATCTGCAGCCATCGGTTGTCGGATATGATGTACAGTGAATTACACGCTTGCCTTCCAACAGGGTTTGAGATGTTGCTTCTGGCTTCCCGGGATGTGCTGCGAGAGTGTGAAGGAAATGGCATCATGGGTCTTGCCATGCCGTTTAAGGTCTTTGACCTGGTCAATACGGTGGATATGATGTGTCAGGCAATCGAACGGCGAAGGCGAAAAGCCAGACAAAAGCCCAGAGAGCGAAGCCGCGAGGAAGAAGCTCTGGTCGCGGAAGCAAAGGCGCTTTTGATGAATCGCAACCATATGTCCGAGGAGGAGGCGCACCGTTATCTGCAAAAGTGTAGTATGGAAAGCGGTACGAATCTGGTGGAAACGGCGCAGATGGCGCTTGCCATGATGCGGACATAATGAGGTTTGACACCTGTGTTTTGAAGGATGTCCTCTGCGGCAGTATAGCTTTTTTTGCGGGATGGATGTATACTGAAAGGAAAGTTGGATATGACGCAAAAGGATGGAAACGGGGAGAGAAGATATGCACTTTACAAAAATGCAGGGCTGCGGTAACGACTATGTCTATGTGGACGGCAGCCGCGAACGGATATCACAGGAAGAAAAGCCGGAATTGGTCCGCCGTTTGAGTGACAGGCATTTTGGAATCGGCGGAGACGGGGTGATTTTTATCAATCCTTCCGATGCGGCGGATTTTGAGATGGAGATGTACAATGCGGACGGCACCAGAGCGGAGATGTGCGGCAACGGCATCCGCTGCGTGGGCAAATTTGTTTATGATAAAGGACTGACAGACAAAACCGACATTACTGTCATAAGCGCGGGAAAGGTCAAATATCTCACACTGATTCTAAAGGATGGCAAGGTTGATAAGGTGAAGGTCAACATGGGCGCACCGATCCTTACGGCGAGTCAGGTGCCGGTGGTATGTGACAGCGGGCAGGCGGTGGACGAGCCGATCCGCGTGGAAGGAGGGGACTACCGCATGACCTGTGTTTCCATGGGTAATCCCCATGCAGTCGTATTTATGGACGGTGTGGAGTCCCTCGATATCGAAACGATTGGACCTTATTTTGAAAGGCACGAGCGTTTTCCCAATCGGGTCAACACGGAATTTGTGGAGATTCTTGACGAGAACACGGTGTTGATGCGGGTCTGGGAGCGCGGTACGGGGGAGACGCTTGCCTGCGGCACGGGCGCCTGTGCGGTGGCGGTGGCCTGTGTCTTAAACGGTTTGACAAAGGAGCGCGTGACGGTGAAACTTCTTGGCGGGACGCTTGAAATCTTCTGGGACAGAGAAGCTGATCTGGTCTATATGACGGGACCTGCGGAGACAGTTTTTGAAGGAGAAATTTAGACGGTCAAAAAGAAGCAGGAAGCATTTGCAAGTGGTTTACATAATATAGAATCAAGAAAGGATCATAGAATCATGGCTAAAATCAATGACAATTATCTCAAACTGCCGGGAAGCTATCTGTTTTCCACCATCGGCAGAAAGGTGAATGACTACGCGGCGGCAAATCCGGACAAAAAGATTATCAGACTGGGAATCGGCGATGTGACAAGACCGCTCACTCCAACGATCATCAGTGCGCTGCATTCTGCGGTGGACGAGATGGCGGACGAGAAGACGTTTCGGGGCTATGCGCCTGACCTTGGCTATGAATTTTTAAGAAAGGCGATCGCGGAGAACGATTACAAGGCGAGGGGCTGTCAAATCGAGGCGGATGAGATTTTCGTTTCCGACGGCGCGAAGTGCGATTCGGGAAACATTCAGGAGATTTTTGCTCTGGATAACAAGATCGCGGTCTGCGATCCCGTGTACCCCGTCTATGTGGATACGAACGTGATGGCAGGCAGGACAGGCACCTACGATGAGAAGACGGGAAATTGGAGCGATGTCATCTACATGCCCTGTACGGCGGAGAATGACTTTGCACCGGAACTGCCGAAGGAAGTGCCTGACCTGATCTATCTGTGCTTTCCCAATAATCCGACGGGTTCCACGATCACGAAAGCGCAGCTGCAGGAGTGGGTGGACTATGCCAACAAAAACGGCGCCGTCATCATTTACGATGCGGCTTATGAGGCTTATATTTCCGAGGCGGATGTGCCCCACAGTATCTATGAGTGTGAAGGGGCGCAGACCTGTGCGATCGAGCTGCATTCCTTCTCCAAAAATGCGGGCTTTACCGGCGTGCGTCTTGGCTTCACGGTGGTGCCGAAAGAGTTAAAGGTAGGGGGCACAGCCCTTCACGGTCTTTGGGCAAGGCGCCACGGCACGAAGTACAACGGTGCGCCCTACATCATCCAGAGAGCGGGCGAGGCGGTCTACAGCGAATCGGGTAAGAAGGAGACGAAGGAGCTGGTTGCCTATTATATGAAGAATGCCGCTTATATTTTAGACGGACTAAAGAGCGCGGGCTACACTGTCTCCGGCGGCGTGAATGCGCCTTATATTTGGCTGAAAGCGCCAAGCGGCATGACGAGCTGGGAATTTTTTGATTATCTGTTGGAGAAGGCAAATGTCGTGGGTACGCCCGGATCGGGCTTTGGACCAAACGGCGAGACCTATTTCAGACTGACGGCGTTTGGCAGTTACGAGAGTACCGTGGAAGCGGTGGACAGAATCAAAAAGCTGTAGTCGGAGGATACGAAGTATCCTCCGGTAGTGAATCTGCAAAACAGATTTACTGCGCGGAAAGGCAAAAGATATGGATATTTACCTGCTTCGTCACGGAGAGACGGACTGGAATAAAAAGCGGCTGCTGCAGGGGCATACGGACACCCTTTTAAATGAAACAGGAAGGCAGCAGGTGGAGGAAACGGCAAGGAAGCTGGCAGAGCTTGGCATCCGTGTGGATGCGATCATTACAAGTCCCTTAAAGCGGGCGAAAGAGAGTGCCCGGATCGCGGCGCGTGTGCTGGGGTTTTCGCAGGAAAAAATCGTTGTGGAAGAATTATTGATTGAGCGCGGTTTTGGTGACGGAGAGGGGATGCTGCTTGCGGAGATGAAAGAAAGGTATCCCAAGCAGGACTGTCCCGGCATGGAATCACACGAGGCGCTGGTCGCGCGGGCGGGTCTTGCTTTGCAAACGATCACGGAGCGGTTTTCGGATGCGGAGCGCATTCTGCTGGCCGCGCACGGGGCGATTCTCTTTGCGCTGTTGGAAGCGGCGTCCGAGGAGCCGATTCCTTATCAGGGACACGCTGCATGTCTGAAGCAGGGCGGTATCTATCGAATCCGTCAGGAGAACGGCAGAAATACCTTTGCCATCTATGAGGAGGAAACAAAGGCGTTTGTAGAGCTGGATGCTGCCGGAATCGGGAAAATTGCGAAGATATATTTATAAAGAACACCCACTCAGAAAAGGAGAGCGAATCATATGACAATGAAAAACAGTTACAGGGACGTAACCTTACAGGAAATCAGCGAGTCTGACATCGGCAAAGAACTGCGGGTGGCGGGCTGGATCGAGAATATCAGGGATCACGGCGGCGTTTCTTTTGTGGATCTGCGGGATATGTATGGCGTGCTGCAGGTCGTGATGCGGGACACCTCTTTGCTTGACGGGTTGAGCAGAGAGATGAGCGTCTCCATCGAGGGTCTGATCGAAAAGCGCGACGAGGAGACTTATAACCCCAGGATTCCTACGGGCACCATTGAGTTGGAGGCGCATCAGGTGGATGTGCTGGGAAAGGTTTATAAACAGCTTCCGTTCGAGGTGATGACCTCTAAGGAGACCAGAGAGGAGGTCCGCCTCAAATACCGATATCTGGATCTGCGCAATCAGAAGGTGAAGGATAACATCATCTTCCGTTCTCAGGTGATTGCATACCTGAGAGAAAAGATGACGGAGATGGGCTTTTTGGAGATTCAGACCCCGATTCTGACGGCTTCCTCACCGGAAGGCGCAAGGGATTATATTGTGCCTTCAAGAAGGTTTAAGGGTAAATTCTATGCTCTGCCGCAGGCGCCGCAGCAGTTTAAGCAGCTTTTGATGGTGGCGGGCTTTGATAAATACTTTCAGATTGCGCCTTGCTTCCGTGATGAAGATGCCAGGGCGGACCGCTCTCCCGGTGAATTTTATCAGCTTGATTTCGAGATGAGCTTCGCCACGCAGGAGGATGTGTTCCGCGTGGGTGAGGAAGTACTTTCCGCCACTTTTGAAAAATTTGCGCCGGAGGGTTCTGTTGTGACAAAGGCGCCTTATCCGGTGATCAGCTATAAGCAGGCGATGTTAGAGTTTGGAACAGACAAGCCCGATCTGCGCAATCCCCTGCGGATCATTGATTTGACGGACTTTTTCCAGGCATGTACTTTTAAGCCTTTTGTGGGCAGGACGGTGCGCGCCATCAAGGTGCATGCGGATATGTCCAAGGGTTTCCACGAAAAGCTGTTGAAATTTGCGACGGATATGGGCATGGGCGGTCTCGGCTACCTGGAGGTGGCGGAGGACTTAAGTTACAAAGGGCCGATCGATAAGTTTATTCCCGACGAGAAGAAGAAGGAACTGCTTACGCTGGCGGAACTTTCCGTGGGAGATACGATTTTCTTCATCGCGGATAAGGAGGAGCGGGCGGCTTAC
>DETS01000105.1:72557-75960 GCA_002361735.1 Lachnospiraceae bacterium UBA3282 | reverse complement strand
CCTACAATAAACTTACGCTATCAACTGTATGAGAAACAATTTACAAAAGAGTGATAGTAGGATATAATATAATAGATTATATATAAATTTTGTTGATAGATGAAGACAGAGTATAGGACAGGAACTGCAAATATGCGCAAACTTGGACTCCGCCTGAGAAAAGGCATCCGACAATTGAAAGATGTGCTGATTGGCAGAACGCAGATCACGAACAAGCTGAAATTTTATCTGATGATCGGCAGCGTGATGTCTGTCCATGTGCTTTTGCTCTGTATCTTTTATCAGTTTCGTGTACTGCCGATGTTCTTTTTTAATATCTGCAGCATCATCACCTATTTAACCTGTTTGAATCTGATCCACAGAGGCAGTAAGTATTATCTTTCGGTTTATTTCATCACCTTCGTAGAAGTCGTTCTGCACTCCTTCGCCGCCTCTTTGGTCGTTGGCTGGCAATATGGATTTGCGCAATATATCATTGCCATTCTCCCGGTCGGTTTCTACATCTGTTATATGCTGGACATCAACCGTCGTAAAATAAAGATTGCGGTAACTTTGGCATTCGTTTCCATGTTTGCCTTTATTCTTTGCAAGATGATATCCTTTTACCGGGAGCCCCTCATCGAGTTGAACAATACGCCGTTGGAGCTGGCTTTGTATATTTTTAACACCTGCTGCACCTTCTTTTTCCTGATTCTGTTCACGTTGGTGTTTGTATTTGAGATCAGGCTTTCCAGCAATCAGCTGCAGCATCAAAACGCAATCCTGGAGAAGCTTGCCAGCACAGATCCGCTGACCGGCTTATACAACCGCCGCAGTATGGATATCTTTCTTTCTCAGGCGGTAGAATCCGATGTCGCCTTTGCCCTCATCATGTGTGATATTGATGATTTTAAGAAAGTCAATGACACCTACGGACATGATTTTGGCGATGTGGTCTTAAAAGGCGTCGCAAAGATTACCACGGAACAGGTACGGGAAAAAGGATATGTCTGCCGCTGGGGCGGCGAGGAGATTTTGATTCTCTTGAACAATGCCTCGGAGGAAAGTTCTTATCGCATCGCAGAGAATATCCGCAGAAACGTGGCAAACAGAGTATTTGACTTAAACGAGAAATGGATTCACTGCTCTCTCACTCTGGGAATCGCACTCCATCAAAAAAGGGAAGCTGTAGAGGATACGATCACCAGAGCCGACTACAATCTTTACCGCGGAAAACGGGGCGGAAAAAATGCCGTGATATTATAAGGTTCTCACATTGCGGTCCCCGTGCAGGATTCGCTCTCTGTCTGAAGCATTGATCTGCGTCAGTTTTCCGTTTTTATCATAATAGGTCAATAATGTAGAATTTTTGGCAATGGATTTTTTACCGTCATCTGTAAGCAGGCTGATCACTTGGTCTAAATTTCCGGTGCGAAGATGTCCTCTGATCTTTTCATCCCGCGCCGCCTGATCCGCTTCGTAACTTTGCTTTGTCTCCACCGGCGGCTTCTCCCGTTCCGGCGTAATCCCCTTCATTGCATAATATTCTTCGGTATAACGCTCCGCTTCCTCGGGCGTCACATCCTCGGAGACCGACTCCGGCGGTACATCGTTCCAGACCCGATAAAAAAAATCTTTTACCGCGGCAATCAAACTTTGAACCATGGAAAGAAAGGAGGTGCCGGCAGCTTTCTCTGCCTTTGCTGCGCTCTCTTTCTTTTGCGCTTCCTGCACGTCAATGCCGCCGGAAAGCTCCAGTTTGACACCATCCCGCAGCTTGTTTTGCGCGCCGGGCTTTTCATGAAGTTTTTTGTCTTCGCCCTTTTCCTCCTTTTTAGCAGTGTACTCCTGCTCCTTCTGTTTCTCCAGGCTGAATTTCTCCTGGCTTTCCGTGTTCTTGGCAGGTTTTATTTGACTGCTATAATCAAAGGTAGGGTCACCGCCGTCACCGACCCGATAAATCATAGTTTACTTCCCCCAAACAAGTCAGAGCCAATTCGCAAAATCGCTGCTTTGCAGCTTTCCTTTTGCTCATTGATGGCTCTGAGTTGTGTTAATGTAATTAACAAGCCCTTCCGCTGCAATGATCTTCTGCATAAATTCAGGGAATGCCTGACCCTGATAAGTCGTCCCTTTGGTCACATCGGTGATCACGCCGGTATCGAAATTCACCTCTACCTCGTCTCCCGCCTCGATTGCACAGGCTGCCTCCGGACACTCCACGATGGGCAGACCGATGTTGATGGCATTGCGGTAAAAGATCCTTGCGAAGGTCTCCGCGATCACGCAGCTTACCCCCGCCGCTTTGATGGCGATGGGCGCGTGTTCTCTCGAAGAACCGCAGCCGAAATTCTTGGTAGCAACAATGATATCACCCTTATTGACCTTTTTGATAAATTCCTTGTCGATATCCTCCATGCAGTGCGTCGCAAGCTCCGCCGGGTCGGAGGAATTTAAGTAACGTGCGGGGATGATCACATCCGTATCTACATTGTCTCCGTATTTAAATACCGTTCCTTTTGCTGCTTTCATGATTTTTGTTCCTTTCCGTTTCCTTCTTTATGATTCTGATCTGCTTTCTTTTCATCCTTACTGCAGGCTCTTTTCAGTTTCTCTGTCATTTTAACAAGCATTTCCACTGCCATCTGATTGGCAATCAATCCCATGAACAGACTCCTTTCCTGCTTGCGGTGCGCACTCAAAAACCTTCAAAGATTACAGTTTACAGGGGCAGAAGATCTTTCCCGCCACCGCGCTGGCTGCCGCAATCGCAGGGCTTGCCAGATAAATTTCTGAGCTCACATGTCCCATACGTCCAACAAAATTACGGTTGGTGGTGGAAACACAGCGCTCGCCCTCCGCAAGGATCCCCATATAACCGCCAAGACAGGGTCCGCAGGTGGGGGTGCTGACAATGGCGCCCGCCTCGATAAAGGTCTTTAACAGCCCTTCCTCCATCGCCTGCAAATAAATCTTCTGCGTTGCGGGGATCACAATACAGCGCATCCCCTCCGCAACATGTCTGCCCTGCAGCACCTTTGCCGCAATGCGCAGATCGTCAAGGCGTCCGTTTGTGCAGGAGCCGATCACCACCTGATCGATCTTGATATCTTCGGTGATTTCGTCGATTGTCTTTGTGTTTTCCGGCAAATGTGGGAAAGCAATGGTAGGCTTTAAGGTACTCAGGTCAATGGTATATTCCTCATCGTATACTGCGTCCGCATCCGCCTCATAAACCTTGTATTCTCTTTTACCGTGCTCTTTCATGTAGGCGATGGCAAGTTCATCCACCGGGAAGATGCCGTTCTTACCGCCCGCCTCGATCGCCATATTAGCGATGGTAAAACGGTCATCCATCGAAAGATTTTTAATGCCGTCCCCGACAAATTCCATGGACTTATAAAGGGCACCGTCCACGCCGATC
>DETS01000105.1:53015-72212 GCA_002361735.1 Lachnospiraceae bacterium UBA3282 | reverse complement strand
CGTCCACGCCGATCATGCCGATGATGTGCAGGATCACATCTTTACCGCTCACCCACTCAGACGGTTTTCCCGTGAGATTGAATTTGATCGCCGAAGGCACCTTGAACCAGGCTTTGCCCGTAGCCATACCGGCAGCCATATCCGTACTGCCAACGCCTGTGGAAAACGCGCCCAGCGCGCCATAGGTACAGGTATGGGAGTCCGCGCCGATGATGACGTCGCCGGCCACGGTCAGTCCCTGCTCCGGCAAAAGGGCGTGCTCAATGCCCATCTGTCCTACCTCAAAGTAATTTGTAATCTCATTTTTTCTCGCAAATTCCCTCACACATTTGCAGTGCTCCGCGGACTTGATATCTTTATTGGGGACGAAATGATCCGGCACCAGCGCAATCTTATCCTTATCAAACACGCCGTTCACCTTCATCTTTTCCATTTCATGGATTGCTACCGGGCTGGTGATATCGTTGCCCAGCACCAGATCGAGGTCAGCCTCAATGAGCTGTCCAGCCTCCACATGATCCAAACCGGCGTGCGCCGCCAGAATTTTTTGTGTCATTGTCATTCCCATGATGATTCCTCCTGTTCTCTCTGCATTCCATATCCAGTTTATCATATTTCCGCACAGATGCAATCCTTTTTGAATCGCCACGTTATCATTCGCACCAGATAATCGTAAAGAAACACAAAATAAAACTGCGACTGCCGATAACCTGCATATATCTTACTTAACACTATAATGCAACAGGAAGTATAATTCAAATATATATGATTTATAAAACATATAATTTTAACTTATATAAGTTCTAAGGATATATCAGCCAAATCAGCATCACCTTAAACAAATCGCCGTCGATCTCAATCTTCATCTGTCCTTCCTGTCCTTCCACGAAGCTTCTGGCAATGGCGAGCCCCAGCCCGCTTCCCTCGCTGCTTCTGGCGCTGTCGCCCCGCACAAAGCGCTCCGTCAGACTTTCAGCCGGAATATTCAACTCCGTACCGGAGATATTTTTCAGCTCAATCCTGACTTCCTCCCCTTCGCAGGCAACAGAGACATAAACTCTCGTGTCCGGCATGGCGTACTTAATTATGTTTGTGTAGAGATTGTCAAAAATCCGACAGGTTTTTTCACCGTCCAATAACAGGAAAACCTTATCCTCGGGAAATTGGAAACGGAATGTCAGCCCGGCCGCCTTTGCTCCGTCCTCGTATTCTAACCAAACCTGCCGCATCAGACTGCAGATATCGACCTTTTCCCGTTCAAAGGTCACATTGCCGCTGCTCGCCTTGCTCACCTCAAAAAGATCCTCAATTAAGGTTTTTAAACGCAGGGATTTTCTCTTTAGCACGGCAAGATACTCCTCCCGCTGTTTCTCCGTAACATTTTTTCCCTGTAACAGCTCCGTATAGGTGAGAATGGCGGTCAGCGGTGTCTTTAAGTCGTGGGAGACGTTGGTGATCAGCTCTGTGCGCATCCGCTGGCTTTTCACTTCCTCCTCCACCGCCCGCGTAAAACCGTCCTGAATCTTTGCCAATTCTCCTTTCAGAGGTTCAAACTCTCCCCAGTCCCCGTTAAATTCAGTCTGCAGATTCCCCTCGGATACCGATTGCAGCGCTGAGAGCAGAAAACCGTATTTTTTCTGCCACTGCGCCTTTTGCTGTCGCCGTCTGCCTCTCTTTACCACCACGCGCAGCCGTCTGGCAACCCGCACGATCAGACTTCTCTTTTTGAAATACCCCCTGATGCTCAACACATAGATCTGTCCAAGAGGCGCCGCCAGTGCATACCAAAATCGAAAAACTCCCGTTAAAAGAAGAAAGTTGCCAATCAGCACGATGTTTCTCGCATCCTGCATGGACAATGCCGGCAGCAGAGAGTGCAGCGTATATGACAGACTGTAATCCCACCTGTTCGACATAGAAAGCAGGACAAGATGAACCGCTAATTCCCCAAACACCACAAATGCAACGGTAAGCAGAACCGCAGTCACCTCAAAATGCAGCGGCAAAAACTGCTTCTCGTGCAGATGATATCCCCTCCACAGCGGCAAAAGCAGGCTTACTGCAAAGAGCAGGATCAATAGAAAGCGAAAACATTCCTGAATGCCGATACCTGCATAATTGCCGATAAAGCTGTTTACCGAGTGAAAAATGCGTGAAGAAGCCTTTAACTGTGCAAACTGCGCTTCCGTCATCGCATAACAGACCGTACAGTTTGACGGCAGATTGGTCACCCGCAGATGCGTCCGCCAAACCTCGCCGTCGGCAAGATAAAAAATGTAATCATCCCATCCGATGTTCCCATAAGCCGAGTAAGACAGCGATTCATACAGGTTTCTCTGCAGATAACGGCTCCGCATCACAACCGAAACGCCTTCCGCGATCGCATCCCCATCTTCGCCCCGCGCCCACACATGAGAAAGTCGTCCGCTTTCATCAAATTCCATCTTGATGTAATAAGGATAATAGTCTCGAAACGACTGCAATTCCTCCTCCGTGCCAAGAAGCGTCAGCGAATTTTCAGTGTTCGCCAGCCGCTTTCCGAATATGCTGTCAATGATTTCATAGTCAACTGACGCGGCAATACCGCCGGCCATGCCGATATCCCAATTGAGAAGAAGCTCGTCAAGATACTCCTCTGCATAAGAAAGCGGCGTTTTTCCGCCGAAATCATAATATTCCCCTTGATAGCCCTCCGCCTTGTTCGTTGCTTCCGCCAGATAGATATCCACGGCATTGACCTTTTTCCCCGTCACTTCTTCCTGCAGCCGGTGATAGAGAACAATATTCGCCTGATAGATCTCGTGCAGAAATTCGCTTCCGGAGAGAATGTCCGGTTCTTCTGCCTCCGCCCGATCCTGAAACCCCGGATAGAGGGATAAAAAGGCAAGCGCCGCCGCCAGGCAAAGCACCCACACCACCAGATTTCCACCTGACAGCCATCTACGTTTTTTCTGTTTCGGTTCCTGTTCTTCCCTGTTTTTCAATCTTATAGCCAACGCCCCACACCACCTTTAAGTATTTGGGATCCCGGGGATTCAGTTCAATTTTCTCCCGGATCTTTCTGATATGCACCATGATCGTATCTGTGTTGATTGCCTGTTCGTTCCAGACCCGCTCATAGATCTCCTCCGCGGAATAGACCCTGCCGGGGCTCTTGATCAACAGCAAGAGAATCTTAAACTCCGTGGGAGTCAGTTTTACGGGACTGCCGTCCAGATAGACCTCCACCGTCTCCTCATGCACTTCCAGCCCGCCGACCGTGAATACCTTTGCATCCGCTTCTTTTTGATTTCCGGCATCCTTCATCTCCAGATAGCGGCTGTAACGACGCAGATGGGAATTGACTCTGGCTAAAAGTTCCATGGTGGTAAATGGTTTGGTCACATAGTCGTCAGCTCCCATATTGAGTCCCATGATCTTATCCACTTCCTCTGACTTCGCGGAAAGCATGATCACAGGAAATTCATAGCCCTGTTCCCGGACCCGCATCATCATGGTGATTCCGTCCATTCTCGGCATCATCACATCCACGATGGCAAGGTGAACGGTCTCTTTTTTGATCACGGCAAGCCCCTCGATTCCGTCGGCCGCTTGGAAGACGGTATAGCCCTGATTTTTCAGATAGATTTCGATTCCCTCTCTAATATCCGCATCGTCTTCCACGATCAATATTTGATAGGTCGCTTTTTCCATGATGAAAATACCTTATTCCTTTCCGCGGTGCAAGTCAGACAATCCTTCGATTCCTCTTTCATCTGTGCACTGCTCTATCATAACCCAAACATCTAAACAGAAACTGCAGATAGTTCTTAATATTTTCTAAATAAACGCTGCTCATTCCAATCTGCAAAAAAGAAGAAAGGCACCCCGGCCGGATGACCGGCGGAATGCCTCTTTTTCTTATACGCTATCTTCCGTCATATGCGCGTCATTTTGTCTGCTGCATATGCGCACAGAAGCCTCTTAGTTGTTAATCAGCTTATCCTCGCCGTTCCAACTGTAGAGCTTTCTGATCTCCTCACCCACAACCTCAGCGGGATGCTCGGAAGCCAACTTTCTCATCGCCTTAAAGTGTACCTGCCCGCCTGCGGAAGACATATCAAGCAGGAAGTCCTTCGCGAAAGTACCGTCCTGAATGTCGGAAAGAATCTTCTTCATCGCCTTCTTCGTGTCCTCGGTGATGATCTTCGGACCGGTGACATAATCGCCGTACTCAGCGGTGTTGGAGATGGAGTATCTCATACCCGCAAAACCGGACTGATAAATCAGATCTACGATCAGCTTCATTTCATGGATACACTCGAAGTATGCGTTTCTCGGATCGTAACCCGCCTCAACCAGCGTCTCAAAACCAGCCTGCATCAACGCGCAGACGCCGCCGCAAAGGACTGCCTGCTCGCCGAAAAGGTCTGTCTCGGTTTCTGTGCGGAAGGTGGTCTCCAAAACACCCGCTCTTGCGCCGCCGATTGCCAGTGCGTAAGCCAAAGCCATATCCTGCGCCTTGCCGGTAGCATCCTGATGGACAGCCACCAGACAGGGAACGCCCTTGCCCGCCTGATACTCGCTTCTTACGGTATGACCGGGGCCCTTGGGTGCGATCATGGTCACGTCCACATCCTTAGGCGGTACGATGCAGCCAAAATGAATGTTGAAACCATGCGCAAACATCAGCATATTGCCAGCCTCTAAGTTGGGCTCGATGTCTTTCTTGTACATCGCCGCCTGCAGCTCGTCGTTGATGAGGATCATGATGATATCAGCCTTCTTTGCTGCTTCCGCCGCCGTGTATACTTCGAATCCCTGTGCCTCAGCCTTCGCCCAGGACTTGGAGCCCTCGTAAAGACCGATAATCACATGACAGCCGGACTCTTTCGCATTGAGCGCGTGCGCATGTCCCTGGCTGCCGTAGCCGATGACAGCGATGGTCTTGCCGTCCAAAAGAGATAAGTTACAGTCTTCCTGATAGAAAATCTTTGCCATTTTACTTTTCCTCCGTTCGATGATTGAATAAAAGTTTGTATAGCCTTTATAATTTCGAGGGATTTCTCCCTTTCATTACCTTATTTTTCATTTACTCCAGATAAGTCACATGCGCGACGCCGCGGGATAAGCCTGCGATACCCGTGCGGGCAAGCTCTAAAATCTCATAGCCGTCCAGTACCGCGATGAAAGCGTCGATCTTGTCCTGATCGCCGATCAGTTCAATGGTGATACTGCCGGGAGATACATCCACGGGATCGGCACGGTAGGCGTTTGCCACCGCAAAGACATCGATACGGTCTCTGGCGGACGTTACTCTGACCTTGACGAGCGCAAGCTCTCTGTAGACGCTCTCCTCAGGCTTCAACTCCTTGATATCCCGCACATCCACAAGCTTGGACACCTGCTTCTCGATCTGCTCTAAGATCTCGTCGTCCCCGGAAGTGGCAATGGTGATGCGGGTGTAGCGGGGATCCGCCGTCACGCCGGCGGTAATGCTGTCAATATTGTAACCGCGTCTGGAAAACAGCCCTGCAATGCGGCTTAACACACCTGAAGTATTGTCCACCAACAACTGAAATACCTTTTTCTGCATACAAGCATCCTTCCTTCCGCTGTTTTATCAACTTTGCTCCATGATGCCTGTATGATACAGACATCGTCAATCATTGTAGCAACTTCATGGGAAAAAGTCAACCTTTGAGACAGGATTGTTACCTTTTCTATCATTGGGAATACTTAGATTATCATAGACTTTATACTGCCATTATGCTATACTAGACCTAATCCGATAACCGTTTTTATCGTTTGGAGGTGATACAATGCCCAGTAATGGAGAAATTATTGAAAGAAGCATCAATGAATTTCAAAAAGTGCAGGCTCATATGCTGATTGCCCA
This sequence comes from Lachnospiraceae bacterium UBA3282, assembly GCA_002361735.1. Classification (GTDB taxonomy): domain Bacteria; phylum Bacillota; class Clostridia; order Lachnospirales; family Lachnospiraceae; genus UBA3282. Next base: position 66,334 of record DETS01000105.1, on the reverse strand, counting down.
TGAAGAAAATGCAACAAAAACATATGCAAGCCTAAAAAATGATTATCTGTCATTAAAAGCAGTTCTGACATCTTTAGGTGTCAATCTAACCGATATTGACCGAATTAAGGAATAGTTGAATCGTGTAAAATAGCAAGTGCGCAAGTCTGTCATATGAGCTTGCGCACTTGCTTTATGAAAGCATCTATCCAAACAGCCGCCAGAACCACTGAAATCCTTTCGATCCTATCTTGAATTTCACCGTCTTTATACCTCCGTAAATATCACCTGCACCCCTAATCTGTACGCTGGCAGTTCCTTTGTTGATATTATTCTTATAAGTATCCTCAAGAATCTCATACTGATTGTCTTTCAATATGTCCTCACCAACCTTAACGATCAGATTGCTTTTATCAATGCGAATCTCCTGCCCTGTATAGAGAAATAGATTTTTCTGATTCTGAGCAGGATTTTGTACCGTGATTTTTGCTTTGCTGATTGGAGATGATACAATGCGGTATTCTGCTGTTTTTTCGCCCGTATAATTGCCACCTTCTTTTGCTCTTACACTGACGCAAAGCACTGTGTTTACCGGTACAATATCATCTGTTTCAACAAGATCTCCGGCATTTCTTGTCACCTCGACTTCCGCATTCCATACATTTTCCGTCTTGTTTTTATAGGTATATGTGTAAGTTTTCTCATAATCCGTTCCCGCGGTCAGCTTTTTCCCATTTACATCAGTAAGTACAGGAACTGACTTATATTTTCCGACTTTTGGACTTGCAGCCACATCATTCGCTGTCATAGTAATTTCTGTAAATGCTTTCGGTACGATGGTAAAAGGTTTCTTCTGCGCAAATATTCCCGTGTAATTGCCTTTTCCCTTTACCGTGATGGTTGGCTGTTTTACTGTAGTCTGCGTTGTAATAGCCGTATTGTTCTGGTAAGATAGTGTATAATCTTTACCCTCCGTCAAAAGCCGCATTCCATCATAAACTTTGAGTGACGGTTTTGCACCGCCCTTTTCATAAACCGCAGTAATTTCATCTGTTGAAATGGAAATCCTGTTCTCTGCATCCGTCGTGATATTATAGGCAGAGATATTATAGGTCTTTTTCAAAGTGCCTGTATAATTACCGAGTCCAATATAAGTAGTGGTCGCTTTTCCTTTATTTAGATGATTGTCATAACTTACGGTGTAATCCGAACCAAGTATCAATTCATCTTCCCCATATTTCAAAACAGTCTCACTCTGATAGACTGTATCGCCTGTATACGGAAAAGATTTCATGAATCCGGCAAATTTTGCTTTCTTAATTTGCCTCCCGGTAATCGCAAACGTCACGTTTCTTGTGCCAAAATATTCACCTTTTCCGGTTATCTGTATTGTTGCAGTCCCCATTTCCCTATTGTTTCTGTAATACAAACTGTAATCCGTTCCTTTGCGCAACGTCACTTTTCCATATTTTATGACTGGCTGCGGTCTCTTACTTGTCCCGTCAAATTCCACAGCAGCAATCTTATTGACTTTCAGCTTGCTGACCGGAACTTTGTTTAACACTTCAAAGGTAAGGACGCTCTCTCCCATATAATTCGTGCCAGCGCCCTTTATTACCACAGAATAAGTACCTTCTGCCGCATAAGATTCCGTTTCGTTTCCACTAGCGTCTTTTACCGTCAACGTATAATCTGTGTTTTTCTTCAACGTCTTTTTATTGCACTTAGCGCTGAATACCAGTTTCGGATTTTTGCCGTTCGTCAATGGCATATAGGCGTCCGTAAAGGTCTTAATCACACAATCGTCAGCAATATCACGTTTTGTAATATTGAATGTCTGTGTCTCTGTGCCGGAATAATTTCCCTTGCCTTTTACCACAACTGTCGGTGGCTTGGCATCACCGGACTGCGCCGCTTTCGTATTATTTTTATAGCTGATGGTGTAATCCTTGTTCCGTTTCAGTCTTTTTTCACCGTCATAGACACGAACCTCGGGCTTGATGGCAGTGCCGGTGTAGGTGTAATCGGGGATGGCGGAAATCCATAAACCTTGAGGGATTTCGCCGGAGTCGGGGATATCCTTGTAGTGGACACCTGTTTCGTCGTCAACATCAAGTTCAAATGATGTTTCAGGCAAAAAAGCATCGTCGGGTGCGTAGACAGTCTCGCCCGGTCCTGCACCCCAGGCACTCATTTCCCTGCCTTCTTCCGATACATACAGCACAAAATCCGCAATATGATCAAAACCGCCCGATTCAATCGCTGTAGATGGTGTGACAGGGATGTTAATAAACTTTCTTTGGTTAATCTGATTTCCAGGTTCATCATAGTATGCCAGCGTAACAGTCATTGTACCCTCGCCTGTTCCGAGAATTGACAAGCTGTAATTTGGTGAATATGTAAGGTTGAATGTAATCTGATTGCCATTTCGCGCAACATTACCCAAACTGGATGTACTAGGTGTACGGCTATCCAGTTTTTCTGCGCCCAATTCAACCACTGCTTCACCCGGACAGCGCAACTCTATTTTTGTGGTGGCAGGGTTTGCTATGGCCTTTGCTGTTTGACTGCGAAATGAACCACCAGTAGTATCGTAATAGAGAAACGCATCCGCTTTTTTACCGTTAAAATTCGTATACTTCTTCACAAATTCATCATATGTAAAATATATAACTTCAATTCTATGGTAAATATCTTCGGGATGATTACCACCACCCCCGTAGCTGATACAGTAGAACCCCTTCTCGTCCACCGACTCTCCCAAAAAAACTACAAAATGAATACAATTTGAAAAACCAATAATTTCCCCCGGATCGACATGTTCTTGAATCTGCTTTTTGACATTTACAACGGACATATCCTTAATATAAGTTGCTTCTGCGATGTGCCCGTAAACATATTGCGAAACAAAACGCGCATAGGATAAACAACCTGCGCACCCTTTCGCATACGTCACAGTTCCCAATCTTGGATCGGTCACCGTCCTCCCGTCCCTTATTCCATTTTGATAAGGCCATTTACGGTTAATCTCCGAAGTCCCTGGAAAGGTTACTGTTTTACCGGGATCTTGTCCTTCAGGTGCAAAGTGTGCTCTAAATAACAAATCATAAAGAGCTTTCTGAATGGAATTTCTCGTTTGCTCATCCGCATTTGCCAGAGAATAATTCGTTACATTTCGTACAAATTTTTCGTTTTCACTAACATATTCTTCCTCTGGGTCATCATCTTCTGGCGGATTGTCAGGCGGCGTTTCCGTCGGAACATAATTCTTTCCTAAAATTATGCTATAATTTAAATTTTGTGGTAATTCTGTTACAACCTTGCCGTCAGGAGTGTACCATTTCCATTTCTCTTTACCGTAAGGATCTGGTTCTGGAAGTGATAATGATTGAGAAAGGTTTCGTGGTGTATGAATCGTTTTCAAATTATTACAATTTTCGAATGGTGCCTGTTGCGCCGTAGTCACTTTACTTAAATCAAAGTGACTTAAATCCAAAACCGTAAGCCCACTGCAATCCCGAAACATACCGCTTAAATACTCCACGTTCGATGTTTCAAAACGGCTTAAATCTAAGGTAGTTAATCTTTGGCATTTATCAAACATAAAGTTCATCTCACGCACATTGCTTGTATCAAAGCTACTCAAATCTATACTTGCAAGACTTGTACAATGTTTAAACATAGCTGACATATTTGTCACATTACCTGTTTTGAAATTGCTTAAATTCAAACTTCTCAAACTTGTACATTCCCAGAACATACCATACATATTATTTATGATACTGCTATCCAAATCTTTCAAATCAATACTCGTCAAATTTGTACAATCACAAAACATACAACTTGCATTTGTCATTCCAGACACATTGATTACAGCAGATTTAATATCCGCCGCATAAGTATGCCATGGTGCAAACCCTTGATTCGAATTTGTATAGTTTCCTGTTCCTTTTACCGTCAACTTCCCATTTGCATCAATCACCCATGTGATATTTCCATAGCTACCGCTCGCAATATCCCCAACCGCCATAACTACCGCGTCATTCTCTATCACCTCATCTTCCGCCGTATTTTCTGAAACCGATTCCACTGGTTCATCTTCAGAAATCTGCTCCCCATCTTCCTCCTCAATAGGCGTAGTTTCCCCTTCCGGCTCATCTTCTGTTTGACCCGGCTTCTCTACATCTTCCTGTTCCTCAGTTTCTTTTCCTTCCGGAATCTCCTCTTTCGGTTGATCTTCTTCGGGAAGCGTTTCTTCCTTTGTCTGATCCTCAGGTTTTTCTTCTTTCCCGTCAGAATCTTCGGTTTCTCCTTCTTCGGTTGTCTCTGATCCTGTCGTATCCTCCTCAGATTTTTCTGCAGGTGAAGTCTCCTCTCCCACTTTTTCTTCTGACTTATCCTCTTTCTCCTCGTCAACGACAGTGGTATCATTTGTTTCGTCTTCATCGATTGACGCTGTTAAAGCTTCGGTCTGCCCTGCATCTGTATCGTATGAGGATGCCTGCACCCCTATAGATGCCGCGTCTGTAAAAAGTAGAACGCTACACAATAGTCCTGCTACTATCCTCACATAAACTCTTTTTCTCATAGTAATTTCTATATGATGTTTGCATAGAAACAAAACATCATTTTCCCCTTTCCCAGTTTATTTTGTACTTCTCATGTTTTTAGACACAGCTAACTAAACTTTCTATATCCAAACTCCTTGACTTAAGGAATTTCGGACCACGCTACTTTCGACTCCTTTGACTTCAGATACAATCCCAAATATTTATATTCTTCCTCTGTAATCTCTCTTTCTTCACCCTGTTCTGTTACATAAAAAAAACGTTCCGTGTCTTCTTTTCGCTTATTTTTAAGCAACATGACCTGTTTAAAAGTTCCATCGCTGCCAATCTGATAAGCCGTGTATCTCTCCTCCGTAGATTTTGAATCTTTGCCTACCACCAGATAATCCTCTGCAAACCATATTTCAAAATCAGAGCTCATTGGCAACGTGGTCCCCAAAATACCCTCATCTGTGTAAAAAAAGAAATTGTAATCATGTCCATTCGTCCGAATGATCATCTCATCTGTTAAATCTCCGTTTATATCCGCAAACACATATTCCAGATCATCAGCATTATTGAGGAGCTTGCTTAGATTTTCGTTATTCATTGTTATATGGACTCCGTCAGTCATCTGATACAGACATTTTTTAATCTCATCATTATCTGCCGAAACTTCATAGTCAAATTCGCCATATACCATATAAACACATTCGAAAATTTCTTCATGCTCCAACTCTACAATGCTATACCCATCTAGCGGACTATCTTTATTTTCTTCCACGATTGCAGAGACCCTAATCATTCCATCAATAGATGTCATTGAAACCGGCGCCCACATCATATCATAAGAAATCTCAAATTTATTTTCCCCAAGCGGCTTGGTATGCACGTTAACCTTAGAAGACCATGCCAAATAGGGTGAGTATGTATTGGATCCATCAATTCCATTCGGGAAAAAAGTGCAGGTAAGTTCACGTCCTACAATCAGTGAACCAGTCGCTGCAATTCTTTCATTATCCCATGTTCTGTCTGTATGATTTTCATCATAAAAGGGGTCAAACCAACTATTACATACTAATGCAGACAGAAATCCTTCCCAAAAATCTTTATCCGGATATTCCATCGATTCATCATATCTCACCCCATAAACAATCAACATATCTAACGCTGTTGATAACTTTTCACATTTTTCTAAATCAGGCGCATTGATTTGTACATCTTCTATGGAATGCTCCTTTATAGAACTATCTTCTTTTTGGACAATCATGTTAGCGTCATTTCCTCTGACATAATCACCGCTCAAATTATCTTCGGAGCATCCACAAAAACATAACACCATGAATAGAAATACACAAAAATAATTCTTTCTTAGAATAATCACCTCCACCACCACTTAAATCCCTTCGCACTAATCTTAAATGTCGCCTTTTTCGTCCCGCCGTAATCCCCTATTCCACGAAGAATCACGGTTGCGGTTCCTTTCTTAACATTATTTTTGTAACCGACTATTTCATAGTCTGCATCTGTAAGCACGGTCTGCCCGATTTTAATCTCCATCTGCTCTTTTCCCGGACAAATCTCACTTCCCGTATAGGTCTGTTTGGAAACTTTCACTTTCGCTTTGCAAAAATCCTGCTGTGTAATTCGATATACAGCACTGATTGTCCCGCTATAATTCCCTTTTCCGGTCACAGTTACCATCACTCCGGTTCCTACCGGCAATATATCTGTCGATCCGATCTGGCACCCTGCCATCATGGTAATCCCTTCCGTCAAAACAGTATCCTCAGCATAGGTGTAACTGATTTCACTCTCGTAATCCCTTCCTGCTTTTAGTGTTTTCCCATTCCAGTCCATAATTTTGGGAATAGATTTGTACTTTCCAGCTGCGCTCTGGTATACCTTATCCGGTACCTCTATTATCAGGGATTCCATGTCCCGAGGAACAATTTGAAAAGTTATTGTCCTGCTTCCCTTAAAATTGCCCTTACCACAAACAGTAATAGTCGGCAATTTATTCGAAGCAGCCAAGCTGCTGATAACCTGATTGTTGTTGTATTTCAGCGTGTAATCGCGCCCTTCCTCCAATACTTGCGTTCCAAAGCAAACTGTTGTTTTGGGCTTGCTGCCTCCCGCCATATATAATGCCGTAATCCATCCATCTGTCTCAATCCGATTCTCTGTGTCCTGTGCGATATCGTAAGGCGTGATGCGAAACGTCTTTTTCAAGGTGCCGGAATAATTATTGATTCCTTTGAAAATAATGGATGCCGTACCTGCCGCCTTGTTTTTTTGATAACTGATCGTATAATCCCGATTTTTTTCCAAGACAATTTCGCCATCATTATCCACAATTGTGAGATAAGGATTTACGGTAATGCGGGCACCCGTATACATAACCGATTTTGGTATGCCTGAAACAACCGCTTTTCTGATATCAATGCCTATGATTTTAAAGGACACTCGCTTTTCTCCGCAATATGCCCCTATTCCGGTAAGGACTGCGATCGCCGTACCTGTCTCAAAATTGTTGCGATAGGAAACGCTGTAATCCACATTTTCTTCTAACGGTGTCCTGCCGTCTTTAACCGATAACGCTGGCGTGATTTCACTTCCTGTATAGGGCTGATTGGGAATCTTGGTCACATTCACTTTGCTCATTAGTTTCTTATTCGTGATTGTGAACTGCACGACTCTTTTCCCCGTATAATTTCCCTTACCGAAAATTTCAATTTGATAGGTTCCTTCCGCTATATATGCGTTTTCGTCCTCATTCGGATAATTTACGGTGAAATCTGTCTTGTTCTTTAATTTCTTACCATTCCATGTTACGGTCGGCACCGGTTTCTGCAATTTGCTGCTAAACGCCCTTGTGATATTGTCGATTGCAACATCTTCGCCGTTAATACTTTTTGGTACAATCGAGAAAACAGCCGTTTCTGTACCGGAATAATTACCTTTACCCTTTACCACTACCGTCGGCGCAGTTCTGGCATTGGAAGCATCGTTTGACTTCGTGTTATTCTTATAGCTCAGTGTATAATCAACCTTTTCCTTTAACAGCTTCGTTCCATCATAAACCTCTATAAACGGTTTGATTGCTTTACCTGTATATCTCTGAGGCGGGATATCGTTGATCCAGAAACCATTCGGGACAGCCGCAGCCTGTAAGCTCCAATGCGCATATACCGTCATATCCCCGTTAATGATGGTATTTTCATTAAAAATACTGCCCTGCCCGTTCGGTTCCGTGTACCAGCCGATAAAGGTAAAGTTATCCCTGACAGGCGGTTTTGGCAGAGAGACTACTTTTGTATTTTCTACAATGTTTGTAATGGCTTCCACCAAAGTACCGCCCTGCGAATCAAATGTAACCGTATATTTTTTTACATCATTCAATACGGATAATCTGGCAGTCTGGCTGATCACAGTATTACCGCTATCCGCTACAACACAACGAAATTCTGTTTGGTCATTTTGTTTTCCTACGATGGGGAACCGCAGTTCAGGGGTTGTGCTTCCTGCTGCATTACAATTCGTCCAATCATTAGATCCTGCTGTTTTATACTGCCATTGGTATCTTAAATTACTTCCCGTTGCGGCTATTCTGAAAACAGCCGTTTCGCCTGCGGTTCCGATATAGTTGTCAGGCTGCTTCGTTATTGTCAGCGAATTGATAATACAATCCGGTGCAGCCGCAGATATCTGATTCCCCGCAGCATCATAAGCGTAAATATGATTATGATAAACGCCATATTCATGATTATGGTCACTTCTATTGACACGGAAGGAATAAATATTCCCGTTCTTTATTCCCTCTCCCCACCAAATGTCATCCTGTCCATTCTTATCTGTCCATACCGGGAACCGAACCCGTGACACGCCTACATTATCGGTCGCCCGACATTGTACGGTATAACCGCTATCTGTCTGGTCGGTTATTTTTATGTCGGAAATCGTTGGATTGGTCCAGTCAACGCATGTATCCGGTGAAACAGCTGCAAAACTTTGATTGCCCGCTGTATCATAAGCATAAATATGGGTGGTATAATAACCCTGTTCATTATTGTGATCGGAAGCATTTATCTTGATTACATAAGTAGCAGTGCCATCTCCTTTTTGTGACCACGCTTCTCCAACTGGCCATTGCAAATCATCTTGTCCATTTTTGTGTGTCCACGTAGGAAATTGAACCTTTGAAACTCCAACATTATCATAAACATCACATTCAACATAATAGCCATCATTTTTGGGGGTTACTTTTATATTGGATATCACAGGCGGGGTTGCGTCACTTGATGCTGCTGACTTTGTTGTAAACCGTACTGCTGTAGAATAAATCGTCTTGCCTGCCTTTGTGACAGCAAAAAATTGACACTGATATGTACTCCCAGGCGAAAGAGACGGCTTATTTCCATTTTTGTCTATCTCTTTTCCAAAGTCTACCGAAATACGCGAACGCAGACTACTGCCAGGCCAACTAAATTCAGGTTGATGATAATATGTGCTTCCGACTATCTTATCCCATTTCATGCCTACTCTTGACAGTTGGGAACTGTCCGCCGTGACATTTACCTGTACATAGGCTGTTGTTTCGGTGACGTTGGAATAGGTCGGGGTCTGAAAGGTGATTGGGTCTTGCGTTGGAGGCGGAGTCGGCGTGACAGTACCGCCACCTTTATCAGTAAAGATTCTATATGATGTAAAATTACTATAATCACTATAGTTCTTCGCATTTTCATCAACAATACGAGATGACCAATTATAATATCCTGGGTCGTGAATGTAGAGTGTCCCATTCTCAATAAATGCATAGACAAAATGATCTTGCATTACTACTTTACCATTTGCATCTTTTACTACTTTACCATATTTATCTGTTTTCGGATAAGGAGCATAAACATCAATTCCATAAGGATATTGTTGACAAAGTGAATATAGCTGCTTCTTTCTATTTTTAGAATCTCCACTAAAATAATAGAGTGTTGATATTTGTACCCCATAGCTTTTTTGTATATTAGACCATTCAATGCCATATTTATTTTGATTATTTTTCAGAACCTCTGATGGCGTAGCATTGGTTTTACCCATAGCTGTAAGTACCATAGCGACACTACATATATGACATCCTTGATTCGAATTTAAATCTTTATCACTAGCATAAAAAACTGGTGCTGCCTGTACTGGCATAACATCAGTGATAAATAAACCTAGCACCATGCAAAACGATAAAAAAACTGCCAATATTCTTTTACATCCAACCTTTCTCTTTTTTGTCATAATCCCACCCTCTCATTCAAAAATTCTTTACTTATCATGCAATCCACATAGTTTTTTTTACAATAGTTACTATATATATAGTAACTATTTATATGTAATTCGTCAAGCCGTTACTTTTAAGATAGTATATAACCATAGGGAGAAATATATGAAAAACAGACTATATGCCATGGTCAACTACGGCCATATAGAAATTCACTTAAAAGAACTCATGGATGCACAGCAGATTTCCAGAAATGCGCTCGCCAGAGCCATTGATACCCGCTTTGAGGTAATTGATAAGTGGTATAAGGGAAATGTGGAAAAAATCGACGCCGACATCCTTGCCAGAATATGTTTTGTATTAAAATGTGAACCTAAAGATATTGTGCAATACAAAAAGGACGCACTCACTTAAGTGCGTCCTTTAAAATATCGTTCTACTCCTCCGCTTCCAGGCACTTCTGCAGCGCCAGTGTCCCCGTACGCGCCAGTTCCACGACACTGATGCCCTTCATCATGCTGATGAGCAGCTTTACACGTTCCGGCACATCGCAGATTTGAATGATCATCATATTCTTTGACATATCCACGATATCCGCTCCCATGATCTGGCAGGTTTCCATGATGTCGCGTCTGTTGTTCTTATTATACTTTACCTTCATTAACATCAACTCACGGCTCACGCTTGCCGGCTCATCAAAGGTCTTTACTTTAATGACGTCAATCTTTTTATTGAGCTGCTTTTCAATCTGCTCGATGGTGCGCTCATCGCCGGAGCTTACGATGGTCATGCGGGAGACCGTGGTATCCTCCGTCTCTCCCACCGCCAAAGAATCGATGTTAAAGCATCTTCTGGAAAACAGTCCCGCCACCTTGCAGAGCACGCCGGAACGGTTTTCTACCAATACGGAATATATTTTCTTCATAGTCAAAATAACCTCCATCACTTCCTAAATGCAGCGTGTACTTCTCGTGTCGTTACTTAACCAGATCCATCGGATCGATCAGGCATTCCAAAAGCACCGACTCGTCCTTTTCCAGAAAACTGCGGATGGTTTCGTCCGCTCCTGTCATGTTCTCAAGACGCATAAAACGCAGATCATAAGCCGACGCCAGCTTTTCCAAGTCGGGACTTCCTGACAAATCGACCACGGAGTAATGATCCTTGTAAGTGTAATGCTGGTATTCACGCACCATGCCCAGATAATTGTTTTTGAGGACGATAATCTTTACCGGTACATTAAACTGCCGTATGGTGGCAAGTTCCATCATAGACATCTGGAAGGAACCGTCGCCGCAGACAGCAATTACCTGCCGCTTTTTGTCCGCCAGTTTCGCACCCATAGCCGCAGGGATGGAATAGCCCATGGTTCCCATACCGCCGCTGGTCAAAAACTTTCCCTGCTTTACGATATGATAGCCGCAGGACCAGATCTGGTTCTGTCCCACGTCTGCCACATAAACCGCATCTTCTTTCATGGCTTCGGAGAGTTTTGTGATAAAGGCTGCCGGGTCCACATAATCAGCATTCGGTCTGCGGATAGGCTGCATGGTCTCGCGGTAATTATCGAGCGTCTTAAGCCATGCTGCCGTATCGCAGGAGAAATCTTCCGTCTCCAAATCCTCAAAGATATGTCTGGCATCTCCAACAAGCGGAATGGCCGGCCCCACATTTTTCCCAATCTCCGCAGGATCCACATCGATGTGCACGAGCACTTTATTCTCCGTGATCAGATCCGGCTGGTTCACCGCCCGGTCCGCCACACGCGCACCCACCATCAAAAGAAGGTCGGAATCATTCATAGCACGGTTTGCAAAGGGCTTGCCGTTATTGCCGACCATGCCGTAATAGAGAGGATCCTTTGTCGGCATGGCACCGATACCCATCATAGTGGAGACCACGGGAATCCTGTATTTCTTAGAAAACGCTCTGAGCGCTCCTTCTGCCCGGCTCAACAGTACGCCGCCGCCTGCGCAGATCAGGGGGCGTTTTGCGCAGGAAAGTTCCTTTGCCACCTTTTTGATCTGTGCCATATTGCCTTTTACGGTAGGCTTATAGGTGCGCATATTGACTTCATCCGGATACTTGAATTTCGCGATAGGCGCATTCTGCACGTCGATGGGAACATCGATCAGCACAGGACCTTTACGCCCGGTGTTTGCCAGATGAAACGCCTCCTTGAAAATGCGAGGGATCTCCGCCGCATCCTTCACCAGATAGCTGTATTTCACAAAGGATTCCGCCGCCCCCGTGATATCCGCCTCCTGAAAGACGTCGGAGCCCAAAAGCTCACTGTTTACCTGTCCAGTGATGCACACGAGCGGTATGCTGTCCGCAAAGGCCGTGGCGATACCCGTGATCAGATTGGTCGCGCCGGGACCGGAAGTTACCGCGCACACACCTACTTTTCCGGAAACTCTGGCAAAACCGCTTGCCGCATGTGCCGCATTCTGTTCTGTGCGGATTAGGATGGTTTGTATTTTGGAATCTAAGATACTGTTGTAAAAGGGACAGATGGCAACGCCCGGATAACCGAACACATACTGTACACCCTCTGCCTCCAAACATTTTATGATTGCGTCTGCACCTATCATAGCGAATCCTTTCTCCATCTCCTAAGCTTTTTGCTTATTGTTTTCAGATGATCTGTTATTTCCTAAAAGTTTCTATTTTATCTTTTTCCGCGAATCTCACTCGTTAATCCCCAACAGGCGTTTCGTCAGCTTCACCGCCTCGGCGGCATCTTCGGAATAGCCGTCCGCACCGATCTCATCCGCATATTCCTGCGTGATGACGGCACCGCCCACGATAATCTTTGCATCTATCTGTTGTTCTTTTGCATACTCTATGACATGGCGCATCTGCTGCATGGTGGTAGTCATCAACGCCGAAAGAGCGATCACCTGTGCGTTATGTTTTTTTGCTTCCTCAATGATTGTCTCTTTCGGTACATCCTTGCCGAGATCGATCACATGGAAGCCATAGTTTTTTAACATCAATGCTACCAGATTCTTACCAATGTCATGAATATCACCCTCCACCGTGGCAATTACCACCGTCGGCATCTCCTGATCGGTATTTGCCTGTAACAGAAGGGGTTCCATATATTCAATGGAGGTCTTCATGGCTTCTGCGCTGGCTATGAGCTGGGGCAGGAAATACTTGCCCTTGTCAAACAGTTCTCCCACTTCGTTGATGGCAGGGAGCAGAACATCATCCAGCAGTGTTTTTGCCGCCTCACCCTCGTCAAGCGCTTTTTGTGTGTCTGCTGTAATTCCCTCCCGATTTCCCTTCAAAACGTCCCGATAAAGCCTGTCCCGGAACGATAAGGCTTCCTGCTCTTTGACAGGCGCATGGATACGGATGCCTGTCTCCTTCGGCGCGGTCTCTCCCGCCGCCTCCCGTTTTGCCCGCACCGCATCCATCAGTTCAATATAGCGGACATCCGCCTCTTTTTTATTCAGCAGAAGGTCGGAAGCGAAGGCACAGCTCATCAGAAGTTCCTGAGAAGGATTGGCAATCGCCAT
>DETS01000105.1:52593-52726 GCA_002361735.1 Lachnospiraceae bacterium UBA3282 | reverse complement strand
CTGAGAAGGATTGGCAATCGCCATAGTCAGCCCTTCGCGAATCGCCATGGTAAGAAAGGCAGTGTTGACGAAGCCCCTTTCCGGCAGCCCGAAGGAAATATTGGACAGACCGCAGATGGTCGCAAGCCCTTTC
>DETS01000105.1:52076-52275 GCA_002361735.1 Lachnospiraceae bacterium UBA3282 | reverse complement strand
CCGCAGATGGTCGCAAGCCCTTTCTCCTTACAGTAACGGATTGTCTCAAGCGTCTCCAAAGCAGCACTTTTATTTGCGCCCACGGTTGCCACCAGCCCGTCCACCACAATGTCTTCCTTGGTAAAGCCAAGCGCGTAAGCCTTTTTCTCTATCTTTTCAATAATCTCGATTTTTTCCGAAAGATTTTTTGGCAGCCCCG
>DETS01000105.1:0-51832 GCA_002361735.1 Lachnospiraceae bacterium UBA3282 | reverse complement strand
GGCAGCCCCGCGTCCGACAGGGGAAGCAGGATAAACATCGCGCCGTATTTCTTCACGATAGGAAGCAGTTTAGAAAGCTTCTCGCTCTCTCCCGAAACGGAATTGACGAGCGCCCTGCCGGGATAAATGCGAAGCGCCGCCTCCAGCACCTCCACATGACTGGAATCAAGCGAAAGCGGCAGGCTTGTAACTGCGCTGACCGTCTCGACTGCCTTTTGCATCATGGCGTTTTCATCAATGCCGCTCATTCCCATATTTACGTCAAGAATTGCCGCGCCGCAGGCTTCCTGCTCCTCCGCATAGGAGGAAACCAGCTCCATGGAGCCTTCTTTTAGCGCCGCCTGCAGCTTTTTCTTTCCGGTGGGATTGATACGCTCTCCAACCACCAGAAACGGGTCATCAAGCCCGAAGGCGACCGTCTTTCTTTCGCTGGTCAAATACCGCAGTGACGACTTGTTCCGCTGCACAAGCGACATACCTGATACCGCATTCTTTGCCGCACGAATATAATCAGGCGTTGTGCCGCAGCATCCGCCGATAATGGAAGCGCCCGCAGCAATGAGATCACGCATACCATTCCCAAACGTTTCGGCATCCATATCATAGATTGTATTCCCTGCCGCATCAAGAGAGGGAAGTCCGGCGTTTGGCTTTGCAATGATGGGAATAGAAACCGTTTGCGCCATGGCGCGCACAGTCTCCACCATTCGATCCGGTCCTGTGGAGCAGTTTGTTCCCACTGCCGCCACACCAAGGCTCTCCAGCACGACTGCCGCCGTGACCGCATCGCTGCCAAAAAGCGTCCTGCCGTCCGATTCAAAGGTGAGTGTCGCCATCACAGCCAGATCGCAGGTCTCCTTTGCCGCAATCACTGCCGCTCTGGTCTCCTGCAGGCTCATCATGGTCTCAATCACCAGAAGATCCACTCCGGCATCCACCAGATATCGGATCTGTTCTTTGTATACTTCGACCAGTTCCTCAAAGGAAAGCCTTCCCATGGGAGCAAGCTGTTCCCCTGTCATGGTCAGGTCTCCTGCCACATAGACGTGATCTCCCACGGCTTCTTTCGAGAGCGCCACCAACTCTTTATTCATTTTTCCGACTTCATCAGCCAGATCATATTCTGCAAGTTTGATGCGGTTGGATGTAAACGTCGGCGCATAGACAATGTCGCTTCCTGCATCCACGAACTGTCGCTGCAGCTCGATCATGATATCCCGGTGTTCCAGAATCCACTTCTCCGGGCACACCCCCGCAGGCATTCCTTTCTTTTGCAGATTCGAGCCTGTCGCTCCATCCAGAAAAAGAGGTCTGTCCTTGATGAGGTCTTGAAATTCCTGTCTGTTCATAGCTTAAGGCTCCTCGTAAAAGACCGTATCGTCCGTGTCAAAATTATCTTCCGCTCCTTCTTCGGGCTGCGAATCGGGAGACTCTGTTGCGCCTTCGGTTTCTCCCTCCTGCTGATTCAAATAACCGCCGCCGAGAAATCCGTTTTCTTCCGTATAGATGACACCTTCTCCCTCGGGGATCTCCCCGTGCAGGATGGTAATAATATACTGAATACGGATATTGGTACGGTTATAATACTCTATGGCTGCCTGCGCGGTGGCATCGTCAAATTTTTCCCCCTCGCATGCTTTGTGAAAAAGCGCAACTGCCTGCTCCATGTTTTCCGCAGCCTCGTCGGCAAGACTTTCCGCCGCTGAGAACTGATTCGGTACTTCAAGCTCCGCCATCCAGGCGATATCCTCCTCCAGCGCATCCAGATAACCGAGAAGCTCCAGCATGGCTGTGTCTGAATCTTTGTCAATGGCATTCATTTTTTCATTGTATTCCGCTGCCCGCGAAAAAAAAGTATTCATATCTTCCAGATAGGCATTTAATGTTTCATCTTCTCCACAGGCTGTCAACAGTGCAACAAGAAGCAGGCAAGCACCCATAATCTTATATTTCATGAAAGTATTGTCCTCCGGATATAATGACTAACCCCCTCATTTAACCATAGTAAAGAGTTCCGGGCATTTCGTCAACCCTAAACGCACCAAATCAATAAAAATCCCACGAGCTACTTTCCGGCAGTTCGTGGGATTGATTATTTGTTTCGTTTTTATTTACAGCTTGAAGAAAGCAACTTCCTCTTCCAAAATCTGTGCCATCTGTTTGAGTTCTCCGGCAGCCTCGGCAAGCAGATTGATGGTCGCGTTCAGTTCCTCCATAGAAGCGGTCGTCTCCTCGGTAGATGCCGCATTCTCCTGTGATACCGCAGACAGATTCTGAATCACATCCACAACCCGACCTCTCTCGCTGTCGCATTCGCCGGCCTGCGTGTTGATCAAATGGGATTCCTTTCTGGAATCCTCGATACCGCGGCTTACATCGTCAAACTTCTCCTTGGTCTGCACCAGCTTTTTCTGCTGTTCCAATATGATTTCGTTCACTTCGTTCATGATCTGGACAGATGCCTCGGAATCCGCCGTCAACTGATGAATGATATCCTCGATGGTCTTCGTGGAAGCAGCCGAATCCTCAGACAGCTTGGAAATCTGTGTCGCCACCACTGCAAATCCACGGCCTGCCTCACCGGCTCTTGCCGCCTCGATACTGGCATTCAATGCAAGCAGACTGGTCTCACTGGCAATGGATGCAATCAAATTAACGGCATCCTGAATCCGGGTAACAGATTCATTCGTGGTATGTACGGAAACTTCAATCTTTTTAATTGCTTCCGTAGTCTTATCGTTGGATTCGCTCAACTCATTGATGATACGGGAAGACTCTGTATCCGCAATGTGCATCTGACCGGAAAGATCATCCAGTTCTTTTACGCTCTCCACGATCTTTTCAATGATAGCGCCCATATTTGCGACCTGTCCGGTAGCGGATTCGATATCCTCCGCCATGGAAACGGCACCCTTGGAGATATCCTCTACCGCCGTGCTGATCTCGTCTGCGGTAGACGAAGTCTGAGATGCCATACCCTCCAGAGTATCACCCTGCTGCATAAGGGTCTCTGTGTTCTTTTTAATACTGCCGATGATCTTCTGCAGTTCATCCAGCAGACGCTGTACGGCGTGCCCCATCACACCAATCTCGTCAGTTCTCTTTAAGATTCTCTCATTTACTTCAAGATTCAGATCACCCTCTGCCAAAGAAGACAACAGTTTCTCTGTCTGAATAATCACTCTTGCAATCGCACTTGCTATCTTAAAGCAGACGATAACGGCAATGACCAGAATGATGATTGCGATACCGAGAATCATCAGAGAGCTCTGATTGATCCTGGCAGTCGCCGCTGTTGCAGGCTGTCCCGCAAAGACCATGCCGACAACTTTTCCGGAACTGTCCTTCGCCGGCATGTAAAACGCATAATACGTCTCGCCGTTGATGGTAACGTTATCCGTCTCGTAAGTCTTTCCCTCATTCAAGACGGTCTTTATTACCGCATCGGATGCCTTCGTGCCGAGAATCCGCTCTCCGGTCGTCTTATCCCGCAGAGAAGTGGCGCGTCTGGTATCACCGTAGAAAATGGTCACGTCAGCGTTGCTGTTTGCCACAAAGCTATCGATCACATCCACATTTTCTGATACGCAGTAATCACCCTTGTAAAGGGTCTCGCCGTCCATGCGATAAGCGCCGCTGTCCAGCGCATCATATGCAGCAAATACGCTCTGACACAGATTCTCAAGCCCTTCCATGGTGGCGTCGTGCGTCATCTTTCTCATGGTATTGATGGAATACACGGTCACAGCCACAACCATAATCACCATCGGGATTACGCACAACAGTACAAGTTGTGTTTTAACGCTCAGCTTTTTTTGTTTTTCCATTGTTCCCTTCTCCTATCCATTTTACCCCCCCCCCAATAAAAAGGACGAGTCTGCTGTAATTGTAGCATAAAATGCCAAAATAGAAAAGAAAAAAAACAAAAAATATTATATTTTGTTAAATTTTTTCTACTTTTGTTGCAATTCTTAGCGGTCAATCGTTAGGGACGTACCTGCCCGTCTCCCGTAATCCGATATTTGTAAGAAGTCAGTTCCCTAAGCCCCATCGGTCCTCTGGCATGAAGTTTCTGCGTGCTGATACCGATTTCTGCGCCGAATCCAAATTCAAACCCGTCGGTAAAACGGGTGGAGGCATTCACATAAACGCAGGCCGCATCTACCTCCCGTAAAAACTTCTCCGCATGCGCTTTGTCCTCTGTCAGAATGGCATCGGAATGGCCGGTGTTATATTTGTTGATATGGGCAATTGCTTCCTCCAGAGAAGCAACTGTCTTTGCCGAGATGATCAGATCCAGATATTCCCTGCCGTAATCTTCTTCAGTGGCGGGAACCGCTTCCGCTATTTTTTCCCTTACGGTCTCATCGCCCCTTATCTCAACCTGTTTCTCTATGAGTGCCTTCCCTAATATCGGCAGGAAACGATCCGCGATTCTTTCATGGATCAGCAGCGATTCGCAGGCGTTACAGACGCCGATGCGCTGGGTCTTGGCATTGATGATGATGGGGAGCGCCTTGTCTAAGTCCGCCGTCTCATCTACAAAGATATGGCAGTTGCCCGTCCCCGTCTCGATCACGGGTATGGTGCTGTTTTCCACCACGGAACGGATCAGACCCGCGCCGCCTCTGGGGATCAAGACATCCACATATTCTTTCAGCTTCATAAACGCCGTGGTCACTGCCCTGTCATTGTTTTCAATCAATTGGATGGCGTTTCTGTCGATGCCCTCCTGTTCCAGCGCCTCACCGATCACTGCCGTGACAGCCTGATTGGAATAAAAAGCATCTTTTCCGCCCTTTAAGATCACCGCGTTTCCTGTCTTAAAGCAGAGTCCGAACGCATCCGCCGTCACATTGGGTCTGGCTTCGTAAATAATGCCGATCACGCCCATGGGCACCCGCACTTTCTCGATATGGAGGCCGTTCGGCCTGTCAAAGGCTTCCATGACCTCCTCCACGGGATCGGGAAGCTCCGCGATCTGCCGCAGTCCTTCCGCCATGGCTGCAATTCTTGCATCCGTCAAAGTAAGTCGGTCCAGCAAGCCTGCCGCCATTCCGTTTTCCTTTGCCCGCAGGCAGTCCTTTTCATTGGCCGCAAGAAGTCTGGCACTCTCCCGCACAAGCGCATCCGCCGCACAGATAAGCGCCTGATTTTTCCGCGCTGTGGTAAGCCCCTGCAAAACCGTCTTGGCGGCCTGCGCCTTCTCGCCGAGGGATGCTAAATATTCGTTGATTTCTGATACGTTCGTACTTGTCATGTGTCTTTCCCTTTCCGCTTGAATATTTCTGTTTCCGTGATGATTTGTTCAGGACGGATATCGTGTGTCTCCCACGGAATTTCCTCAAAAATCTGACAGTTGAATGACAATGCAGCTGTCACATATTCCATCTGCGGGCACGCCGTATCCCCAAGATATCTGTCATAAAATCCGCCGCCGTAACCGATTCTGTGACACGATCTGTCAAACGCCGCGCCGGGCAGGCAAATCAAAACGCGTTGACTCAATCGGTCATCTTTCCGTATTTCAAACAACTGCCCGCCTGTAGGCTCCGGAATCCCCTGATAGCCCGCCACCAGGTCATCCTTTGAAAAAATGCGGTAAAACGCCATCTCTTTTCCCAAAACCTTCGGCGCAAATACCGCTTTCCCGTCCGCAAAAGCCTGTTCCAGCAAAGGAAAGGTGTCCACTTCACTGCGGAAGCTGATATAGGTGAGAAGCGCGTCCGCCTCCCGATAACAGGGCAGACTGATCAGATTTCTGATGATCCTGTCGCTATAATGCTTGCGCTGCTCTTTTGTCAAACTGTCCCGTGCGGCAAGCGCCGCCGTGCGAAATCGCTTTTTTTCCGTCAACGGTTCCTTTGTTGCTGCAAACTTCATACCGCTTTGTTCTTTCTCTGCTTGCACAGTTTTCCGTTCCACATACTCACCCATGCCGCTTCTTCTCACCCAGATTCGTGATACTGCCGTCCTTCTCCACAATAGAAATATTGTCAAGCTGACCCTTCAGATTCGCGCGCACATTGGCAACGTAAGCCTGCCTAAGCGCCGCCTGTTCCTCCTTTTCCTCGGGGGAAAGACCTTCGTTTTGTGATTTATGATATAATTCGTTGATCCGTGCCGTCATTTCCGCTACGTTCATTTATCAATTCTCCCGATATCCTAATGCGCGTGCATCTGCTGCACATAGAGCGGCAGATCGAACGCCTCATCCTTATGCGCCAAGAACAGCGTTCCGATATTCTGTCCGCTCAAAATCCTGTGGATCACCTTGATATCCTTACTGTTGGCAATCACCATATCCACCCCGGTGCTGCAAGCGATCTTTGCCGCCTGCAATTTGGTGGTCATACCGCCTGTACCGACGCTGCTTCCCGTGGATGCCTTTCCCATATTCATCAGCTCGTCGGTCAGCTCCTCCACCACCTCGATATACTTGACGTCGGGATTGGTGCGGGGATCGTCGGTATAAAGACCGTCGATATCCGACAAAAGAAGAAGCGCATCCGCATCTACCAGCGCGGCCACGATCGCCGAAAGGGTATCGTTGTCACCGATTTCGATCTCATAGGTCGCTATGGTATCGTTCTCGTTCACGATTGGGATCACGCCCAGCTTGAACAGCTCCGCAAAAGTATTGCGGGCATTGTAGCGGTTCAGGTTATCCACAATAGTATTTTTCGTCATCAGAATCTGTGCTGCCACCTGATTGTACTCGGCAAAGATCTTCTGATAGACCATCATCAGCCTTGCCTGACCTACCGCCGCACACGCCTGCTTAACGGCGATGGGATTGTCCTCCTCACGGTTGGGCAGGATGGCTTTCTCCCCCACGGCGATCGCTCCTGAAGTGACAAGCACCACATCCTTTCCCATGTTTCTTAGGTTGCAGAGTTCGCGCACCAGCACATCCAGCTTCGTGTAGTCCAGATCTCCCGTCTCTTTGTGCTGTAAGGAGGAGGAACCGATCTTTACCACGATCCTTTTTTTATCTTTTAGTAATGCTTTTCTATCTACCACTTTATCATCATGTCCTTTCACAATCTTTATCGATCCTTTATCTGCGAAACGCATCTCAACGTTACATCATTGTGCAAATAGGATAACCATAAGCAGACCCTTGGAAAACGCCAGTACTTAGCGAGGTAATGAGTTGCTTTGCAACTCGCGAGCTTAGTACTGCTGCGTTTGACGGAGCGCAAGCGCGTCTGCGTTGGTTATGCTATTTGTACAATCTCAGCAAGTATGACCGCGTTTCGCAATCACCTATGATTTACAACGATTTATCTTACCACAGGATGATACATTAACGCAACCTTCTCCGCGATCAGGATGCCGTCCATGGCTGCCGAGGTGATGCCGCCCGCGTAGCCTGCGCCTTCCCCACAGGGATAAAGACCGCGAATGGCGGACTGTCCCGTCTCATCCCGTAAAATGCGCACCGGGGAAGATGTACGGCTCTCCACGCCGGAGAGAAAAGCATCCCCGTCATCAAAACCCGACACGGACTGACCAATTAAGTCAATTCCCTCCACAAGCGCCTGATTCAACGCATCGGGCAGAATTTCGTGCACCGGAGCAAACTGCCATGCCCCTTTGATGGCAGGCGCAAAGTCAGAGTAACGCTCCCACAGGGAACCCTCCGCCGGACTTGCTGATGTCATCGTACCTTGCCCGCCACGAACCGCCGCCCGAAAATCTCCGTAACGCTCCACAGGCACCGCACCCTTTCCAATCTCATAGGCTTTTTCCTCAAGCCGCCTCTGGAAGGCAATGCCCGCAAGGGGACCTGTTCCACCGTATCTTTCATAATCCGTCGGAGAAACGGTGACGATCATCGCGCTGTTGCTGTTTTTACCATCTCTCCCGCTGTAGCTCATGCCATTTACCGCCGTCCGTCCTGCCTCCGAGGAAGCGTTCACCACATAGCCGCCGGGACACATACAGAAGGAGTAGACGCCCCTGCCGGAAGCTGACTTCGCCGTCACCTTATAGGGCGCGGCAGGCAGAAAGGCAGCGTTTTCTCCATATTGCAGGCGGTCGATCATCTCTCTTGGGTGTTCCATGCGCAGCCCTACCGCAAAAGCCTTGGCTTCCATGGGCACCTTCTGGGAAAGCAGTGTCTGAAAGGTATCTCTCGCGCTGTGCCCGATGGCAAGGATCACCGCCCCGCCGTAAAGAGGCTGACCGTTTGCCATTACGCCCACCGTACGCCTATCTTCCATCAAAAGCGACTCTGCCTGCGTTTCAAAACGGATTCCCCCGCCCCAGGCAAGGATTTGTTTTCGCAGATTTTCTACTACCTTGACTAAAATATCCGTACCGATATGGGGTTTTGCGTCATAAAGGATCGTTTCGGGTGCGCCCGCCTCCACAAAGATGCGCAGGACCTCTCGCTGCCTGCCGCAGGGATCCTTGACCGTAGTAGTCAACTTTCCGTCAGAGAAGGTTCCCGCGCCTCCTTCCCCAAACTGCACGTTGGAAGCGGGATCGAGAACGCCGTCCTGCCAGAAATGCTCCACATCCGCCAGCCTTTTATGTACTTCTTTTCCCCGCTCCAACAAAACAGGACAATAGCCTGCCTTTGCCAGCATATAGCCGCAAAACAGCCCTGCCGGGCCCGTTCCCACAATGATGGGCGGCGCCGTAAGCGGCTTTTTGCCGGGCGGCACAAACTGATATGGCTTTCTTTCCACTGTCTGGATCTGCCCATCCCTGCCTTTCAGCCTTTTCAAAAGCTGCGCCTCGTTTTTTACTGCCACATCTACAGTATACACATAAAAGAGAGCGGGCTTTTTTCTGGCATCGATGGAACGTCTGACGACGGATAACGACAAAACGGCAGCAGGCTCGATCCGCAGCAGTTTCGCTGCCCGTTCTGTCAGCTGCCTTTCCACCGCCGCCTCTGCTTCTTTTCCCGCAAGAGGTATCTTGATCTGACTGATGCGTATCATGTAACCACCTGCCCCCTTTCTCTCACCGCCTGCATCGCTTCCTGCTCCTGCAAGCTGCCGGCGCCGTCTCATCTATCAATCGCAGCCGCCTCTCCCGCCGCCGCGCCGCTGGCAAATGCCCACTGCAGATTATAGCCGCCGCAGATTCCGTCCACATCAAGGATTTCTCCCGCGAAATACAGTCCCGGCAGCTTTTTGCTCATAAGGCGCTCCGTCACTTCACTGCCATCCACGCCGCCCGCGCAGACCTGTGCTCTGTCAAAACCGTTTGTATCCACGATTTTTGTCTCCAGACCGCAATAAAGATGCCATAGACGCTCAAAAGCCACGGCATCTACCGTTCCCGCCTGTTCTGTCTCCCGAATCCCCACCAGTTTCAGCAGTAAACTGTTTATTTTCTTATTGACTATTCCAGTCAAAAATACTGACATCTCGTCTTCCTGACCGGCTGCAAGTCTTTTCCGGAAAAAAGTTTTGCACGCATCTTCGTCAAAATCAGGCAAAAAAGAGATACGCGCCGTCACCGTTTTTTTCTCCTGCAGGGCTTTTGCGGCATGACGGCTTATCTGAAAGACCGGGATTCCGGAGAGCCCGTAATCCGTAAGCTGCAATTCCCCCCGCTCAGAGGCAGTCTTCCGTCCTTCCGCAAAGAGCGTCACTTCCGCGTCACAGCGCACGCCTGCCACCTGTTTATAGTATTTTTCCTGACAACGGAGCGCACACAGAGCCGGCACGGGCGAAACGATCCGATGCCCCAGCTTCTCAGCCAGTACAAAGCCGTTTCCGTCCGATCCCGTCTCCGGCGCCGCACAGCCGCCGCAGGCAAGAATCACGGCATCGTAGGCTGTCTTTTCGGATGGAAGGAAAAACTTTCCGTTTTGTGGACGGATCTCAGCGATCCGCTTCCCTGTATGTACTGTAACATGCCGTCTGTCAAGCTCATAGCGTAACAGATCAAGGACAGTGGATGCCTGATCACTCGCAGGATACAGATACCCCTCCCTGCTCCTTATGCGCATACCGAGCTTTTCAAAAAAAGCAATCGTCCATGCTGTTCCGAAACGCTCCAAAATGTGTTCCGTCAGCGCTTTTCCGCTGCCATGATAATACTGCGTTCCCATCCGCTCATTGGAAAAATTACATCTGCCGTTGCCTGTCGAGAGGATTTTTTTCCCGACTCTGTCATTTCCCTCATAGAGCGTCACAAAAGCTCCCGCTTCGGCTGCCCGAATGGCGGCCGTCATACCCGCAGGACCGCCGCCGACCACCGCGATTTTTCTTTCCATCACTTATCCTTTCCGCCAAACCCATTTAGCCCGGCATATCCGCCCTTTTTTTCATTTCTAACTGGAATACGATTCCAAAAACAGATACAGCTCCTCCTCGCTGGCTACGGGTTTCCCCTCCATGATTTCCTGCTGCAGGGAATCAGGCAGCCGCTCAAGCAAGATATCCGTATTCATGTAGAGGGTCTGTCCGTCCTCCTCACAGACGATGATAAAATGATCGGCAACTTTTAGATAAAAATGCTTCGGCGTCTCATCCCGATAATATTTACAGACAGCCACCCTTTCCTTGGAAAAGGCAGTCAGTTCCGCAGTCTCAAAACCCTGCTCCAGCTCCGCAAGCGGCGGATTGGCGCAATAGAAAGAAAGTTCCTCCAGCAGTTCTTCGCGGTTTAAGCCAATGTATTTCACCGGCATCGTCTCCTGCGTCTGTGTCGCCGTTCCCTTTGTCAGATTCACATTCTCCACCAAATAAAGCGTATCTGCCGTTACCACCGGTTCCGGTGCGGCAGCAGCCTCGATCACCTGCCCGGGATCTTCTTCCTGCTCTGTTACGTCTGCAATGCGCGCCGGCCGCGGCTCCTCCGTCTTTGCGACACGCGGGCGATCAACATCGGAAACGGACGTCCCGGTATGTTCCTTATGGTAGCGGTTCGGATAAAAGAAATCCTCCGCTTTCAACGCGCTATAGCCTCCCAGCCCCAACATAAAGGCAGACAGTGCCATAAAAAGACTGATACGTTTTACAAGCTTCATTCCGTTTTAGACCTTTCTTGTCGGATTTCCCTGTAATCAGTATCAGCCGATTCCGAATTTTTATGCAGCTGTCCCTATAAAATCCCGATGTTTCTGCCAAGTAAGATAAAAAGAAAACCAAGAGGTATCTCGTGCAGTTCCGTCTCCCCGATCACCCTTAAAAGCATCAATAGAAAGATATAGAAAACCAGTCCCACAAGCAGCGCAATCAAGATCGTGATCGCATTTCCTACCAGCTCCCCAATCGCCATGGCAATCAGATAGACCACCACGCCGGAGACCGCTGCCGCAGCAAAAGGGAATACTACTCCGACAAACCATTCCATGCGGTACTTGATATGCCTGTTTAAAAGCAGGAAGCCACAGACCATATAAATGCCGAAAAAGACGATCAGAGCGCAGAGCAGCCCGTCCACTCCCATATGCATCTGCCGTACAAACACCCAGCCGAAAAGCAGATGTGCCAAAAGAGATGCCGCCGCAGTCAAAAAAAGTTCCCTCACAAAACGAAGCTGGTATAAAAGCTGTCCAAACAGGAAACAGAATACAAACAGTATGATCAGAGCGGCACCCTTTTGCAGCCAGCCTGCCAGTACGGTAACCTGAGCGGTTGCCTTACCGTAACAGCATGACGCAAACGGTTTTGCCAACGCCAGCAGATAGATTGCCGTGGGAAATGCCGCAATGGAGGCATTCTGCACCGCCTTGCCGATCCGTTCCCGCATACTGCGGTATTCTTCCCGCTCATAGGCACTGCCGATCTTACCAATATGTCCGTGTACGAACAAACAGGCAAATGCCGCTCCTATTCCCAAAAGAGAGGCGAATTTACCGTAAAAACAGCCCCACTGCGCCGTGCGTACATCACCTTGCCCGGTCACATTCAGGCTGTAATTCAAGAAACGCTGATCGATCAGCATGAACAAATTCGAGAGTACCGCAATCAGGGCGATCGGAAACAGATTGACCAGTAACAGGCGCTGCAATTCAAAGCGGGTCTCCGCCCGTCTGCTGTTATCCTGCCCGCGGTGCCCATTCAGCGCACCGGCATAAATAACATAACATAAAAGAAGATGTAATATGGCAATGAACTGTGAAATCACCACCCCCAGCATGGCACCGAGAGCGCCGTAGGCATAAGCATGCGCCTCCAAATGCTTTAAGGCCGCCACTTTTTCTCCATAGGTGTAAAAAGCTCTGCCCGCAAACACCGCGCCGACGATCATAGTCAATTTTTCGATATATTGAGAATGCGCCACGATGAGATGCATTCCATGACCGCTAAAATATCCTCTGAAACTTCCCACAAACGCTGCCAGAAAAATCGCCGGTGCAGCGGCAAGAAGTGCCATACGGCTGAGCTGTTCCAAAACCAGGATATCTGCGATCCAAGTAGAAAGGAACAAAGAAAAGAGCGCTAATACGCCGCCCAGCACCAAATTCATGAGAAAGGCTGTCCGAAACGCCTTACGGGCATTGCGATAACGCTCTCGCTTTACACGGTAACGAACGATTCCCGAGATCGCCCGCGACATCGCAAAGGAAATGACCAATGTAGTCAATACAAAAATCTCAAATGCCGGCGCAAACAGCCCGACACCTGCATCCCCAATCACCCGCGAAAGCGGAATCCGCAAGAAAAAAAGCAGGATATAGGACACCGGCCCTGCCGAGAAGACCATTCTGTTTTTCAGATTTCCAGCCATCCATTGTACGCTCATGTTTTATCCATTCTCATTCTCTCGTAATGCCGAGACTTCGCAACACCGCTTCCTGCTTTTCTTCCATCAGGTGCGCCTCCCCCTCCTCCATGTGATCATAGCCGCACAGATGATAGAGACTGTGCGCAAGGAGAAAGGCAAATTCCCGCTTTGTGCTGTGTCCATATTCTTCCGCCTGTGACTCCACCCGTTCCAGATTCAGGATGATATCCCCCAACAGGAGCTCACCGCTGTCGGGATCGAAACAATCTGCCTCGCACGATTCCGCACCGGAAAAATCACCCGGCTTAGAAAAGTCCAGATTGGGAAAAGACAACACATCCGTCTCCGCGTCCGTCTGTCTGAAATTTTTATTATATTCCCGAATGCCCGCACCGTCTGTTAAAAGAAGGTTGACCGACGCCTCATAGGGGCAGCCTTCCACCGTAAGAACGCCCTCCATGACAGCCGATAGTATCTCCTCCGCCGAAAAGGGCAGCTCTTTCTCCGTCTCATTCTCAACGTAAAAAGTCATAGTATAACTTCTCCTGAATGAAGATCTTTTTCATCTGATGAATCTGTGCCAAAGAGATTTCATTACCCCAAAGCTCGTCCGTTTCAAATTTCTTCTGAAAAACCGTGTCTATCAGTTTGGCATAATCAAGTTCTGCCTGAGGATCCTTGGCAAACAGATAAAGAATGGAGGATACGATGCAGTCCGCAAAGAGCACGACGACCGTCTCTTTTGAAACCATCTTTACATCCGGATCCACATATTCCCGCAAGATCTGCTTTGTCTTAGGCGGAAAGTGATACTTATCGCAGATTGCGGAAACATTTTCCCAGGTATTTTCTCCCTTAAGCTTTCCAATCCTGTGATAATAGCCGCAGGCTTTCACCGCTGCGTCGTCTATCCCTAAATTCTTTGCAATCTTATCTCCCAGATAGGCGGTATGGATTGCATGATAATATTCCTCTTTCGAGAGCTCCTTAAGCTGAACCAACAGCGGACATTCCGGATCATTGATCTCCATATAACGATCACGGTACCTATGGATCACCGTAGAACTCACCAATTTAAGACAGACAAGCAGCAGAATGCAGCAGACCATCAGATTGATCGCCGGGATCATAAACTGACCGATCGAGAGCTTATCTCTGGAAAAAAGAATCACATTCGCTGTCAGGCATAACGTAAGAATCAGCAGGGAAATCGCCATGGGGATTCCCACATTAAACTCCTCGTCCAGAGTGGAAAACAACAGAATCCCTGCCATTCCGCTGATAAAATAAAGCCAGAAGATCGCATAATCACAGCCCGCAAAATTCACGGAAAGGAGGAGTCCCAGACTTCCTGCCGCAAGTCCTGTCATCGCGTTGCTGAACATACCCAGCATCACAAAGAAAACCAGAAAGGGCCATCCTGAAACCGGCAGATAAGGTAAAAAGACCGACGCCGCAAGAGTGACCAAATAAGTCAATGCAAAGCGGCCATAGCGACCTTCATTGCGATAAGTGAAAAAACCGCCGGTCTCGCCAAAAGCAAAGGAAAAAATCACGATCCCCGTTCCTGCCAAAATCATGACGATATTGCGGATCATCATTGCCGTCTGACATTGATACAACATACTCCCAAGCCAGGCAATCACGCCTGCCGCCGGAAACATCAGCATAAAAACAATGATTCTTCTAATGACATTGATATTTTTTTGCATATTGTTATCTTTTTCCACGTTCCTGATTCCTGTTTCCTGTTTTTTGTCCGTTGCGGCGTTTCTCTCTCGCCTCGTATTCATCGTAGGCTTTTACGATCTTCTGTACCAGCGGGTGCCGTACCACATCCCTGCTGTCTAATGTGCAAAATGCAATGTCGTCTATTTTTGACAGCACCCGTGAGGCTATGTCCAGCCCCGATTTCATATCCGGCGCCAAATCCTTTTGGGAAGCATCCCCGGTAACGACCACCTTGGAACCAAAGCCGATTCTCGTAAGAAACATCTTCATCTGGGCAGGTGTCGTATTCTGCGCCTCATCCAAAATAATATAAGCATTGTCAAGCGTCCTGCCGCGCATATAAGCCAGAGGCGCCACTTCGATCAGCCCTTTTTCCGTATTTCTCGCAAAACTCTCCGCCCCCATGATCTGATAGAGCGCATCGTAGAGCGGTCGCAGATAAGGGTCTACCTTACTCTGCAGATCCCCGGGAAGAAAGCCGAGCTTCTCTCCTGCTTCAATTGCCGGTCTTGTAAGAATAATGCGGCTCACCTCGTTATTTTTGAAGGCTGTCACTGCCATTGCCATTGCCAGATACGTCTTGCCCGTTCCCGCAGGGCCAACGCCGAACACGATCATGTGATCCCGCATGGCATCCACATATTGCTTTTGGCCAAGGGTTTTTGGCTTGATCGGCTTGCCGCTCACCGTATGACAGATACAATCACTGTCCATGGCAAGAAGCATGTCCTCCTTATGCTCCCTCCCAAGTTCTATCGCATATTCCACACTCTGTTCCTCCAAAACCGCCCCTCTCTTTGACAGGTTCAAAAGTTCCCTCACGATCCGCGCCGCCTGCTCCGCCGCTTCCCGTTCACCGGATATGCGGACCGCACCGTCCCGATCGACGATCGTTACGCTGAGCTGCTCCTCGATCCTTTTGATATGGGAGTCAAATTCTCCGAACAGATTGCGCATATGCTCTACAGGCACCTCTATGCTGACGGTAAATGCTTCCATGCCTCGCCTTTCTAAATGACAGCAGGCTTATTCCTCAGTCTGCACACTTTCCTCCTGCGGCACTTGCTTCGTGCGGGAGGCACGTCGCTTCACAGCCGCTTCTTCAAGCTGCAGGCTGGCATTTAAGACCCATTTTTCATCATTCTTTTTTATTGTAACATTTTTTTTGGCAATTTGAACCCCTTTTTCCTTTAAAGTTACGATTATTTTATCCCATCTCTCCCGAAGCAGTATTTTCATTTCGTCATCGGTATGCTTTTTGATGGCGATTTCATACTCCTGCACAGTCCTTTTCCCATAGTAAAAGGGCAGATACAGGTGATCCAAAAGCTGCACCTGCTTTTTTTCTTCACTGATATCATAGTAGTCGTAGGGAATCTTCAAAAAGCGGAAAGACAGTGACTTCTCACCAACGCCCAACACCGGAATCCCTATGGTCTCCCCTGTATAGAGCTTCTCCTCATAAGTGACAGCCTCCTCTATGGTAATATTCTTGCCATATTGCAGGGTAATATCTGCATCAGCTTCCACAAACTGATACCTGCGGACGGTGCCATCCTCGTTATAGACGGGAACCGCGCCGCTCACCAGCACGTCTCCGGCCTTCACACTCTGCCCCTTTGCCGCCAGAGGCACCCCTTTTCTGGTAATGATATAAGTCACGACCCCATCCCGTGCCGCCGTAAGGTCCACGCCTTTATTTTCTTCTCCGGGCGCCTCCGTCTCATAGACAGGCATATCATTTTCCTTGATGCGAATGAGCAAAGTGGTACCCCTAAGCTGTGCCGACGTCCAGGTAATGAGATCATAATCCTCCCGCAGTGCCTGCTCTAGTGATTCAATCTCCAGTTCATTCTTTTTCATTGCCGTATGGACGCCGCGCTCCTTAAGATAATCAAGAAGCACATCCTCCGTCAGCGCATAGTTTCCCTCGATTCTGATATCCCAGATAAAACGGGAAGTCAGAGACCAAAACAGGATGCAGCAGAAAAGCCCTGCCACAAAAATCTTTCTCGCCAACATTTTTGACATAAAAAAAGGCAGCCCGTACCGATGCAGGATGGCTGCCCGCGTACCCGTCTTTTTTAGGAGCGGCTTTAACGCAAAAAAACCCTCAATGCTGATATGCATGGTATGATAATCGCCGTGATCCTCGATTTCCCACACCAGAATATCATGGTTGCCGCAGAGATTTAGGAGGCGTTCTACAGAATAGCCCCATACTTTTATGACCACATATCCTCTGATATACTGAATCCAATGAAGCATACGATCTCCTCTAAAGATAGCGGAGCGCATCAATCTTTCCGCTGATTTTCATATCCTCATTGGTGTAGTAGTCGATGGAAAGATTCTTTCCCTCAAAACAGATCCTGGCGTTTTTTCCCTGCAGGACAATGGACTCTGTGGTATATTCCAGGATCCCCTTATAATTTTCCACAAAGGCTTCCCGATTTCCCGTGACGGTGACTATGGCTGCCCCCAGCATACTGTCCTTGGGGAGCTTTAAGGATTCCACGATCAATTCTCTGGACCGCATAAAGGGACGTTTCGATTCTTTTCTCATAGTAAACAATATGCCGGCGGAGTGTTATTTATGATAGGGTTCCCCATTACGGATGCGAAAAGCCCGATAGATCTGCTCCAACAAAACAACCCGCATCAACTGGTGCGGGAATGTCATCTTAGAAAAGCTGATTGCCAGGTCAGCCCGTTGTTTGATAGAGTTATGTAAACCAATAGAACCGCCGATCACAAAAGCGATGTGGCTTTGTCCGCGCAGCCCCAAATCGGCGATTTCCCGCGCAAACGCTTCCGAGGAATAACTTTTGCCCTCGATTTCCAGTGTAATCACATAAGCGCCCTCAGGCAGGCATTTTTCGATTCTCTCGCCTTCTTTTTTAAGAATATTTTCCTTTTCCGTATCGGAGAGCTTATCAGGCGTGCGCTCGTCTTCTGCTTCCCTGATTTCCAGGCTACAATAACGGGAAAGGCGTTTTTGATATTCCAAAAGCGCCTCCCGATAGAAACTTTCTTTTATTTTACCGACTGCAATCACTGTTATTTTCATACAATTCCCGGTAATATCCGTCTACAAAATCTTCTACGAAAGCCTCGTCCAGATTCATAAACTTATCTTCGATCAGAGCCTTCATCTTTTCCGTGCGGCGGTAATACGTTTCCTCGTCAGACAGTTCCTCCATGGTTTCATCTTCCGAAACGAGCAGGCTGTCAACGGTATCTGCCTGCAGATTCTCCGCACACCATCTGGTGATTTCCGAAACCAGAGACGATTCCGATTTTGCCTTCACCAAGAAACGCTTGGAATCCCGCATGGATACGATTCCAAAAACAATAAAGAGAATGAACATGGCGCCCATCACACCGCAGACCAGATAGCGGTTGATCCCGGCATTTCGATAAACGGGAATCACATTGCAAAAGACCAGCACGACCGCAACAAAACCGATTCCGCCAACCGCCAAAAGCGTGTAAGCAGACGAACGATGATTCTCCGCCTTCTCTGCGCTGCTTTGATATCGGGGCATACACCTACCCTCCTTATCTGACGTATTCACTCACGCTTTTATTTTAGCTTCATTCCGTCTAAATTGCAACTATTTTAGCAGTTCACGCAGCCCCTGGTTTTTATTCTCTGATTTATCTATGTCCAGATACCATTCATGATTGTCCTTATTGCGCCAAACAGAACACTCCCCGATGGCGCTCATATCCCGCCACAGCGTAAATATCCCATTTTTTGCAATGCCGTCCCATTCCTGGATTCTGCCGATATAATCCACGGTATTGGCAAACAGCGTACCATCATAAAGCCCATCCGTAAAGTTCCCGACTACGTTTTGTATCATCAATTTCCCGGACTTTTGCAGCATTGAAACATCTACCTCATAGTGCTCCGCGCCCTTTCCGTTTGGCAGATCGTTTGCCCACTCACCGGAATAACTGTGGGAAGCATAGGCGCCCATGGCGTTTTGTTTATTCTTCTGACCGATATAAAAGCGGAACCAAGTTCCTTTGCCGCTCCTCTTTCCGTGGCTCCACTCGCCAAAATAATAGCTGTTCTTCTCATAAATCGCCAGCCCTGTACCGTGAGGTTTCCCTTCGCTGTCAACATCCCCCTGATAATAATACTCTCCGGTACCTAAAAGCCCTCTGGAAAGCTTTACATAGCGTTTTAGATGCGCCAGGTCCCAAATGGCATCCTGATTATTTGCCTCAAAGTGTGGATATGCCTCCTTTAGGATAAACTCTTTGGTATAGGCCTCGTCGTCCTCATCCTCGATATCCACCACTACCGCCTTCATTTCTTCCGTTTCGGAGACGGGCTCCTCCGCTTCTTCCACTGTTTCTTCCACAGGCTCCTTCGGAAGCGTCGCCTGTACGGATTCTCCCTTCTTAGCAGCATCTTCTTCCTGTTTGTCCAAAACATCGCTGTCCCGAATCGTCTGCTGCTCCAGCTCCTGCTGTTCTTTGGCATAGTCCGTAATGGTCTGCTGAAGATCCTCCTTTGCCGTATCGTCTCTTTTGCCGCGCAGAAAGATTGCTCCCAAAAGGATAACGATACAGATGAGAAGAAGCGCTATGATCCCCAAAAGGACCTTCGTTGTGACCGCGCTCTGTAAAACGGATCCGCCGCTCTCCTGTTTTTCGTCCTGCTCTCGTTCTTTTTCAAAATCATCCAATTTCATAAAATGCACATACCTTTCTTATACTTTATGCCATTATACAGGATATTTTTGAAGATTGTACACATTCTTTATTAAGAATTTCTTATTTAGATAAAAACAGATCAAAAAGAAAACTGCCCGCCGTTTTCCGACAGGCAGAATCTTTTTTCTATTTTCCGGACAAATATTGGTCAATGCCCTTTGCTGCCGCCTTGCCTGCTCCCATGGCAAGAATCACGGTAGCCGCGCCCGTCACCGCGTCGCCGCCCGCATAAACGCCTTCTTTTGTGGTCGCGCCAAAATCCTCCTCGGCTACGATACACTTGTATTTGTTGACCTCTAATCCCTTCGTGGTAGAGGAAATCAACGGATTGGGCGAAGTGCCAAGCGACATGATCACCGTATCGACTTCCATCGTAAATTCGGAGCCCTCGATCACCACCGGACGGCGTCTGCCGGAAGCATCCGGTTCACCCAGCTCCATGCGCACACATTTAATGCCGGATACCCAGCCGTTTTCGTCCGCCAAAATTTCTGTGGGATTGGTCAGGAGGTCAAAGATGATGCCTTCCTCTTTCGCATGGTGTACCTCCTCCACACGGGCCGGAAGCTCCTCCTCGCTCCTACGGTAGACGATGTGCACTTCCGCGCCCAGCCGCAGCGCCGTTCTCGCCGCATCCATCGCCACGTTTCCGCCGCCCACCACGGCTACTTTCTTTCCGTGCATGATCGGTGTGTTGGAACTCTCGTCAAAAGCTTTCATCAAATTGCTTCTGGTCAGATATTCGTTCGCGGAGAAGACGCCGAGCGCCTGCTCTCCGGGAATGCCCATGAATTTGGGAAGTCCCGCGCCGGAACCGATGAACACGGCGTCGAATCCTTCCTCCTCCATCAACTCGTCAATGGTGACGGACTTGCCGACCACCACGTTGGTCTCGATCTTGACGCCGAGACTTTTTACATTCTCGATTTCTTTGGCAACAACCGCTTCCTTAGGCAGACGGAACTCGGGAATCCCGTAGACAAGCACACCGCCCGGCTCGTGCAGCGCCTCAAAGATCGTCACTTCATAGCCCATCTTTGCCAGATCGCCCGCACAGGTCAGTCCCGCGGGACCGGAACCGATAACAGCCACTTTCTTTCCTTTTTTCTCCTTTGCACCTTCGGGCTTGATACCGTTTTCTCTCGCCCAGTCAGCAACGAACCGCTCCAGCTTACCGATGGAAATCGGCTCTCCTTTGATGCCGCGGATACACTTACCCTCGCACTGGCTTTCCTGCGGGCAGACACGGCCGCAGACCGCAGGAAGTGCGGACGACTCGCTGATAACCTGATATGCCGCCGCGATATCGCCCTCCTTTACCTTCTCGATAAAACCGGGAATATTGATTGCCACGGGGCAGCCCTTGATGCACTGTGCATTCTTACAGTTGATGCAGCGGGTCGCCTCGCACATCGCTTCCTCTTTATCGTAACCGAGACAAACCTCCTCGAAGTTTGCCGCGCGCCGTTTTGCGTCCTGTTCCCTGACGGGAACCTTCTTCAATACATCTGTCGTCATAGTACTCTCCATCCTCTCCTCTTATGATGCGCAGTTTCCACAGCCGCCGTGGTGGGTATCCCCTTCCTTTGCTTTTAAGAAGTCTCTGCCCTCTTTTGTCTTATACATCTGCTGGCGCTTCATAGCCTGGTCAAAATCCACCTTATGCCCGTCAAACTCGGGGCCGTCCACACAGGCAAACTTCACTTCGCCGTCCACCGTCAAACGGCAGGCGCCGCACATACCCGTGCCGTCCACCATAATGGGATTCATGCTGACGATCGTGGGAAGATCGTATTTTTTCGTGGTCAGGCAGACAAATTTCATCATGATCATGGGACCGATGGCAACGCAGAGGTCATACTGTTTGCCCTCCTGCTCAATCAAATCTTCGATCACTTTTGTCACCATACCGCTTCTGCCGTAGGAACCGTCGTCGGTAGTCACATAAAGATTGCCTGCAACCGCCTCCATCTCCTTCTCCATAATAAGCAGATCCTTCGTTTTTGCACCGACGATCACATCTGCTGCGATTCCCTGCTCATGCAGCCATTTCACCTGCGGATAGACCGGCGCCGTACCGAGTCCCCCCGCTACAAAAAGAATCTTTTTCTGTTTCAGAGTCTCTTTATCCTCGTGAATCAATTCAGAGGGACAGCCGAGCGGTCCCACAAAATCGTGAAAAGCATCACCGGTCTTTAAACCACGCATCATCTCCGTGGCTGCGCCCACCACCTGAAATACGATGGTGACGGTGCCTTTTTCCCTATCGTAATCACAGATGGTCAAAGGAATCCGCTCGCCCGCCTCGTCCATCCTGACGATCACGAACTGTCCCGGCTCGCAGGCTTTTGCCACCCGCTTTGCCTCCACATCCATGAGATAGATATTTTCCGCAAGTTTTTCTGCTTTCGTAATCTTATACATCTTAATCCTCCATTTCTATCGAACTATTTCATAATAGCGAAAGTTCGCCGTTTTTGCAAGTATAAATATATTCCATAGACCCGTCAGATCGGATTCGCGACAAATGCTCCTGTCTCGTCATACCCAAGCTGTGCCGTCTCTCCGGTGTATACATGCACGAGAAATACCTTGTCGGTACGGCTTGGCATCCCCGCACCGTCATCGTAATACTCATTGATCGTGTAATAATTCCGGTCTTCTCCTATCTTTACCACAGAGCTGAAGCGATAGCTGAGATTTCCGCTCTGACGCGAATTTCTCCCATTCACATCCTCAAGATACCCCGTCTCCACCAATCGATTGACCAGATTAGTCACTGCTTCTGTCGGCAAAATCGCTCCCGGAAGCCTCAGGGTAAAGGTACGGGTCGTCACTTCGCTGGAAATTCCCTCTTCACTGACATTTACGAATTTGAATAATGTTTTCCCGAGCGGCATGGGAATGGGTCCCGTGTAAGGCACGCTGTCCGCCGTCGGCTCCGATTCGTCCGTGGTATAAAACGTCTTACAGCCCGGAACCGGCTCCACAGCGATCATTGTCGCCTCCGTATATTCCCCGCTGTACAGTTCCACTTCCGGTGCGTTCGGTACGGTAAGATTGATGGTATATGTTTTGGTGACAACACCGCTCTCTATGCCATAATCATTGACAAAAAAAGCGCTGACCGTGTATTCTCCCGTCTCCAGAAAAAGAGGGGCTGTATAAACCTGACTGTTCTTATCGGGCTTTGTTCCGTCCATCGTGTAGTAGATAGTTCCCGCCGTGTTAGAGCTCAGTTTCAGGGGAATCACTTCTGCGTAACTTCCTTCCACATAGCTAAACTCCGGCTCCATGGCAAGATAGCTCTGGAAGCGGCTTACCACCCTCTCGTTATCACAGCCCTGTAAAAGCTCATTGATCTGCCCGTATGCCTCCTGATTCGCATAAATGGTAACAATCTTGCCGTATGCTTCCTCCACATCCTCCGCTGCGTAAGATGTGCCCCGTTCACCGTCTATGATCCGCATCAGAGCGGAAAGCGCATAAGCATCCATCTGCTGCAAATAATAATAGTCCGCCTCCAAAAAAAGAATCTCCGCTACTTCCGGATGTTCTTTGTGCGCCGTTTCCAAACAGTCGATGGCTTGATTGTAGGAGCCCTTCTCCGCATACATCCGCGCCCTGCCGATCTGATAGTCCACCGTGTGGATATGATAGGCATAAAGAGCATAAGAAACCATTGCCACGACAAAAAGAATCACCAGTCCTAAAATAATCTGTGGTCTCCAACTCTTTACCGCCGCAAGCACATCTTCTTTCTCGGAATCCGTCTCATCCAATGCCGTATCTTCTACTGTCCCCTCCTGCACCGTCTCATCCCCCTGCATAGAGGCAAGTGCTGAAAGAGTCTCCGTTATGCTGTTCTCGATTTCCGTTTCAATTTCCGGTTCAAAATCCGGAACGATCTGAATCTCCTCTCCGCAGTGATCGCAGAGAAGATGACCGTCCGGCATTTCCTGTCCACAATGAGGGCACTTCATAGGCCGCTCCTCTCTTAAATCACTCCAGTTCCAAAGATCGAACGCAATTGTACATGAGCATGGCAATGGTCATGGGACCGACACCGCCCGGAACGGGAGTGATCGCACTGCATACGGGCGCCACATCCTCATAATCCACATCGCCGCAGAGTTTGTTGTTTTCATTACGGTGGATTCCCACATCGATCACCACCGCTCCTTCCTTCACATAATCCCGCGTAATCATTTTGGGTTTACCGATTGCTACGACCAGAATATCCGCCCGTTTCGTCACTTCCTTTAGGTCACGCGTCTTGGAATGTGTCACCGTCACCGTGCCATTCTCTCTCAGCAAAAGGATAGCCATGGGCTTGCCGACGATATTGCTCCTGCCGATCACCACGCACTCCTTTCCCGCAATTTCTACTCCCGAACGTTTCAAAAGCTCTATGATACCCGCAGGCGTACAGGAGACAAACCCCGGCTGACCGATACAGAGCGCACCTACGCTCTGGGGATGAAACCCATCCACATCTTTCTTCGGATCAATGGCGCGAATCACCGCGTCTTCGTTGATATGTACCGGCAGCGGAAGCTGTACCAGGATTCCGTTGACTTCATCTTTTTGATTCAAGTCCCCGATCAGAGACAACAGTTCTTCCTGCGTCGTTTCCTCCGGCAGTTCATAGGCAAGTGATTCGATTCCCACATAAGCGCAGGCCTTCTTTTTATTGCCCACATAAACACCGGAAGCGGGATCCGATCCTACCTGGATCACCGCCAGACACACGGTTTTTCCTTGTGCCTTTAAGGCGGACACCTTTTCCTTTACCTCATCCTTAATCTGTGCCGATATTGCTTTCCCGTCAATCATCTGTGGCATGCTTTATCCTCTCTTTCCTTTCTCTAAAACAATCCAACGATCCTGCCCTCGTCGTCAACGTCGATCCGATAAGCCGCCGGGTTCTTCGGCAGTCCCGGCATCGTCATCACATCTCCGGTCAACACCACCACAAAACCGGCGCCCGCAGAGACATAGGCCTCCCGCACATGCATCTCAAAACCCACAGGCCGTCCCAAAAGCTTGGGATCATCCGAGAGGGAATACTGTGTCTTTGCAATACAGACGGGCAGCCGCCCAAATCCTTCCCTCGTCAGCCTCTCAATCTGTCTTTTCGCCGCCGCCGTATAAGTCACGCTGCCGGCACCATAAATTTCCGATGCCACGGTATGAATCTTTTCCGTCAAAGGCAATTCGTCCTCGTAGAGCGGCGCAAAATAACTTTCTTTCTTTTCTAAGGTATCGAGGACTTTTTTTGCCAGCGCCATACCGCCTTCACCGCCCTTTTCCCAGACCTCGGAGAGCGCAAAGGCGCATTCTCTGTCCTCACAGAAATGCTTTACATATTCGATTTCTTCCGGCGTATCCGAGGAAAACGCATTTAGGGCGACCACGATGGGCACCCCGTATTTATGGATATTCTCAATATGCTTTTCCAGATTGACGATGCCTGCCTGCAAAGCCTTTAAGTCCTTACGGGAAAGGTCTTCTTTTGCCACGCCGCCGTTGTATTTCAAGGCTCTGATGGTAGCAACAAGCACCACCGCCTCCGGCTTTAAGTCCGCCATGCGGCACTTGATATCAAAGAATTTCTCCGCACCCAGATCCGCGCCGAATCCTGCCTCCGTGATCACGTAGTCCGCCATTTTAAGCGCCGTCCGCGTTGCCATCACCGAATTACAGCCATGCGCAATGTTGGCAAAAGGACCGCCGTGAACCAATGCCGGTGTATGCTCCAGCGTCTGAATCAGATTCGGCTTCATGGCGTCCTTTAATAGGGCCGCCATCGCCCCTACCGCCTGCAAGTCGCCTGCCGTCACGGGTTCGCCGCTGTCATTGTAAGCCACGATAATGCGTCCCAGCCGCTCTTTCAAATCCCGAAAATCCGAAGCCAGACAGAGAATCGCCATAATTTCGGACGCAACGGTGATCACAAAATGATCCTCCCGCACCATACCGTCCGTTTTACCGCCCAGCCCCACCACAATATTGCGAAGCGCTCTGTCGTTCATGTCGAGGCAGCGTTTCCAAATGATCTGTCTGGTATCGATGCGCAGCAGATTCCCCTGTTGAATATGATTGTCAAGGAGCGCCGCCAGCAGATTGTTCGCGGAAGTGATGGCATGGAAATCTCCCGTAAAGTGGAGATTTAAGTCCTCCATCGGTACCACCTGTGAATAACCGCCGCCCGCAGCGCCGCCTTTTATGCCAAAGCATGGACCAAGGGAAGGCTCCCGCAGCGCGATCACCGCCTTTTTCCCCAGCTTCGCAAACGCCTGCCCCAAGCCGACTGTGATGGTGGTCTTTCCCTCCCCCGCAGGCGTGGGATTGATCGCCGTCACCAAAATCAGCCGCCCCTGCGGATTGTTTTTGATTTTCTCTATGTAAGCATCCGAAAGCTTCGCCTTATATTTCCCGTAAACTTCCAGATCATCCGCCTCGATGCCTATACGTTCCGCCACCTGCGTGATGGGGTAAAGCTCTGCCGCCTGCGCAATCTCAATATCAGTCTTCATAATTCCCTCCAAACATCTGCTCAAATTCCGCTGCGCTCATCAGGATCTTTCTGGGCTTCGTGCCCTCCTCTTCGCCGACGACCCCGGCTTCGGCAAGCTGGTCCATGATACGAGCTGCCCGGTTAAAACCAATCTTAAACATCCGCTGCAGCATACCGATGGAAGCCTTGTCCTTTTCGATGATAAAACGCCCTGCCTCCACAAAATACTCGTCGTATCCGTCACCGGCTTCTCCGGCAGAAGCGCCGCCCACGGGTCCCGTCTCCACGGCAATGCTGTTGATCTTTTCCTCCACCTCATCTCTTCCGGCACTCTCAGGCACATATTCCTTCAAAAAATCGACCACCCTGGAAACTTCATCATCGGAAACAAAAGGTCCCTGGATGCGAGAAGGCTTGGGATAACCCTGCGGATAAAAGAGCATGTCGCCCTTTCCCAAAAGCTTCTCCGCGCCCACCATATCCAAGATGGTGCGGGAATCCACACCGCTGGAAACCGCAAAAGCCACACGACTTGGCATATTTGCCTTGATCAATCCCGTGATTACATCTACGGAAGGCCGCTGCGTGGCGATGATCAGGTGGATACCACAGGCCCTCGCCAGCTGCGCCAGGCGGCAGATCGATTCCTCGACCTCTCCCGGCGATACCATCATCAGATCCGCCAGCTCATCAACGATAATAAGAATCTGCGGAAGTTTATCCGGCGCATCAGGGTC
This sequence comes from Lachnospiraceae bacterium UBA3282, assembly GCA_002361735.1. Classification (GTDB taxonomy): domain Bacteria; phylum Bacillota; class Clostridia; order Lachnospirales; family Lachnospiraceae; genus UBA3282. Next base: position 25,411 of record DETS01000105.1, on the reverse strand, counting down.
TCCCGATGCCTTCATGTCCTCCACCTTTTTATTGTATCCCTTCAAATCACGTACATTGAAGTCCGCGAATTTTTTATAGCGCTCCGTCATCTCGGCAACGCCCCAATGCAGGGCTGCCGCGGCCTTTTTCGGGTCTGTCACCACAGGCAGGAGCAGATGGGGAATGCCATTATAAACACTGAGCTCCACGACCTTGGGATCGATCATGATGATCTTGACATCATCCGGATGCGCCTTGAACAAAATACCCATAATGATCGTATTGATACAGACAGACTTGCCCGATCCCGTCGCGCCCGCGATCAAAAGATGCGGCATCTTTGCGATATCCGCCAGCACGATCTTTCCGCCGATATCCTTACCAACGGCAAAGACCAGATTCGCCTGAAACTGCTTAAATTCCGAGGACTCCACGAGATCACGGAACGGCACCGCCGTATTCTCTTTATTCGGCACCTCGATGCCGACGGCCGCCTTACCCGGAATGGGCGCCTCGATACGGATATCCGTAGCAGCCAGATTCAGCTTGATATCATCGGTAAGGCCGACAATCTTGCTGACCTTCACCCCCTGCTCCGGCTGCAGCTCATAGCGCGTCACAGAGGGTCCTCTGCTGTACCGGGTGACAGTCACCTTCACACCGAAATCGGAAAGGATCTGTTCCAGGCGGTGCGCCGTTTCTGCCAGTTCCCTGTCGGAATCCTTTCCCTTTTTACCCCGTCTGGCATCCAAAAGATCCGTCGAAGGATAGCGGTAGGTGTCCCTTCCGCCGCGTGAACGCACAGCGGTACCGCTTTTCGTCTCCGCCTGCGGCTTTTTTGCCGCGACAGCGCGCGGTCTGCCGGAAGACGGTGTCATCTGATTGCCCGTCATGGGCTGCCAGGAATCCATGGGACGCTCCGCCTTACCGGCTGTCTCGTCTTCCACGGAAACCTCATCCATCTCATCCGTTTCTTCGGCTTCCTGTTCTATGTAGTGGTGGGAAGGCCGTCTGTACGCACTGTCAGACACGGTCTCCTCCCTCTCCTCCTCATCTTCATCAAGCAGAGTGATCTCATGGATATCGTCCCTGATCTTTTCTTCTCTCGCCCTTTCTTCCTCGCGTCCGAGCGCGGTGTCCAGCATGACGCCGGAAACCTTTTTATCCATGCGCAGAAGCTTTTCGTTTTCGAGCTCTTCTTCCCTCGCCCTGCGTTCCCGCTCAATTTCTTCCCTTCTTTGCGCCTGTTCTCTGCGCCGCTCCCTGCGCCAGGCGGCGTCCTCTCTGGAACGCTCGAAAACTCTCTTTCCGCCTGCCGCCACACCGCCGATCAGAGACTTTTCCGTGACAATGACCAGACAGACGATGCCCAGCACCAAAACGAGGAGTACCGTTCCCACCGTATCGAGGAATTTGCAGGAAAGGTAAGCCAGGGACCCCGCGAGCACACCGCCGCCCTGCTTTTTCTCACTGCAGCGGCTGTAAATCTCCGTAATCTGATAGCTTTCCGCCTGCGCGGGATTTGTGCTGAAAAACTCAAAAATAATGCCCAGCAGGAGCAGAAACACGGCTCCCGCAATCAGCTTTCTGGTCGCAATGTTGTTTCCCACATTGGAAACGCCGAAAGCGATCATCAAAAAAATCAGGAGAGGCGCTACATACGCCAGCAGCCCAAACAACCCAAACATCACGCCGCTGATGACATCTCCCACTGCCCCGATCACGCCGAAATTACAGAGAAATAAAACGAGGGCGACCGCCGCCAGCACAAAGAGCATGATCTCATTGCGGATCGCCATATCCATAGGCGGATCAGGCTGCCGCTGTCTGGTATTTGTACGTCCGGCTGCCGTCCTGCTCCGGCTCGTATTCGTATTCTTTTTTTTCGTTGACGAACCCCTTGTACCCTGACCCGCCATGACTGCCTCCTGCCATTATCCAAAGATTATCTATTCCAGTATAGCACCATCCTATGGGGTTGTCACCCCCTCATTTTGTGGCTTCACACTTCTCACCTACCATATCATGCAGTTTCCCGCCGGCGATACAACAACGGCGGGAGCAATTTTCGCCCCCGCCGTGCATCAATACTGCATACTTCTTTATGCTCTCTACTTTGACTGCTCTACGCTCAGCGTAACCTCTACGGGTTTTCCGCTTCCGTAACCGCTCTTTATCTTCCAGACATAGAGCGTGATCGTCGCATTCTCTCCGTCAATGGTAAGTTCTCCGTCGTCCGCGACCTCGACATCAAAGGTATCCTCCTTCAATCCCTTCAGGGATCTTGCCGTATCAAGGATCGTCTCTGTCACCGCGGCATCTCCGTTCGGCGTACCTGCGGGTATGATGACCGCGTCCTCCTGAAATGCCGTCTCTATGACTTTGCATGCGTCGTCCACATCCTGGGAGAGCATCGGAATGATGACATCGATCACCACCGTTCTGACCTCTTCCTTGCCTTCCTCATCCATCGCCGACAGCTTCAAAACACCTCTGACAGAGCCATCCTCACGCACTGTTGCCTTCTTTACCTTGAGGTCGGAAACCAAATCACCCGAAGCACTCCGTTTCGTATAAAACGCAACCGCAACACCGCTGTCTTCCGGAACGATATCCTTGCGAATAGCGCTAAGAATTCTCTCCGCGTTTGTGTCACCCTTCAATACTTTTTGGCTGCTCTTAGCGTTTTCACCCGGCTTCAGCGTATTATCTTCCTTCCACGTTTCAACTGCTCTCTCCGCCTCATCCAGATCAAGCAGTTTCTTTCCGCTAATCTCTGTAGATGCGAGAGAAATCCTTCCACGGGACACATCATCCGTAATCTCTTTGCCGTCCTGCGTCAGTACCAGTGTAAAGGAAAGACTTCCGGGAGTTATTGTCTCATCTTTCTCTTTTGCTAAGGGGGCAAAGTCAATATCGTTCTCCCCGTTTGCCTTTTTCGCAAAGTCGATCTCATAGAGCTTCCGGTCGATCGCGCCTTCGGCTGCCGCCAAAATCGCTTTCTCCACGCCCGGTTTTACGTTTGATGCGGCAAGTTTCTTAACTTTATCGTCATCCTTCGGATCGATTCCCAGCGCCGCTTTGACATTCTTTATCGTCTCCTCTACGGTCGGCTTTTCACCAACGGGGACATTTCCACCTACCGTCCTTGTCTCGTCCGCTCCCTTCGCGGTCACGTTTTCAATCACGATCGTTACGACTTTTTCTTTCTTGGACGCCGCTTCCGCCGCCTTTGCCGCATCGCCGTTCTCCTCCGCTTTCGGATCCGCAACGGTGATCACAAAGCGGTAATTGCTGATATCATTACGGTCGAGTTTCTTTACGTCTCTTAAGTAAGTGTATAGACCCTCTCTTACCGCTTCCGCGTTCACATCCCATATCTTTTCTTCTTTATTATAGTCGCCCAGGAAAGCTTTTACATATTTCTCCATTTCCGTCACAGACACAGCCTGCAGCGGTTTGAGTCTGACGGTGAAGTTTACCTTTTGCTCTCTGACGTAATCGGGATTGCCTTTTTCGGGATCCCAATTATTCTTAAACGTTACTTCCAGATTGACGCCGCCCGACCCGATACCGATCGGTGCCCGATAGTCGTGTTCGCCGTCTCCCACTTCCATCTTCAGCGCGTCAAAATCGATGCCGCAGTCATAGCTCATGCCGCTCACTTTTCCGTAACCATCGCTGTAACCGCCGTTTTTCAGTACATATTTAAGCTCTTTTTTAACAGCGTTCTCAATCGCATCCCGCAGCCGGCTGTCACTCCACTTTCCGGCCTGATTCTGAATGTTCGGGTAATCGAATTTCTCCACGCGTCTCGCCGCGGCCGCGCCGATGGCGTCCGCATTCTTCCGAAGTTTTTCAACAGCCTGATCAAAATCAGTGTTCACTTCGTTTTCCCCTGACGCCTGCGTGATATAGCCCGGATAGTTCGGCATGGTCAGGTTAAAGGTAAACTCATCCTTCACGCTGCCATAGCCCACTTCGATCTTTACGGGGAAAGTATTCGGCTTTTTCCACTGTGTCGGTGCCTTGCCCTGCGTGGTGTAGAACCATTTTGGCACCTTCTTATCGGGAGGATTCTTTACGATTTCACTCTTCTTTAAGGAAATCCGCAGATGGCCGCTGTTGGCGTCAATATTGCTTGCTGTCCAAATACTTACGCCAACGCCTTTCTCATAGAACTTCCCGCCCACTACCTTCGCAGTCATTTTTTTCGGTACCAATTTGTCCGCATAGACGGCTTTGTAGGGAACAATCACATAATATTCACCCGTCTGTGCATCATAAAGGCTCTTCGTTTGATCCTGATAATTTATATTCTTATAGGCAAATTCAATCCTGCCCTTCCTCGTATTAAAGTCAGACAGCGGAATCGATACCTTAACCGGAACGCCATGACTTATGACAAAGTCTTTCACTTTATCAGGATTTTCACGCAGCTGCTCTATCTGCTCCACATAATGGCTGTCACTCGGAATGACTCGCAGCGTAATCTTTGCGGTCTTGATTTTTCCGGCGCCGCCACGATACCCTACTACAACCGGATTGGAATCGGTAACGATTGCCGTATCTTCCCACTCGCTATCCTGATATCTGCCAACCGACCATGTCCCGATTCCGGTATCCTTCTTCGGCGGTTCCACAGCCGCATAGGAAACAGGAACCGTCTGCTTGCCCCGGAGGATGGTTATGTGCGCCACATCTTTCTTTGAAATATCCACTCTGGTAGATTTCGCCGTATAGTCCGCGGTCTTTCCGTCCACCGGCTTGATGGTGATCTTCGCCGCGCCATACAAACAGCTGTTTTCATCCTGCGTATACGGATAATACCCCTTATACTCCACATAACCGACCCGATCTTCCTCCGGAATATCCAGCACAAAGCCGCCGCTTTCTGTCTCCCGGAAGCACTCCTTCGTCAGTTTGAGTCTGCCGTTTTCAGGATCTAACTCAAAGTACTTTCTAAAGTCATTCATCTCCCCCATGTGGCTTTTCTTGCCCGCGTTCTTAAGCTCAAGATACTCCACAATCATATCCTTGCTTGCCTTTTTCCCCGTCAGTTCTATCTCGGTGCGGTCTAAGGGAGACATTTTGTAGGTAGTGGTCGGACGGAAGGAGAGCTTCGGCTCCTTCTTTACCGATACGGTGACGACTGCCGGCATTGCCTGCGGAATAAACTCTCTCACTTCATTTACGGTTCCGAGCGTGATCTTTAACTTATAATTCCCGGCCTTCAGTATCGATTTTTCCGCAAAACGCAGTTCCATATTTGCGGTCGCGTTCACCATAGACTCCAGTGTTTTATTCTGCAGACTCTCCTCAAAAGCGTTCAGCGCCGCCTGATTACCGGTCGTCTGATTCGTACGGTCTAACTCAACCCTTACGTAGAGCTCCTCTTCTCCCTTTCTGCCCCGATAGAGATCCAGACCGTAGTTTTTGCCGTTCTCCTTCAGGGTGATCGCTATGGTGCGGGCGCCGCTCTCCGCGCCGATGACGTTCTTGTTCTTCCCGGTAAAGGAAACCTTTGGCGCTTTTACTTTTTTGGCATTCTCAAAAGCATCGTTGATCAGCACAATTTTCTTGGTGATTTTCGGATTCGTCTCATTGTTCGTGAGCTTTACGACTGCTTTCCCCGTGTTCACCTGAACAGATGCCGTTCCCTCTTTCTTATTCCAATCAAAGAGTTTTCCGCCGCTTACGGAAAGGTTATAGTTCGTATAAGATGTGATATCACCCCAACCGCTTGCTTCATTCTCTGATTTTTGCTTTACCTGCAGCCGGAAGACCGCCGCAGTGGAATCATTAAAATGAATCTCCTTTGTATATCCGGGACCCTGGGAATCGGTATCCTTAGCCTTCCAACTGATTTTACGTTCTCCGCGGTTTACCTCTTTTTCGATTTCCAGGCTGAGATCGCCCGTCTTGTCGTAACTGACCGTAACGGTGACGCTTCTCTCCGTATTCTTGCCCTTATTGCCGCCGTCGCCCGTCCGTGCGGAAAGCTTTACATTTTTCGCGGTCTTAAGCACCGTGATCTTTCCGCTGTAGGTATCCACTCTGACCGCGCGGGGATTGCTTGAGTAATAGGTCAAAAGTCCGTCCTCTACCGCATATTTGTTAACTCTCTCCGCGGTGTATCCCCCGTCTGTATCTTCTTTCATTCCGGTCAAAAAGCCCATCAGGACCGCGCCGTCTAAGTCCTTCGCCTCAATCGCGCCCGAATTAGTGCCCTTGATCTCTCTATACACGGTTGCTTCTCCGCTGCCGTCTTTTTCCACCGCCTTCATAATGCGGACTTCGTCGAGCACGACCGGTTTATCTGTGATTTCAATCTTATTACTGAGCGCAAATGTCTTATTGTCCGCATAGTCGTTTGCCAAAGCGAGGATTTTAAAGTTCTTTCCCGCCTGCTCATACTTATCGACCGTCACGGTGCCGTTCTGCGCGATCTTGATCAGACCTTTCGTCTCCTCGCGCACCCCGTCCTTTTCTATGGTGACGATGCCGCCCTTAAAGGTCTTTGCCTTCGCCAGTCCGCGCAGCGCTTCTATCGCATTTTCGACATCCTCATCTTCTGTATCGCCGCCAACGACAAGCCAACGTACCTTAGGAGTCTTCGGGGCGCGTGTCTTTTCATCTGTGCAGTTATCATTATAAGCTGCCACAGCCTTTACGGTTGACGCCTTATTTGCCGTCTTACAAATCTCCTCAGAGGAAACATTGACTTTGATCTCCTCGATTCCCCGCACTACCGTAATATTGATCTCGCCTCTCGCGGCGTACATATCATCATGTCCCGTCACCGCAAAGACCCTGATGGTATGTTTCCCCAAGGCAACGCCTTCTCCTGCCGTCGCCCTGATCTGGTTCGTCTCCCGATCTATCTCCACCTCTAATCTTGCGGCGTCATCACTCAGACCGGGCGTGACATCGCACACGCTTTCCAGCTCATTGTAAGATGTATCCTTGCCGAATACAGGTTTTATCACGTTTGCCGTCTGACCGGTGTAGATGGTGGATTTAATCGCTTTCAGGGACAGTTTCGTCTCGTAGGCAGGTTTTCTGGTCGATGCAAAGCCGACCTTCGAGAACACGGAGCCCGATGCAAGCACTTTGTCATCGCCGATGATCCCCGCATTGTTCTCTGTCCTGCCGGTCAGATGATCCTCCAGCTTTTCCTCTTTGGTCAAATTCGCATGTATAAGCCGCGCGCTGACACCAAACTTACATACCTTGCCATCCCCTTTTTCGATTCCCTCATCCGCTACCGGAATCGTTACTGTCTGGCTGTCGCCGACCTTCTCCACATACTTCACGACCGTTCTCTGAACTCCCGCTACCGGAGGCTCCGCCGTGAGGATTACCTCGTAGAACACCCGCGTTTCATTGGGAACGGCGATATTCTTTGCCCCCAGCGTAAGGGTCAGGTCGATATCCGACGCGGACTCCAGCTTCACGGTCGGCTTCACATTTTCCTGAAAGAGATGCCCCGCCGTCACCTTCACCGTGAAAAACTTATCTTTCTTCTTCAGATAGATTCTGTCTTCCTCATCTACTTTACCGTTTGCCAATTCGGCGTTCGGCTTCTTTGTGTAGAACAGCAGCCAATAACTTTCATTTACCACACGCCCCGTAGTGATTTCCAGTCTGCCGTCACGGATTTCGGGCTGCTTCGTAATGACTTTTGCTGCTGATTCTTCTTTCCAATCAATATCTTTTCCCGTGCTCTCGTTGGGATCTTTCTCTCTCACCGCAACCAGGATGTTGTCCGCGGACGCACCCTTATTGACAGTGACAGGGTAGGACTGTGTGGTATCCGCTGCCTGTACGATATCGCCGCCGTTGCCGATCTTTACCTTCTTATCCTCTATGGGCTGATACAGATTCAGATAGCAGATCAAAGGCTCCTCTTCCGCACCTTTTCTCGTAAGTGCCAGCGTATACTTGCCCTTTTTCAAGCGGTCGGAGAAAATAAACAGCGGTCTCGTCTCTCCCTTTGCCGTGTTTTTTATGCTGCAGCGCCAGAGCGCGCTCTCATCCTTCATATCATCAGAAGGTCCCTCGAGTTCCTCCTGATCGCGGAAAAGCTTCGCCTCCGTGAAGGTCACTGTCCCGCTCTTACCGACGGACGCACTGATCCGGTATTTTTCGCCGCAGCTTAAATCGTACTCGCCGACCACATTTTTCTTCATTTCAATTCCGTTGACATCCTCTACCTTCACGCTGTGGACGATCTCCCCGGCGTCAATCGTCACTGTGGTATTTTCCAAAAGATCGAGCCGGAATCGGTAGGATTCGACGCCTTGTAACGCGTCCGTGAACGGCTCCTGTGCGCCGTCCTTTTTGGTCTCAATGTTCGTGATGCCAAAGCCTTCCTTTGCTTCGACCAATACGGTCAATGTCGTGCCCTCAGGGAGAGCGGATATTTCTCCTCCGGCGGGGGGTTCAGTCGTGGGATATATTTGTTTCGTCCCGTCCTTTACCGTCACATCCATCCGATTCGGATCATACTCTAGGGTAAGCTTTCGCTTCTCCTCCGTCTCCTCGATCTTTATTTCCGCATCGTTGTCAGACAGCTCCCCTGCCACGATCGCATACTGCCAGGTTCTGGTGCCGTCCTCGTTCCAAACCGGTTTTCCCTCATGCTTCAAAGTTCTGCCAAAGTACGTCACCGCAGGAGCGTAGGGTACCGTGGTATTTAAGGTAAATCTGAGTTTCTCCACACCCGGTTTCATGGTATAGGTACTCTCGGTGCCCTTTTCCCTGACAACCAGGCTCTCGCCGTCGCTGTTCTCCTGACTGTCCACACGCAGGCTTGTTACATGAGATACTTTCTCATCCTGCACAAAACTGACCTTCTTAGCATTCTCCAGGGCTTTTACCTTTGTCTCCACCCGCAGGGTAACCGTCTTTTTCGAGACGAGGGTAACCCTGCACTCTGCGGCGCCTGTCTCCTCGTTGAATGTCGCAGTTACCTTTGCGCCGTCCGGTCCGGACACGGACACCTTCGGCTTCCTATCCTGATCCAGAGCCAGCTCGTATCTGTCTTTATCTTTCGGGGTAATCGTTACGACCACCACCTTATTTAAGGTTGCCAGACTTCCATCCGCAGAAAAGGCAACAGGCATCCCATTTTTTCTTATCTCAAGATCATCATCTGCTCCCTCAGTCGCCAGAGCAAATGTAACAGATTCCGCATCCCCCACCAGATTTAATTTCAATCGGTTCATCTGCTCGGGATCTTCCTCCGTGGTAACATGGATAATGTTTTCTCCCGCCCCCACGGTAAAGGAATAAACCGCATTCTGACCGGTGCCGCTTACCTTTAAGCTGTCGTTATCCGCTCCGGCAGCGTTTTTAACGGTGACTGTTTTCACTTTAAAGTATGTATCCGCTGTGACCTTAAAGGAATATGCCGCGTCTTCCGCCAGCTCCGCGGAGTCGGAAGTAAGATCCACGGTATACTTTCCGTCCTTCTCGCCGAGTACTGCCTTTACATGTGTGATTCCCGTATCCGCCTTGACCGTCGCCTGCTCGTCTTTTTTGCGCACCTCCACAACGATCGTCACATCATCTTTGATTTCTTCGATCATTTTGGCAGTGATCCGATAGGTATAGGCATCCTTACCGTCTACGGTCTCTTTGCGGCGAAATTCTGCTTTGTAAGCATCCGGCGCAGGAGCTGCCGGAGAAACTGCCACCTTTGTCCGGTAAGACACCTCCGGACGATGCTTCTCGTCAACGCCCTCCACCGTAAAGACCAGATCGCTTCCTGCGGAAATGCTAAAGTCCTTTCCATTCAAAACAGCCACATTTCCCCGCTTTACGGTGACGCCCGCAACCGCCTCCTGTCCCAGACCGTCAAGCGCTCTGGGCAGCAGGAAACTGTTTATCTTGTAAGAGGCGCGTTTTGCCTCGATCTTGATCTGCGTATCAGCGGTGAAATTCTTGATTTCATAAGTATACTGCAAATTCCCCAAAACACCGGTATCCTGTTCGCTTGATCCGGTCTGTTCTTTCCCCGCCACGGTCACGAGAGGCTGATAACTCTCCGCCAGCGAAAACGACATCTTCAGCGTGTCGGTATTCGTAAGAGAAAAGCTGTCTTTCCCTGCAATGCCGGGCGTATCAGGGGTAATCGGAGTGTCTTTATCGTCCGTATACGTCACGGCAACGTTTTTTACGGAAGCATCTTTCTCTACAGTGACCGTATATTTCTTAGGCTCTGCTTTGAGAGTCACTTCCCCGATTGCCGGATCGATCTTTTCGAAATAGGTATAGGTCTTTCCCGTTTCTTCATAAAACTTCACCGGTAACGGCTTTTCTTTCGCAGGATCCCCCTCCTGATACGAACCCGCAGCCGTATAGTGCTCCTCGGGCAATGCCAGCAGATATACCTTCTCGTCTTTGCCAATATTTACGATTCTAATGTTTCCGATCGTCTCCGCCGTCTGCCATTCCAGACCGCTCGGGAGCTCTTTGATCATCACCTCTTCCGCAGGCGCCTCCGCAAGCGACGCAGACGTAACCGCATACCGCACCTCTTTGATCTGCTCGCCGCCCTTAATCGTAAGCGTCTGCAGTTTTTCCGCCTCCACGGTAATCGTGGTTTCCGCCGTGATATTGGTGATCTGATAATCACATTTATCCCCGGCATAATAAATATGCTCCTCTTTCTTCTCGGTGACTTTCTTGGTGACGGTCACCTTATAGCCTGCCTTCGGCGTAAAGGACAAAGTAAGGGTGTCATTGCAGGTAATCTCTTTTCCGGGTGCAGGGGTAATCGTACCATCCGCGGCAATAGCACTATCTTCTAACTCCTCCGTTTTACCGTCTTTATCTCTCCGCGTGAGTTTAATGCTGCCGCCCTCGAACACGTTGGCTTCCGTTATCGCGGTGCCATCCGCCTCCGTCCCTAAGTTCTTACTGTATTTTACCGTCTGCGCCGTTTCCGTAACCGTCACAGTGATCGCCGCGTCATCGCTCATAGTAATTGCGTACACACCGTTAACAGGCGTGATCGTTTCCGACGGAGTCGTCTTTGCAATTACGCAATCATAGCCGGGTTTTACGTTCGCACGGAAATAAACCACGGAATCCTTGGCAAGGTTCTGAATCGTCTGCTCCTCTTTCGCGGTTCCCAAGGTGACCCAGCTGTCCTCGTCGCTTGCATCCGTCGTGGAATACGCGAGATCGCGGAGCGCATTCTTAATGGATTTATCCACATTAAGATTTATGGTGAGTTCTTTGGTATCGGTCAGCGCTTCATAGGCAATCGTCAGTTTGTTCCCGTTAGCCGCAGCCGACAGCTTGTAATAATTTGTGCCGCTTTCTTTTTCGATAGGTATCGTTGTCGCACCTTCTCCCTCACCGCTCACATAACCGAGACTGCACTGATACCCCTTCTTCGGTATGATCTGAAGATAGAAGTCATTCACACTCGGATACGAAATGATTTCTCCCACCACTGCGGGAATCCATCTCAGAGCAGTGCCTGCCCCCATCTTCCTCGTCGCATACTTGATCTCACTGACGTTTGCGAGATCTTTGGCGTCAGGCATCGTGACAGAAGACAATGCCTCAGAGGTCAGCGCAACGGCGACATTCGCCTTGATGTCCTTAAGCTCATATTCATAGCGTTTGGAATAGGTGTTGTATTCGGGCTCTTTCGGTTCCGACGCCGCTTCGCCATCAGGCGTCTCCGTTAACGTAACGCGTGAAGCACCCTCCATTTCCATTTCCAAAAGGACGGTGTTTTTGCAGGTAACTTTCTCGATCGTTCCATTCGGATCAAATTCTACCTTTACTTTTTTACCATTGTCTTTGGTATAATATACCGTTTTAACATTAGGATCCTTCGTGATCGTAATGGTATACTCACTCAGCACAGGCTCAAACCGCAGGGAGAGATTGTCCTTCAGATCGAGCGCATAATATTGATCAGGCGCCGTTCCGGTTACCGTTACAGGCGCAGCATCCTCTTTGCCGCCATAGGTTGGATAGATTTTAGGCATGTCATAGCCTGCCGCCGGCGTTACCTTCAGATAGATTTTGCTCTTAGCGGAGGATGCCTTTGAAGCGCTGAAGTCATTCCACTTCGCAGCAGTCACATTGGCCTCATCTAAGGTATCCGTCCACTGCACCTTTTCGATCCCGGCTTCCGTAAGCGCGGAGGAATCGGGGATGGTGAGGGTGCAGGGCGATTTTTCCTTTGCGGTGATGATGTAGTTGTTTTTATCCGTATCCATCACCCTGATTTGAAAATAATATTTACCGTCTTTTCTTTCCGATATGATGTTGCCCGGATTTTCAGGCGAAACCGCTATCTCGTAACCGTCTTCCGGTATGGCATAGAAAAAATATCCATAATCGAGATTATTAGCATCATCACTATACTTATGTATTTTTTCCAGTGAATCTTTTGTTTGAGTCCACGCTCCACTGGCATCAACCCAACTTTTAACACTTTCATTCCCATCCGTAAAAATCGTATCAAATTTGGAACCAAATTCATTATTATATCCATAGCTGCCATAACTGTGCACACTTTCGATGTGCTCTTTTGTGGCTTCATCAAGCGCAATCTTGAAAGAAACCAGTTTTTTCGCAACAAGCTTAATATCCGTATTATTTCCGATGTCGCTCACATTTATTACATACTTATAAAATTTATCTGTTTTTTCGCCGTTTTCATTGCTATTCTCATCTTTAACATATAAATTTCTTCCCTGTTCCTTCCAGTACTTGTAAGCCGAGGCGTCATATCCCTCTTCTACATCGACCAATATAGTCAATGTCTCGTCAGACGCAAGATCAACCTCTGTCCTGTTGTAAGGGATCTCGCCGCCGGACACCTTCTGTGTCTCATCAGCCGATTTTGTAATGGTATAGCTTACGCTCTTGAAAGGAGCTGATGACTCACTCTGTTTATGATCCTTATCCAAGAACTTTTTGATGGTAACATGATGTTTTCCATTAAGAGCAACCGTTTCGTCATTCGGGGTTGGGGCTTCGGTGTCAGAAGAAGCGTCTTCTTCCGCCTCCACATCCACAACCGAAATGTCGGACGTATCTTCCCCGCCTACAGATTCTTCGGGATCTGCGGGATCTGCCGAAGGCTCACCCCCCCCCTAGATTTTCGGGCATTTTCGGATCCTGTCCTTTTTGAGGATCCCCCTCAGAAGGTTTTCCGTTTTCGTCTTTCGGATTTTCCTCTTCTTTCGGATTTTCATCCTCTATCGGATTTTCCTCTTCTTTCTGTTCTTCTTCCTGTTCTTCTTCGCCGGCCGGCATTTCGCCATCCTGCGGCTGTTCTTCCTGTGAAAACGCAGCAGCGTCCTCCGGCGCAGCCAAGACAGTCATTCCCGTCTGCGGCACACAGGTAAGCATCATCGCCACTGCCAACAACACAGAAAGCATTTGTTTGCCTTTCCCATACAGTTTCTTCATTTCTGTCGCCTCTCCTTCACGGTAATATTAAATGTAGTCATTGCCTTATAGTTTACCGCAGAAAAAGCAGGATTGTCAAATATTTCCACGCGTCGCAAATCGTTTTTCGGTACCTGAATCCATCATATAGATACAACATTTTGGGGTTTTTTGTACAGCTACACAATGCTTTTGTTAAACAAAACTAATCCGATACGCGAAAGAAGCAAAATTTTTCGGCAGACTGCACAAAATTTTTTAAGGAAAACAAGTCTCATGAACGGATCATATCATGCAGTTTTCCGATCGCATCCCGAATACCGCCCACCTCACAGATGATGCCCTCATCCACGGCTTCCCGACCCACCAGCACGGTGCCGACATCCTTCGTGAGCATTCCCGTCTCCATCATCAGCTCCTCCAGCCGCGGCTTGGGAATCCTGCAATGGCTGCAGACAAAGCCCGTGATGCGGTTCTGGATCTGCTTAAAATAATCAAAGGTCTGCTGGACCCCGATCACCATGCCGCTAAGGCGCACCGGATGGATGACCATGGTGCCTGTCGGCACAATGTAAGAATAATCCGTGCTCACCGCGATCGGTACCCCGATGGAATGGCTGCCGCCCAGCACCAGAGATACCGTTGGCTTGCTCAGAGAAGCAATCATTTCCGCAATGGCAAGTCCGGCTTCCACATCACCGCCCATGGTATTCAGCAGAATCAACACTCCATCTACCTCGCTGCTGTCCTCAATGGCTGCAAGCTGCGGCAGGATGTGCTCGTACTTGGTGGTCTTTGCGTTGCTGTTTAAGTTATCATGCCCCTCCACCTCGCCGATGATGGTGAGCAGATGAATCTTGTGATGCTCTCTGTTCTCGTCAAGCGTCATCTGCCCTATTTTCTCGACACGTTCGTCTTTCTGCTTTTCGTTCTCCCTTCTTTTTTCCTTCTCGTTCTCGTCCCTGTTGCGTTCACTCTTATTTTTATTGTCTTTTTGATTTCCCATAACCAGTGATACCTCCTGTTTTCATGCCATATTTCCCGAATAAAAAGAACCCTGAAATGGGTTCTTTTCTAATATCAGTATCGCTGTTTTCGGAAATTCTATGCAGGCAATCAACCCTTCTTTCTATTTCGGTAAGAATTTACAAAGGAAAATCATCTCCATCCGCCGTTTCCAAGTCAAAGTGCATCAGCTCCGGCGCCACGGGATAATCGTAATCCATCTCCTTTTTTACGTGTTTTTTGGGCAAAGGCAGGGGATTTTCCAGAAACCGCGGTTTTTGTACCGAGTCAGTCGCAGGCGCCGCCGCGGGAACGGGTTCTGCCGCCGCATTGATCTGCTCGATCTTCGCCTGCATCACCTCAGCTTTTTTGCCGAACACACAGTTTTTGATTCCGAGAGCTGCCGCCACACTCCAGAAAAAGAGCGCCAGATTGGAGATTTCAACCGTCCATACTTCCCATAAGAGAAAGGGCGTAGAAATGATGCAGAAAAAAAGCCAGGGGGAACAATCCTGCACCTTCCCGCTCTTAGAAAACTCATATATCAAAAAAGATGCCGCCAGAATGAGAACACCGCAAAACAGGACATTTCCATAGAGTTCTCCCAAATGAAACAACGGGCCGAAAGTCTGTAAATAGGGATAACGCCAGACATCCAGGCTCCTTTCGAGGGATACGCCGCTTGCGGCGGCATCTATAGCAACCGAAATAAAGAATCCTGCTGCGCCAGACACGATTGCCAGCAAAAGGCGCAGGATGTTTTTCCACGGCTCACCCGCTTGCTTTTCTCCTCTTTCTCCTATAAAAAGTACCGCAAGAAAAGCGAGAACTGTGACGATAGACAGTTCCAAAAAAGTCAAAACGCCGATTGCGATTCCCGGCAGAACCGCCATAAAAACATTCTGAAAAGCAGGTTGATCCGAAAGCACTGCCCGCACGTAAAAAACGACAGCCGCCAGCCCGCATAAATACAAAAGAAGGAACAGGCATTCCGGGGTAATCGACGCCGTCCTTTCCACATAAACCGGTGAAAACGCCATCAAAAGGAGGACCGAACAGGCCGCAAACTGCCCGGATGCAGCCTTCATCAGATGATATGCCAAAAACATGGAAATAAACTGCAGCACGATCTGCAAAAAGATTGCCGCCCCCACGCTGTTTCCCAGAAAATAAAAGACCCCGGACAGCATGAGAACATACAGATAACTGACCCCGTGCGCAATCGGCTCGATACGCTCACCCGCCCGCACAAAGGCTCTTTCCAGGAAACCGCCGCCGAGTGTCTCCGCGGAAGAAAGAATCACTTCGGCATAACGGAACATGCGAAGTCTCACAAGAAATCCGAATACAAAAGCCACCGACACACAAAATGCCTCTATCATCTGCTTACTGTGAGCGGAGATGCTTTGTCTTTTTCTGAGTGCAAGCGCACTCTTTTTAAGTGCCAGATAGATACACACAAACAACGGAAATATAAGCAATGCTCCCAGCTTTGCGGGAGCTGCCTTCACGTAAGTGTCATAGACGGAATAGCCAACAAAGGCTAAAAGCATCACGCAAATACAGGTATAGAGCGTCCAAATCACATAGCTCAACCGTGTTTTCCGATAAGTCATAGCTTCATCCTTTTCTATGCGGTCCTATACAGCCGAAATTGCCTGTGCAAGATCCGCAATGATATCGTCAATGTGTTCAATACCCACAGAGAGCCTGATGAGATCGGGCGCTACTCCCGCTTCTCTAAGCTGTTCGTCGTTCATCTGCCTGTGCGTATGGCTTGCCGGGTGCAGCACGCTCGTGCGGGCGTCGGCAACATGGGTCACGATCGCAGCCAGCTGCAGGCGGTCCATCATTTTCGCAGCCGCCTCTCTCCCGCCCTTTAAGCCGAAAGAAATCACGCCGCAGGTACCGTTAGGCATATACTTTTTTGCCAATTCATAGTATTTATTTCCGGGCAGCCCGGGATAGTTTACCCAGGCAACCTTTTCATGCGCCTCCAGAAACTCCGCACATTTCAACGCGTTATAACAATGCCTTTCCACACGCAGGGGAAGCGTTTCCAGCCCCACATTCAAAAGGAAGGCATTCTGCGGCGACTGGATGGAACCCAGATCGCGCATCAACTGGCTGGTCGCCTTCGTGATATATGCCGCCTTACCGAATTTTTTCGTATAGACGATGCCGTGGTAGGACTCGTCCGGCGTACAAAGCCCCGGAAACTTATCCGGATAAGCCGCCCAGTCAAAATTGCCGGAATCCACGATACAGCCGCCCACAGACATGGCATGTCCGTCCATGTATTTCGTGGTGGAATGCGTCACGATATCCGCGCCCCACACAAAAGGATTACAGTTGATGGGGGTAGCAAAGGTATTATCCACGATCAGCGGCACCTGATGTGCATGCGCCAGCCTTGCAAATTTCTCGATATCGAGAACCACCAATGCCGGGTTCGCAATGGTCTCTGCAAACACACACTTTGTATTGTCCCGAAATGCTTTGCTAAGTTCTTCTTCGGAAGCGTCAGGATCCACTACGGTGCATTCAATCCCCATTTTCTTCATGGTACAGGTGATCAGATTAAAACTGCCGCCATACACGGTCGAACTCATCACTACATGGTCGCCCGCCTCACAGATATTGAAGACGGCATAGTGATTCGCCGCCTGTCCGGAAGACGTGAGCATAGCGGCAACGCCGCCCTCTAATTCACATATCTTCTGCGCCACGCAGTCATTCGTCGGATTCTGCAATCTGGTATAGAAATACCCGCTCTCCTCCAGATCAAAGAGCCGTCCCATCTGCTCGGAGCTCTCATACTTAAAGGTCGTGCTCTGGTAGATCGGGAGCACGCGCGGCTCTCCGTTCTTCGGCTGCCACCCCGACTGTATGCAGATCGTTTCTTTCTTCATCATTTCTCTCCCTTATTCGTCCCAATTGTGGTATACCGCCTGCACGTCGTCGTCATCCTCCAAAAGATCCAGCGTCCTCTGCAGGTTCTTGATGGCGCCCTCATCCGTCAATTCCACCCAGTTCTGGGGAATCATCGTCACCTCAGAAGAAACCGGCGTAATGCCAGCCTCCTTCAAAGCTGCGTCCACCTCGCTCCACTGATCGGGATCGGTGTAGATCTCGAAGCTGTCCTCCTCCTCTGAAAAGTCCTCCGCACCGGCATCCAATGCAGTCATCATCAGATCGTCCGCTTCCATATCGCATTCTTCTTTATCGACAATGATCAGACCTTTTTTATCAAACATAAAGGAGACACAGCCCTGTGTGCCGATACTGCCGTTTCCCTTGGTAAAGGCGCTTCTCACATTAGCGGCTGTCCGATTGGTATTATCCGTCAGCGCGTCCACGATGATCGCCACGCCGTTTGGCCCGTATCCCTCGTAGGTGACATACTTATAATCCACGTTTCCGCCTTCGCCGGCCGCCTTTTTGATGCCGCGTTCGATGGTGTCGTTGGGCATATTGTTGGCTTTCGCCTTGGCAATGACCTGCGCCAGCTTAAAATTATTCGCCGGATCGGGGCCGCCCTCCTTCACCGCCACGGCGATCTCTCTGCCGATGATGGTAAAGATCTTACCCTTAGCCGCATCATTTTTCTCTTTCTTATGCTTGATGTTTGCAAATTTTGAATGTCCTGACATGTTCTCTCATCCTTTCTTCTGTTCCATCCCATTTCTCAGTTCTATCTCTTTTTGGTCTTTCCTGCTTCCTCGTTTTCCACCGACGCTTTCCCGTCCGCAGACTTCTGTTCACTGCTTTTTTCCCCCTCCTCATCCGAGGCAGTATCTCCTTCTTCAGTCTGCTTTTCGCGCACTGCCGACACGCTGCGAATCATGCGGTCCTTCACTTCCAGGATACGGAAGAGATAGCCTCCGTAAGAAAACTCAAAATCCTCTCCTTCCTCAGGGATATGTTCGAGTCTGGAAATCACAAAACCGTTCACCGTGTCAAAAGGCTCATCCTCAAAAGTAATCCGGAGTTTCTCTTCCAATTCCTCCAGAGGCATCATACCCTCGATCACATAGTGATCCGTTCCGCTCTCCCTGATATAAGTGGCATCCTCGTCATACTCGTCCTGAATATTGCCGACGATTTCCTCCAGGATATCCTCCAATGCGACAAGTCCCGCCGTCTGACCGTACTCGTCAATGACGATGACCATCTGAATCTTTTCTTTCTGCATCACCTGAAAGAGATCGTTAATCTTGCGGTTTTCCGTGATAAAAAGGGGTTCGCGCAAAAGTCCCTTAATCTTACCGATAGGACGGGTGCGCATTTTCTCATTCATCTGCATCCGCATCACATCCTTTAGATGCAGGATACCGATAATATGATCTATCGTCTCATCGTAGACCGGGAACCGGCTATTGTGAGCATCGACGATAAAGGCCGCCGCCTCCTGCAGCGTCATGGTGCAGTCTATGGCGATCAGATTATTGCGGTTTATCATGATATCCCGCGCTTCCTTATCTCCGTATTCGAAGATATTCGTGATCATTTCCGCCTCATTTGCATGCAGGATGCCCTGCTCATGCCCGACACTCACCATGGAGAGGATTTCCTCCTCCGTCACATCTTCCTTATCGTCCGCATTCCGCACGCCGAGCAAATACAAAATTCCCCTCGAAGATGCCGCGATCAGGCTGCTGAAAGGAGACACGATCTTCACATAGTAGTAAAAGGGATTGATCAAAGCATAAATCCAGCGCTCCGGATATTTTGCCGCCGCCTTTTTCGGTACCATAACGCCAACGGTCATGATTATGTAAAGAAGGAAAACCGTCACCAAAACAGGCACTATCAACACAATTGCTTTCAGCTGCATTTCTGAGCGCGGGCCGATGTAATAGTATGCCAGAATAGAAACATATCCGCTCAGCCGATACAGGATGAATGCGCCCAGCAAAAGATTGATCGTCACTACCCCTAGCTGTGTCGCCGTTGCATAGGCTGCATGATGCTCCATCATATAGGAAAGTCTGACCTGTTTCTTATTCTGCTTTCCGCTCTCCTCCCGGGAGTCCTCCCCTCCTGTATTACTTTCCTCTTTTTCTACACTCCTGTGATTCTGCATGGCAGCACTGAAACCGTAAAAAATCATCTCAAGCGCCAGCATGATAACAAACCACAGGATGCTGCTACTGCCCGAACCTCCGTCGTCCATATTTTTTGTTTTCTCCTTTTGCTCCTTTATTCTTTGTCGCTATGTCAGCAGAGACTCGGAATACTGCCCCTTTCGACTCTGCTGATACTCAAACATCATAACAAGGTTTATCCTCTGTGTCAAATCCGCCGTCTCATCTTATGTACTAAGCTCCAGGCTGATCATCAGTCCTCTGTTCACCGCACGCATGATATCGGGATCCAAATGACATACTCTGTCCCGCAGGCGCTGCTTATCGATTGTGCGCAGCTGTTCCAGCAGGATCACGGAATCCTTCACCATATCGTATCTGCCCGCACTCAGTTCAATGTGGGTCGGGAGCTTCGCCTTGTTCATCTTTGATGTGATCGCCGCGCAGATCACCGTCGGGCTGTGACGATTTCCCACATCGTTTTGTATGATGAGCACGGGGCGCACCCCGCCCTGCTCTGAGCCAACGACCGGACGAAGATCCGCGTAATAAATATCTCCTCTTCTCATTTCCAAACACTTCCTTTGCCATTTACTAAGCCTTCGCCGCCTGGCGGCAGTGCTTTGTTCTGGCAATAGTATTACCAGCCTTTTTCGGTCGTATACACCTCATTTTCCTTATAATAGACCCGCGGGATCCGTTTCCCCAGATCGCAGGCAAGCTCATAGTTGAATCGCCCTGAGACTGCCCCCAGCTCCTCCATGGTAATCTCCCCGTCTCCATCCTTTCCGATCAAAGTCACCTCGTCACCCTCCGCAGCTTGCGGAATTGCCGAGACATCCACCATGAACTGATCCATGCAGACCCTTCCGAGAATGGGTGCCCGTCTGCCCCGGATCAAAACCTCTCCTTTTCCCGAAAGGCTTCTGGGATAGCCGTCTCCATAGCCCACCGGCACGGTGGCGATCCGCGTTTTTTGATCCGTCACAAAGGTTCCGCCATAGCTTACAGGCGTTCCCGCCTCCACTTCTTTTACATAGACCAGATGACTTTTTAAGGCAAGCGCAGGTCGCAGGGACAAAATCTCCTTTGGCACTTCCTCGGAAGGGGAAAGACCGTATAAGGTAATGCCTGCCCGCACCAGAGACAGGTTTGCCTCCGGCAGCTCCAGGATGCCCGCGCTGTTGGAACAGTGCTTTAACGGGATGACTGAACCAGTCAATCTCTCACCCTCCTCCACAAAGGAACAAAATGCGGAAAGCTGCGCCCTCGCCGACATCTTATTCCGCTCGTCTGCCCTGGCAAAGTGGGTGAATATCCCTTCCACCTCGATATGGGGCAGGCTGCAGGCTTTTTTCAGGAAAGAAAGTCCCTCCCCGTCCGGCCGGATCCCTACACGGCTCATACCGGTGTCTACCTTGATATGCACCTTAGCCTTCCTGCCAAGTCTCCCGGCACAGATATTTAGCGCATTCAGCGTATCCTCACGAAATACTGCCTGCCGAATCTCCTGCAAGATCAACGCTTCATAGGCGTAGGGAAACGCATAACCCAAGATCAAAATCGGTTTCTTCAGCCCCGCCTGCCGCAGAGCAAACGCTTCCTCCGCCGTGGCGACGGCAAAGCCAAACACATACGGCAGCTGTTCCAGCTCCCTACCGATGGGAATGGCGCCGTGCCCGTAGCCGTCCGTCTTGATCACACCCATCATCTTCGTTTCCGGCGCGATATGCTCACGCATCCGCTCCATATTATAGAGAATCGCGGAGAGATCGACCGCCGCATACACTCTTTGATACTGTTCCAGCATTCCTTTTTCTCCCTTACTTCATCATATTCAAAATCCGCCGCATTGACAAAGGACGTCAAAAACGCCAAAATCCTGCGACTTCGGCGTCTCTTTTATTCCTTGCTTGTCCCGTCCCCATTTTCATTGTTTTCCTCAGCCGACGAATCATTTTCTGACGCGTTGCTATTTTCCGCCTGCGATGTCTTCCCGCTTTCTTCTTTCTTTGCATATTTCTGTTCGGGATCGTACTCCATATCGAAAAGCTCGATCACCTCCGCTCCGAAAATATCGTGCATATAGGCGTAAAGTCTGGCAATCACGGCCTCTTTTTCTTTCTTGCGGACCACCTTTTTTTTCAGTTCCCTGCGAATGCCGCTGATCCACTCGTCTATTTCGGAAAGTTCCTCCGTACTCTGTCTCAGCTTTCGGTAACAGATATCCATGGTGATGAGCATGAGCCGGTTATTGAGCTGATTGATTTGTCTTGGCAGCTCCACCATCTCCTCCTCGTAGGCATCCATCTTTTCATTGCACTCCTCGATCAGACGTTTATGCTCGGACATCTCCTTGTCCTGTTTCTTGGTCGGATGCTCCCCCATGGCATCCGCGAGGAGTACCACATCGTCCATCAATTTTTTCTTGAGCTTTTTTAACTCCTTCGTTTCCGTGGTGAGCTTCGCCTGTCTCTTTAACAGATCATTTAAGTTTTTTTCCAGTCCCTTCAACTCCGGCGTAAACTCTGACTGGGTAAAAAGCCTGTGCCACTTGTTATCCAACGTCAAAATCGGGATCTTTTTCCCGACAAGCGCCGGCTTAAATTTATCATCCGCCCTGGCCATACCGCTACCTCACTTTATTCTTTCACGCTGACATCCATATTACAAAAGCTGTATTTAGTTTACAACCTCGTGAAATTCTTGTCAATGAATTGACACAGCCGCCCTTCCTCTGTAAACTTATAGGGAAGAATGCCGTAAATTGTTCCGGCACGGAGGAAACCATGATCTTATCAGTTAACAATATTCATAAATCTTTTCAGGAAAATCCGGTCCTGAAAAACGTATCCTTTCATATCGAAGATCACGATAAGGCTGCCATCGTCGGTATCAACGGCGCCGGCAAAACGACGCTGCTTAAAATCATTATGGGGGAACTTTCCGCAGACGAAGGGCTTGTGACCTTTGCCAAAGACAAGACCGTGGGCTATCTTTCCCAGCAGGAAGCAGTCTCCGGAGAAAACACCATCTATCAGGAGCTTTTGTCCGTAAAACAGGAAATCCTCACCATGGAGCAGCAGATGCACACCATGGAACTGCAAATGAAGACTGCTCAGGGAGATCACCTTGAAAAACTGATGGAAAACTATGCTTCCTTAACGCATCAATATGAACAAGCAAACGGTTACGCGTATCAAAGTGAACTGACAGGCGTCTTAAAGGGGCTCGGATTTACGGAGGATGAGTTTTCCAAGTCTGTCTCCACCCTCTCCGGCGGTCAAAAGACCCGCGTGGCACTGGGAAAACTGCTCTTACTCAAACCGGATCTCATTATTTTGGACGAGCCCACCAACCATCTGGATCTTTCTTCCATCACCTGGCTGGAAACCTATCTTTTGAACTATCGGGGCGCCGTGATCATCGTCTCCCACGACCGCTTTTTCCTCGACCGCATCGCCAATAAGGTGATTGAGATCGACAATACCAAGGCGAGCGTTTTTTCCGGCAACTACACCGCTTACGCCGCCGCAAAAGAAATCCAGCGCACGGCTGCCTTAAACGCCTACTTAAAACAGCAGATGGAGATCAAACATCAGGAGGCCGTGATTGAAAAACTAAAGTCTTTCAACCGCGAAAAATCCATTAAACGCGCGGAAAGCAGGGAAAAAATGCTCGATAAGATCGAAGTGATCGACAAACCCACAGAGGTTCGTGCCGATATGCACCTGACCCTTACGCCCAGAAGGGAAAGCGGCAACGACGTACTGCAGGCGGAAGGCCTGGCGAAAGCCTTCGGTCCCCTCACTCTCTTTACCGACCTCTCCTTTTCCCTGAAAAAAGGAGAACATGTTGCCATCATCGGCGACAACGGCACGGGCAAGACCACGATCTTAAAGATCATCAATGAGCTGCTTCCCGCAGACGCAGGCAGTATCCGTCTGGGAACCAATGTACAGATCGGCTACTACGATCAGGAGCACCATGTCCTGCATCCGGAAAAGACGTTATTTGAAGAAATTTCAGACGATTACCCGTCCTTAAACAATACGGAGATCAGAAATACACTGGCTGCCTTCCTCTTTACCGGGGATGAGGTCTTCCAGCCCATCAAAACCTTAAGCGGCGGCGAGCGCGGCAGAGTATCTCTTGCAAAACTCATGCTCTCCGAGGCAAACTTTCTGATTTTGGACGAGCCGACAAACCACTTGGATATCCAGTCTAAGGAAATCCTGGAGGACGCGCTCAATGCCTACACCGGGACAGTACTTTATGTCTCCCACGACCGTTACTTCATCAACAGGACCGCGCACCGCATCCTCGACTTAAACCGCTGTATGCTGACAAATTATCTGGGAAACTATGATTACTATCTGGAAAAGAAAGAAGAACAGCTTGCCAAAATCGACGAGGCACTTGCCGCTTCTCAATCCGAAACTGTCAGCCCCGCAGGAAAGGATACTGCCGCTTCCACGGGCAGCGGTTCCGACGCAAAACAGGACTGGAAGGCAAAAAAAGAAGAACAGGCGGCAAGACGCAAACGCGAAAATGAGCTAAAAAAATGCGAGGAGCAGATCGAGACGCTGGAGACGCGAAACACGGAGATCGACGCGCTGATGGCGTCTCCTGAAATCTGTACCGACATCGTTAAGCTACAGGAATTAAACAGCGAAAAAGTGGAAAATGAAGCCAAGCTTGCCGGTCTGTATGAGATGTGGGAGGCGCTGTCCCTATAGCGCCTCCAGCGTTTTCCGAATTTCTTTAATAAAGTTCTCACTGTTGAGTACCGTGACATCCTTCAAAGAAGTGATCAACGCCAGATCCTTCGTCATCTTACCCGCTTCGATGGTCTGAATCGTTGCCTTCTCCAGTTTATCGGCGAATGCCATCAATTCCTTGTTCCCATCCAGCTCACCGCGCTTTCTGAGAGCGCCCGTCCACGCAAAAATGGTAGCGACGGAGTTTGTGGAGGTCTCCTCTCCTGCCAGATGCTTATAATAATGTCTCTGCACCGTACCGTGCGCCGCCTCGTATTCGTAAACCCCGTCGGGCGAAACCAAAACGGAAGTCATCATCGCCAGCGAGCCGAAGGCGGACGAAACCATATCGCTCATCACATCGCCGTCATAATTTTTACACGCCCAGATAAAGCCGCCCTTTGCCTTCATCACGCGTGCCACCGCATCATCGATCAGCGTGTAGAAATACTCGATGCCGGCTTTTTCAAACTTCTCCTTGTACTCCGCATCGAAAATCTCCTGAAAGATATCTTTGAAATTGTGGTCATACTTTTTGGAGATCGTATCCTTCGTCGCAAACCAGAGATCCTGCTTTGTGTCCAGCGCATAGTTAAAGCAGGCTTTCGCGAAGCTTGAGATAGACTTGTCCGTATTGTGAATCCCCTGTAAAATGCCGGGGCCCGCAAATGTATGGATGGTCTCTCTGATCTCGGTGCCGTCCGTACCGGTGAACACCAGTTCCGCCTTTCCGGCTCCCGGTACTTTGATCTCTGCATTCTTATAAACATCCCCATAAGCATGTCTGGCTAAGGTGATCGGCTTTTCCCAATTTTTCACGCAGG
The DNA here is from genome assembly GCA_002361735.1 of Lachnospiraceae bacterium UBA3282. Classification (GTDB taxonomy): domain Bacteria; phylum Bacillota; class Clostridia; order Lachnospirales; family Lachnospiraceae; genus UBA3282. The sequence goes on along the minus strand of DETS01000105.1, from coordinate 327 downwards.
GCTCGATTCCCTTCACAACAATGGGCGCACGAAAGACCGTGCCGTCAAGCGCGGCGCGGATGGTGCCGTTGGGGCTTTTCCACATCTCTTTCAGGTGATACTCCGTCATTCTTGCCGCATTGGGCGTGATGGTGGCACATTTGACCGCTACACCGTACTTTTTCGTTGCCTCCGCTGAATCGATCGTCACCCGATCGTCGGTCTCATTACGGTGCTCCAGTCCCAAATCATAATACTCTGTCTTTAAGTCAATGTAAGGAAGCAGTAACTCGTCCTTGATCATCCGCCAGAGGATTCTCGTCATCTCATCCCCGTCCATCTCCACCA
>DETS01000090.1:7769-8873 GCA_002361735.1 Lachnospiraceae bacterium UBA3282 | reverse complement strand
ATTCTATTGTTTTTTTCAAAAAATCTGTTATGATAAGAAAGAAAACAAAAGCAATTTTTATGACTTCTTTATGTTTAATTCTTGTTAAATCGCAATTTTTGACCAAAAGCATGCAGAAGGGGAAAGGATGCACAAATTATGATCGAAGTGTTAAACGGTATCAGAGAAACCGTTGTCTACAGGGATATCGAAGGGTTTAAACTGCATGATAATACCGATTTTGAAGCCTATCCCGAACATTGGCACACTGCCATCGAGATCATCATGCCCATTGAAAACCTTTATCATGTCTCCTGTAAAAAAGAACTCTTTACCATACAGGAGGGAGAACTTCTCCTCATCAATTCCGGCGTGATCCACGGTATGCCCTCCACCATTCGCGGAGAACGTCTGATCCTTCAGGCCGATCTTTCTCTCCTGCACAACGTGACCGGCATGGAATCCGCTTTATCCACCATACCTCAGGCTCTTCTTCTCACGCCCACCACCGCTCCCGCCATCTACACAAGGCTTCGGGAGCTCATGCTTGCGATTTCCCGTGAATACTACAGCGACTCCATTCTGATCAGTGCTTCCATCTATGCCAAGCTGCTCGAAATGCTGATTCTGGTCGGCAGAGAATACGCAGGTGCAAGAAACGCTTTCGACGCATCCTCCGGGAAGCAGCAGGAACACTATGAAAAACTCATGGCGCTGTGCAGTTATATCCACGAACACTGTACCGAAGATCTTTGTCTGGACGATGCCGCCGCCCTTGCCGGCTTTAGTAAGTACCATTTTACCCGCCTGTTCAAAAATTACACCGGCGTCTCCTTCTATAAATATCTGAACCAAAAAACGAATCGAGCACGCGGAAAAGTTATTGGTGGACCCTAAGCTTCCCATCACCGAGGTCGCCCTGCAGTCCGGTTTTTCCAGCCTTTCCTCTTTTATCAGGATGTTTAAGCTGATCAATGACTGCACGCCCACCGAATTTAGAAATCTGCACGAGACCTGTTCTTCTACGTGGGAATTTCGGTATTGACAAACAGATTTTATTTTGATACACTGAACAACGGTGACAGAAGGCAAGTCCTTTGTCTCAGGCTGCTGTGGCTCAGTCGG
>DETS01000090.1:0-7489 GCA_002361735.1 Lachnospiraceae bacterium UBA3282 | reverse complement strand
TCAGGCTGCTGTGGCTCAGTCGGTAGAGCGTCGCATTGGTAGTGCGGAGGTCACGGGTCCGATTCCCGTCAGCAGCTTTATCAGAAATTTTGGAAGCCTTATGTTTGCAAGGCTTCTTTTTTATGCGCAGACCATATCTCAAAAGGAATCTCTATGCAGGAAAATTACAACGACTATAGCGATGAGGAACTTCTGATCCGTCTGCGGGACGGCGAGCCGGGCATCACGGATCACATTATGAATAAATATAAAAACATGGTGCGAAGCAAGGCAAAATCCATGTATATTCTGGGTGCAGACAGCGAGGACCTGATCCAGGAAGGGATGATCGGACTGTTTAAGGCAATCAGGGACTACGACAGCGGCAGAGATGCCAGCTTTTCTACCTTCGCGGATCTTTGCGTCTCCAGGCAGATGTACACGGCAGTGCAGGCCTCCCGACGGCAGAAGCATATTCCCCTCAATAATTATATTTCTCTGTATGGAGACGCCTCCGAGAGCCGAGACGGAGAGGAGGCATTGATCAACGTACTGGCTACCGGTTCCGGCTTAAATCCCGAGGAACTCATCATTGATAAGGAAAATGTGAATCGATTGGAAATGTTGATCGAACGGGAACTGAGCAGCTTTGAGAAGCAGGTGCTCGACCTGTACCTGACCGGCATGGGATACCAGCAGATCGCGAAAGTGCTCGGGCGTGACGATAAATCCACGGACAACGCCCTGCAGCGAATCAAGCATAAACTGCGCAAAGCCATCCGCTCGTGAAAATTTATCTGGAAATCTGCTATAATAAATGATATAATAGCCGCATGGAAGCATAGCTCAGCTGGGATGAGCGCTCGCCTGACTAGCGGGAGGTCAAGGGTTCGAGCCCCTTTGCTTCCATTTTTTATGCAAGCAGGCAGACCGCCTGCGCGGAAATACCTTCCCCGCTTCCGGTAAAACCAAGCCCTTCTTCGGTGGTTGCCTTCACATTCACCTGACTCACTTCAATACCGAGCGCCCCTGCAATCTTCTCCCGCATCCGATCGATATAAGGACGCATCTTCGGCGCCTGCGCGATGATCGTCGCATCGATGTTTTCCACCAAAAACAGATTTTCAGTAAGGAGCGCCGCTACATGTTCCAGCAATTTGATCGAAGAGATCCCCTTATAGGCAGGATCGGTATCGGGGAAATGTTTTCCGATATCCCCCAGAGCAGCCGCTCCCAGCAACGCATCCATGATGGCATGTATCAGCACGTCGGCATCGGAATGTCCGAGCAGTCCTTTTTCATAAGGAATCTCCACCCCGCCGATGATGCACTTGCGGTTTTCCACTAATTTGTGTACATCGTATCCCATTCCGATTCTCATAACGCTCTCCTACCTCGATTACAGCATCAATAACCTGTCAAGCAGCCTGTCCGCCACTTCCTCCTTAGATAGCATCGGCAGTTCTTCCGCCCCTTCTTTTGTAAGCAGGGTCACAACATTGGTATCGGCACCAAACCCCGCCCCTTCCTGCCGCAGATTGTTCGCCACGATCATGTCGATCTTCTTTTTTTTCAGCTTCGCCAGAGAGTTTTCCAAAAGGTGCTCCGTCTCCATGGAAAAGCCGCATAGGATCTGCCCTTCCTGTCGATGATTCCCCAGCCAGGCAAGGATATCCTCCGTCCGTTCCAGCGCGATCGACAGTTCGCCGTCCTTCTTTTTCATCTTTTCATCTGCTGCTACCGCAGGACGGTAATCCGCCACCGCCGCCGCCTTGATGATGATATCCTGCTCGAAAGCCGCCGCCTTTACCGCCTCCGCCATATCCGCAGCCGAGACAACCGGCACGAAACGTGCGCCTGACGGCGCCTGCAGATTCGTTCTACCTGACACAAGTGTCACATCCGCGCCGCGACGCACTGCCGCAAGCGCGATGGCGTAGCCCATCTTTCCCGTGGAATGATTGCTGATATAGCGCACCGGGTCCAATTTTTCCTGCGTGGGACCTGCGGTGACCAAGACCTTCTTTCCCGTAAGGTCCTTCGGCGTCAGCGCACGCACGATCGCCTCATACAAAACCTCCGGTTCCGGCATCTTACCCTCTCCGGTATCCCCGCAGGCAAGATATCCGCTGGCGGGTGAAATGACCTCTATGCCGTATTTCTCCAATACCTTAATATTATCCTGCACAACCGGATTCTGATACATCCTGGTATTCATTGCCGGGGCAAAAATCTTCGGGCACCGGCAGGCAAGGAGCGTGGTCGTCAGCATATCATCCGCGATCCCGTGCGCCGCCTTAGCGATCACATTGGCGGAAGCCGGCGCCACCAGCACAACGTCCGTCTGTTTTGCCAAAGACACATGCTCCACCTGAAACTCAAAATTACGGTCAAAGGTATCCACCAGACACCTGTTACCCGTCAGCGACTCAAAGGTGATGGGATTGATAAAATTGGTGGCATTCTTTGTCATAACAACCGTTATGTCTGCCTGCTGTTTCGCCAGCATACTGGCGAGGGAGGCGATCTTGTAAGCGGCAATGCTGCCCGTTACGCCCAATATGATATGCTTTCCTCTTAATAACATGCGTTATCACTCCATATTCTTATGATAAATCAGCCCTAACCCCTTCAACGTCAGCTCATTATCACAGACGATTTCCCTTTTGCAGTGGGGGACAATGCTTCCCGCAAGCCCTCCCGTAGCCACCACCGGCGCTTCATACCCCAACTCGTCGAAAATCCGCTCGACCATGCCGTCCAGACAAGCCGCCTGCCCCATCACGATACCACTTTTCATACAGTCTATGGTGTTTCTGCCGATCACTTTCTTCGGTACTTCCAAACTGATGCGCGGAAGCTGGGAAGTACGGTTTACCAGAGAATCCAGGGAAACCTTCACCCCCGGCAGGATCATGCCGCCGATATAATTCTTCTTCTCATCCACCACGCTGATGGTGGTAGCCGTTCCCATATCGATCAAAATGATCGGTGCACCGTAATAGTGCAGCCCTGCCACCGCATTGACCACCAGATCGGAGCCGAGCTGTCCCGGATTATCCATCAGGATATTTAAGCCCGTTTTCAGCCCAGGACCGACTAAGAGGGGCTGTTTTTTGAACAGCTTTTCCAGCGCCGCCTTCACGATATTGTTGAGAGGCGGCACGACGGAGGAGATGATGCTCCCGTTGATGTCCTCCACGCCGATGTGATAGAGTTCAAACAAGGTCCGAAACTCCACCACATACTCCAGCTCCGTTTTTGCCAGATTGGTGGAGACACGCTCCACGAAGCATACCTTCTCCCCCTCGATACAACCGATGACAATATTGGTATTGCCGATGTCAACTGCTAAAATCATGCCGTTTTCCTGCCTTTTTGTATTGTACTCGCTATTTTTTTATGCTTTTCTTGCTGCCAGGAGCGCTACGTCTTCCGCCTCCCGTCCTTTACCGGCTGCGTACAGCGGCTTCACTTTTGCCAGCGCCATACCCACACCTGTCACAATGATCGCTGCCACGACAGCCTCCATCACGCCGTTAAAAGCAACCACGCCCAGAATCACGTCCAGCACCGCATCGCCCGCCACACCCATGGCATTGGCATAGGCGTCCTTATACAGGATAAAAATGCCGCTCATCACAAAGAGCGTATTGGTAAAGGCGCCTGCAAGCCCCGCATAAGAAAGCGCAATGTTGGCGGAAGCCTTTTTCTTTCCGCTCACGGTCAAGACCGCCATCAGCGCTATGCCTGCCACAAGACCGATCACCGTGCAGACAACGGCGCTGAGAGTCTCCGGCAGCAGCCGCATTAAAAATGCCCGCACAGAAACAAATAATATAACAGATGCTATCAAATCAACGATAACCTTTCCCGCCTTGTTCTCGCCTTTTACGATCCTGCGGATCAAGAGCCAGACAAAGTAGGGCACCACGCCCACTAAAATGCGCGGCACAAAACAGATGTACAGGCTCTTAAAGATACCTGACACCCCCGCAACCCGATAGGCTAAGACCGGCGAAAACACGAACGCCGAAGCCGTAGCTGCTTTGATTGTGTTGTTGATAAAACTGGTGAGTCCAAATACGAATCCCAAAAATGCACCTTTCTTCGGTCCAAGAAATAGCGCTCCCAGGATCACCGGGATGTGAATGATCGTCGCGTTGATCACGACAAGCGGGATATATCCCAGCGGTGTGAATGCCATAATCACGATTATGGCGGTGAACAGTGCCGTAAGCACAAGTTCGTAGGTCTTTTCATTTTTCATGGTACAATTCCTCCTGTTATTATTCTCATACGAGATACAATACGGTGGTATCATACCACATTCTTTTTTCTTTTACAACACAGTTCTTAAAAACAACTGTTATTTATAAAATACGTCGAGCGGGCAGAAGATGATCTTCTGTCCGCCCGGCCATTTTAATACCGCTCGTTATTTAATAGTTTTCAGGTTTCACCTGGAAATAAGACTGCGGATGCTTACACACAGGGCACAGCTCCGGCGCCTTTTTCCCAATTACGATATGGCCGCAGTTTAAGCACTGCCATACGCAGTCGCCATCCTTAGAGAATACAACGCCGTCCTCGATATTTTGGATCAGCTTGCGGTATCTCTCCTCGTGCTCCTTTTCGATCTTAGCAACCCCCTCAAAGAGCAGGGCAAGCTCCTCAAAGCCTTCCTTACGGGCATCTTCCGCAAAGCCCTTATACATATCCGTCCACTCATAGTTCTCGCCCTCAGCGGCATCCCTCAGATTCTCGCGTGTCTCCGGAATCGCGCCGCCGTGCAGATACTTAAACCAGATTTTTGCATGTTCTTTCTCGTTGGCTGCCGTTTCCTCAAAGATATTCGCCATCTGCACATAGCCGTCCTTCTTCGCCTTGGACGCATAATAAGTATACTTGGTGTAAGCCTGCGACTCCCCGGCAAATGCCGCCAACAAATTTTTTTCTGTCTTAGAACCCTTTAAATCCATAACTTTCTCCTTCCTGCCGTCTCCCTGTTTGGGAAGACGCGCGCCGCTGATGCGGTCTTTTTATAATATTACCATTTTACACCATATCTTATCCCTGTTGTGGAAAATATCATCCTCCACGGCAAAAAGTTTCTCCGTGCACGCATTTTGCTTCCGTTTTATCTGCCACCGTTATCTTCCCGCTGCTCCTGCTCTGTTGCCTGAACCAGACTGATAAAATGATAACTCTCCATAATCTGCATATACTTTACCACACGGGGATAAAGCGGTTCCGCCTCCTCGCCAAACCGTTCCTTTAACAGATCAGCCAATTCTTTCACCGTCCGTTCACCGTCGATGAGCGGCCAGAGAAAGCTGCCAAACGCTTCCATATGTACCTTCGTCACCTTCGGACGCTTAAAAAACTTCTGCGCGATCCGATTGAAGACGCCCGTATTTTCAACATCCAGGACGACGATGTCCTCGTCGTCCCGAGTCCACACCAGACCCTCCGCCCGCTCGGGAATCAGGTCCAGAAAATTTTTCTGCTGCTTTCTCTGTTTCATTGCCACTTACTCTTTACTTCTTACTCTTTTTCCACAAGGAGAATTTTAACAGGCACAATACCATCACGACCATCAGCACGAGACCGCCGATATTGCCCATATTGAGCGTTCCTGAAAGATCCATGCTCACGCCGCAGACCGCCAGGATGGCAAGCAGGATACCCACCAGACCCTCACCCGCGATCATGCCCGCGCAGTACAGCGTACCGTCCGTCGCCTGACGTTCCTTCGTCTTTTCATCCACGTTCTTCCTGCCGTCCATGAACATACGCACAACGCCGCCCACCATGATGCCGGCATTTAAGTAGATCGGCAGATAAAGACCGATGGCAAAGGGCATGACCGGAACCCGCAGGATCTCTAAGCCAAGTGCCAGAAGCACACCGATAAATACCAGATTCCACGGAAGATCGCCGCCCATGATGCCTTCCACGATCATCTTCATCAACGTTGCCTGCGGTGCCGGCACCTCCGTGCCGCCATAGCCCCAGGCTGCATTCAGCAGGTAGAGCACGCCTCCGATGGCAAGACCGGATGCAACCACGCCGATCAACTCACCGATCTGCTGCTTTTTCGGCGTTGCGCCGAGAAGATATCCCGTCTTCAAATCCTGTGAGGTATCTCCCGCGATAGCGGCGATGATACAAATCACGGAACCGATGGCAATGGCGCCCATCATCCCCGTAATGCCGCTGTCCCCCGAAGCCTTGATGGTGATGGTCGCAATCAGCAGCGTCGCGATCGCCATGCCGGACACCGGGTTATTGGAGCTGCCGATCAGTCCCACCATGCGGGAGGAAACCGTGGCAAAGAAGAAACCGAATACAACAATCAGTAATGCGCCGATTATATTGACCGGGATTGCCGGCACCAGCCAGATGATAACGACCATCGCCACAATACCCGCAAGCACGATCCCCATCGACAGATCCTGCGCCGTTCTCGCGTCACTGGTATTCTTACCGCCCTTCATGCTCTTGATGGAATCACGGAACGTCGTAACGATCAACGGCAGCGACTTGATCAGAGAAATGATACCGCCCGTCGCGATCGCGCCCGCGCCGATATACCTCACATAAGAGCCCCAGATCGCGCCCGCGCCGCCTTCCGCATAGAGCTGTCCGATGGTCGTTCCCACGTCCGCAGGATACATCCAGGCATCCGCGCCAAACAGACAGATCATCGGGATGATCACCATCCAGCCGAACAGCGAACCCACAAACATATAGGAAGCGATCTTCGGTCCCACGATATAGCCGACGCCCAAAAGCGCAGGATATACCTCCAGTCCGAGTTCTCCCTTAAAGGACTTAAACTCCGCCGCGATATCCGCCGGAATCACCTTGATACCGTCCACAATGAACTTAAAGACAGCCGCCAGTCCCATACCGCAGAACACGGTGGAAGCATTGGAGCCGCCTTCCTCGCCCGCCAAAAGCACATCCGCGCAGGCTGTGCCTTCGGGATAAAGCAGGGTCGCATGTTCCTTCACGATCAGCGCGTTGCGCAGCGGGATCATGAACAACACGCCCAAAATACCGCCGCAGAGCGCGATCAGCGTGATCTCCACCAGACTCGGCATATCGCAGAGCCCGTCCTTCGCCCACAGAAAAAGCGCAGGCATCGTAAAAATCGCGCCGGCCGCCAGAGATTCGCCCGCGGACCCGATCGTCTGCACCATGTTGCTCTCCAAAATAGAGTTTTTCTTCATGATCACACGGATCACACCCATGGAAATGACCGCTGCCGGAATCGAAGCCGACACCGTCATGCCCACGCGAAGCCCCAGATACGCATTCGCCGCGCCGAACACAATGGCAAGGATAATACCCATGACGATCGACGTCACCGTAAATTCCGGAGTGATCTTTTCCGCGGGAATATACGGCTTAAATTCTTTGTTTTCTCCCATTTTTTCTCTCCTTCTCTTTTCTGTTCTTTCATACACCCATATACCTAAAATTATACTGAAACGGAGCAGGT
>DETS01000117.1 GCA_002361735.1 Lachnospiraceae bacterium UBA3282 | reverse complement strand
TCGCTCAGTTTGGAAATTTCTTCGCGCTGCTTGGCGAGGGATTCTTCCTTTGCCGCCAGGCTCGCTTCCTTTTTCTCAATAGCGTCAGCCTTTTTGTCGATGTTCTCCTCTTTCTGCTGTACACGACGTTCATAGCGCTGTGCCTCGGCACGCCGTTCCTTGATCTCCTTGTCCAATTCATTCTTCGTGCGAATGGATTCTTCCTTGACCTCAAGTAGCGACTCGCGTTTCTTCGTCTCAGCAGTTTTGAGAGCTTCGTCAATGATTTCCCTGGCCTTTTCTTCCGCATTGCCGATTTTCGCTTCCGTCATCTTTTTCTGATAATTGGTTGCGATGATTGCGGCTGCCGGAATAGAAATCACCAGTGTGACAACTATTGCCAACAAAACTTGCCACCACATTACAGGAGCACCTCCTTATTTAGTTTTCATTGTACGATTACCAAATCTATTGTCGGCTGCCAACTGTTACCAAATAATGACAGCCTGATAGTTAGCAAAACTACAACATACTAATTCTATACTGATTTTTATGTTATGTCAAGCAAAAGAGCTCTGTTAATCGCCTCCGTGTGAAAACCCCGCCTGTAAAGGAACGCGTACATCTTCTGTTTTTCCTTCTCTGTAGCCGCCCTGTGATTAAAATTTTTCTTTTGCAGCAGGGCGCATATCATACGCTCCTCATCCTGAACAGTTCCTTCCGCCGCAAGCTTTTCAAACGCCTCGCCGATCAGCGCTTTGGAAATCCCCTTTCTCATCAGATCCTGCTCTATACGCGTCCTGCTCTTTTTCTCAAGCCGACAGCGGATAAAATCTTCCGCGTAACGGGCATCGTTCACATATCCATAGGATGCCGCGTATGCAATCGCCTCGTCGATACACGTTTCCGGATAGGCGCCTTCTCTCAGCTTCTCCCGCAGCCCTGCCGTTGTATAATCCCTTTTCTGCAACAGATTCATGACCCGCTTCTTTGCGCGCAGCGGAAGAATTTCCTCCCTGATTTTACGCAATATCTCCTCCGGAACGTCTGCACCTTCCCTGATATCCAGTTTCGTAAGCTCGCCCCGGTACAGCACAAAGGCTGTGCCATCCTCCATGTCGATCCGGTATCTTCCTTTGGACAAAGCGCTCGTCTGCGTCACAGTCATTTCTCATTCCTCCATACCAGAACCTTTTTATAAAGGCACGCGCCGAGAATTTCAAATTCCCGGCGCCTTATCATTCCCTTACCTTACTCAGGCCTTCTCAGCCTTCTCTTTCTCCGAAGATTTTGCGGTTGTCTCCGCAGCCGTCTCCTTTGCGGATGTCTCCGGTACCGGATCTGTCTCCATATTGAACAGCTCCCTGACTCGCCGTTCGATCTCCGCACAAACCTGAGGATTGTCCTTCAAATACTGTTTTGCGTTTTCTCTGCCCTGACCGATCTTATTTCCCTCGTAGGCATACCATGCGCCGCTCTTATTGACGATATTATTCTCCGCCGCCAAATCCAGGATATCGCCCTCTGTGGAGATTCCCTCGCCAAACATAATGTCAAATTCCGCCTCCTTAAAAGGGGGCGCCACCTTATTCTTTACGATCTTAACTCTGGTTCTGTTACCGATCACCTCACCGCCCTGTTTCAAGGATTCGATGCGCCTGACATCCAAACGCACGGACGAATAGAATTTCAAAGCGCGGCCGCCTGTGGTGGTCTCCGGATTTCCGAACATCACGCCCACCTTCTCACGAAGCTGGTTGATAAAGACAACGGTACAGTTTGACTTACTGATAACCGCCGTAAGTTTCCTGAGCGCCTGTGACATCAGTCTCGCCTGCAGACCCACATGGCTGTCTCCCATATCGCCGTCAATCTCCGCCTTCGGCACCAAAGCTGCCACAGAGTCCACTACAATGATATCCACCGCGCCCGAACGCACCATGGTTTCCGTGATCTCAAGCGCCTGCTCACCGCAGTCCGGCTGAGAAATATAGAGATTATCGATATCCACACCGATATTTTTCGCATAGACAGGATCCAGCGCATGTTCCGCATCGATAAATCCTGCGATACCGCCGCGTTTTTGCACCTCCGCTATCATATGTAAGGTGACCGTAGTTTTACCGCTGGACTCAGGCCCGTAAATTTCGATCACTCTGCCCTTGGGAATACCGCCCAGACCCAGCGCAATATCCAGACTTAAGGAACCGGTGGGTATGGTCTCCACATTCATCTGCACGGAAGGGTCGCCCAGCTTCATGACGGCTCCCTTACCAAACTGTCTCTCTATCTGCCCTAAGGCTGCATCCAATGCTTTTAATTTCTCATCTCTTTCCATGTTCTGTTCTCCTTTTCCGATAGAACATTCGTTCTTTTTACAGAATAAAACAAATGTTCGATTTTGTCAATTCTTTTTTTATTTTTTGTATCTTAGCACTTATACTGTCCCATAAATGACACTCTACCCTCCTTCCTCTCATTTTTTTATAAAAGTCGATGGAATTTGTGGCGAAATGCCGGATATGCGTGCGCATAACAGATTCCATATTCTCAGATAACTTTATTTTAGCAAAGATTCACGGTCTTCTCAAGCTTTATTTTCCTGATTGCGGATGATTGCGGATGATATGACTTATGTAAACCATAAATGCAGGCATGTCATTTTCCACAAAACAAGCGCAGGCATCCTTCGACGCCCGCGCCCTGTTCCCAAAGCGTTTCTATCTGTCCTATCAAAAAACCTTCAAATATTTCTCGTACTCCTCGTAGGTCACTGTCACCCATCCTTCTTCATAATTAAAGCCGATCTCCATGCCCTTCGGCGTGTAGAAAACGATGATGTTGTCAGACTTAAAATAGTCCGTGATCTGCTGATCTGTCTTGCCGGTAAGATAATCGATCTCACCGTTTTGCTCATCGCTTTTATTGCGAAATTCCACGGAAAAATCATCGTCCGTTACCAGCATCTCCTTATTGTCCAGAACAACGCCGTTTTTCATATCGATATTATGGCAGATCAGACGGACGCTCTGGTCGATCTCATCTCCTATGCAGCAGATGATTCTCTCATCATAGACGATACTCAGCTTATCCTCGTCCATATAGGTCACATAGCAGGAGAGAGCCGCCTGAAAAGCAGTGTCCTCATTATCCTTGATACGGTCTTCATAATCCTTTTCAAACAGCTCCGTGACCGCATCCACATCCCGCTGAATACTCTCGTTGAGTGTAGCCAGATTCGGCACGTCCTCTCCTAATATTGTCGGCAAGTTCGCTACGATATAAACATTCTCATAATCCGTCTCATACTCATACACCGAAAATTCTACCGCATAGGATAAGTCATCGCGCAAATCGTCATGCAGCGTATAGTACTTTTCATTGTCGTAATCGTAAGGCTCCTCCTCATCGCCAAAGGAATAGTCATAATCATAAGGATCATCATACTCATATCCATAATCATAAGGATCCTCATAGTCATAATCATAATCGTACTCATATTCATGATGATCGTAATCGTGACGATCGTTATCATAATCGTAGTCGTCCATATCATAGACATCCCGTTTGCTCTTATCCTGTCCTTTTTCGGAAAGGAGGCTTGCCGCCTTGCTCACCAAAGCAATCAGTGCAATGATAAAGACTACAACAATAACCGCCACAATGCCCACAATCAGCCCTGTGCGCTGCTTTTTCCGCGGTCTTGCATAGGGGCTGTAAGGATTGTAGGGATCGTCATAAGGAGGCTGCCCGCCGTAAGGGGGCTGCCCGCCAAAGCCGCCGCCTGACTGACTGCCGTAGACGTTTCCCTGACCACCGTAAGGAGGCTGCCCGCCGTATGCGTTTCCCTGACCATCGTAAGGAGGCTGCCCGCCGTATGCGTTTCCCTGACCATCGTAAGGATTCTGTCCGCCGTAGGGAGACTGCCCACCGTATGCGTTTCCCTGACTGCCGTAAGGAGACTGCCCGCCGTATGCGTTTCCCTGACTGCCGTAAGGAGACTGACCTCCATAAGGCGTCAATGCCCCGGTGCTGCCTGTCTGTCCGCCGTATGCACTCGAATTCCCGTATGGATTCTGTCCACCATAAGGATTTTGATTCCCATATGGATTCTGTCCGCCATAAGGATTTTGATTCCCATATGGGTTCTGTCCGCCGTAAGCATTCGGATTCCCATAGGGATTTTGTGTATCATAGCCGTTCTGTGACTGACTGCCCGAAAAGACGCCGTTGGTCTCCACCACCGTCTCCTCCGCAGGAACCTTCTCCACAACCTCAGGCTCCGTATAACCGTTTAACTGATCCGATTCGTTCATTTTCTTAACCTTTCCTTCTTACTTCTCCTTGCCGCCGAAAGTCACCTCGCTGTAATACTGCAAAATGCACTCCCGCATCAGGGACAATGCCGCCGAAACCGTGTTTTCTCTGATCTTACCGCGGCTGCCGCTGAACTGACACTTCTTTACCGTGATGCGCCCGCAGACGCTGCATCCCATATATACCAAACCAACCGGCTTCTCCTCTGTGCCGCCGCCCGGTCCCGCGATCCCCGTAACCGAAACGGTCACATCCGCCTTGGAGACGAGAGCCGCTCCCCTCGCCATCTCCTTTGCGACCTGCTCGCTGACCGCCCCGTGCTTTAAGAGGAGACTTTTCTTTACACCAAGCAATCTGCGTTTTGCTTTATTTGAATAAGTGATATACCCTGCTTTAAAGACCTCCGACACGCCCGGTACGTTGATGAGCCTCGCGGCGAGAAGTCCGCCGGTACAGGACTCCACCGTACAAATTGTCAGGTGGTTTGCCAACAGCAGATCGACCACCGCCTTTTCCAAGGTCACCGCATCGTCTGTCGTATAGATATTGCTGCCAAACCGTCCCTTTAATTCCTTTACCATCGGTTTGACAAGCTTTTTTGCTTCCTTCTCATCCTCCGCCCTGGCGGTCACGCGCAGATGCACTTCCCCGGTCTTTGCGTAGGTAGCGATGGTGGGATTCGTCTGTTTTTCAATCAAATCCCGTATCATGGTCTCCAGCTTGCTCTCTCCCACACCGCAGATCTTCACGGTCTGTGAAAAAATAACACAGGACTGCAATTTACTTAAATACGGCATGATCGAGGTTTCAAACATGGGAATCAGCTCGTTGGGAGGCCCCGGCATCAGGATCACATGTTTTCCGTTCTCTGCCATAATAATGCCCGGCGCCGTGCCGTTGGGATTCTCCACCACGATACAGCCTTCCGGCACCATTGCCTGCTTCCAGTTGTTGTCCGTGATCTCCAGTCCCCGCTTCTCAAAGAAGGCTTTGATCGCGTCCCTACTCGCCTCATGCAGGTACAGCGGCTTTCCCATCACCTTTGCCGCCGCTTCCTTGGTAAGATCGTCCTGCGTCGGACCAAGCCCTCCGGAAAGGAGCAGAATATCTGACCTTCCAAGCGCTGTTTGGATGGTCTCGCAAAGCCTCTCCTCATTGTCGCCCACCACATCCTGATGGTAGCAGGAAAGTCCCAGCCCTGCACACTTCTCCGCCAAATATGCGGCATTCGTATTCACAATGTTTCCCAAGAGTATTTCCGTGCCCACTGCAATGATCTCAACCGTCATAGTCCCGTCATCCCTCTCTGGTTTTCAATAGCACCCGTTATCAAAACAACACCTACTCTTTTCCCCTATGATTTTACTTTTTATTTTCCTGCATGACACTCCTGTTTTTCACCAGGTAATCCACTAAAGAGACCACTGTCAGAATCACCGCCGCCCAAGTCACGATCGTCGTGACAAGCGACAGCGCCTCCAGATCGGCAATCATCAGGCAGATCATGACCATCTGAAAGGTGGTCTTAAACTTGCCCCAATAGCTGGCGGCAATCACCACGCCGTTATCGGAAGCCACCAACCTGAAACCGCTGATAATAAACTCTCTGGCAATGATGACGATCACCATCCAGGCGGCGATCCGCTCCATCTCCACCAGACAGATGAGTGCCGAACAGACGAGCAGCTTATCGGCAAGCGGATCCATAAACTTTCCAAAATTTGTGACTAAATTATATTTTCTGGCAATTTTTCCGTCCAACAGATCCGTCAGACTTGCCACAATAAAAATAACAAGCGCTATCCAATTATCATATGGCGTGATGTCAACCAACAGCAGCACCACAAAGAAAGGAATCAGCACCACGCGGAACATTGTCAGTTTATTCGGCAGATTCATCATTACCTCCATGTCGGAACATCTTTTTGCAACGACACGCGAGCAAAATCTCAAATTTTGCTCTGCGATTCCGAGTTTGTGGCTCCGACGCAAACTCGTGATTGAAAAATAAGGTCATCAGACTTATTTTTCAATTATAATTTCTCCCATCAGATCATATTCGTAGGAGCCTGTGACCCTGACCCGCACAAAGTCCCCGGTCATCAGCTCTCTTTGGGTGTGGCAGAACAGCAGCCCGTCCACATCCGGGGCGTCTCTGTAGGTCCTTGCCACATAGACCTCCTCGTCCGCGACCTTTCCCTCGATCATCACGAGAAGGGTTCTTCCCTCCATCTGCGCCGCCTTATCAAAGGCGATTTCCTGCTGCAGCGCCATGATCTCATCGCGGCGGGTGCACTTTACCTTTTTGCTGATCTGTCCCGGCAGCTTAGCCGCCGCCGTATCTTCTTCTCTGGAATAAGGAAAGACGCCCAATCTGTCAAAGCGCATCTGTCTCACAAAGGAAAGCAGGGTTTCGTGATCCTCCTTTGTCTCCCCGGGAAAGCCTGAGATCAACGTCGTCCGCAGGCAGATATCGGGGATTTCCTCCCGCAGATGGCTGACTATCTTAGTCAATTCTTCCCGATTCGTCCTTCTTCCCATGCGCTGTAACACCGGATCGGAAGCGTGCTGGATGGGAAGATCCAGATAATGGCAGATTTTTTCTTCTTCCTTCATCACACGGATTAAATCTTCGTCAATCTCCTCGGGATAGCAGTACAAAAGCCTGATCCAGACAAGACCGTCGATCCTGCAAAGCCTTCGCAGAAGTTCCGGCAGTGCTTTCCGACCGTAGAGATCGACGCCATAGACCGTAGTCTCCTGCGCCACAAGAATCAATTCCTTTACGCCCTGCTCTGCCAGCGTTTCCGCCTCCCGCAGCAGACTCTCCATGGGGATGCTCCGATAGGGACCGCGCACCTTGGGGATAATGCAGTAAGTGCAATGTTTATCGCAGCCCTCCGCTATTTTCAGGTAAGCAAAGTGCCCGCCTGTGGTCAGCACCCTTTTTTTGTCCGTCAGCGGCTTTCTGTCCGGGGCATCATACTGATCTTTTGCCCCGCCCGCAAAGACCTGATCCAGTGTGTCAACGATTCTGTCAATGGCTGTAGTGCCCAGAACCGCATCCACCTCTTCGATTTCTTTTCGGATTTCCTCTTTGTAGCGCTCGGCAAGACATCCCGTCACGACAAGCGCCTGTAAAGAGCCGCTTTTTCTAAGCTCGGCGAGCTCCAAAATCGTGTTGACGCTTTCCTCCTTGGCATCGCCGATAAAACAGCAGCTGTTGACTACCGCCGCATCCGCCTGTGTCTCATCGTCAGTGAAAGCATAGCCCCGCTCCGTCAGCATACCGAGCATCATTTCGGTATCGACCAGATTCTTATCACACCCGAGGGATACAAAAAAAACCTTTTTTTTCATCATAAACCGCTGGCTCTATTCTACGTTCTCGGGCTGAGACATTTCCTCCGCGGCAGACTCCTCCGCGACCTCAGCCCCGCTGTTTTCAGCGTTTTCAGCATTCTCATCATTGAGAATCTTGATCTTACCCTGATTCAACTCCTCCACGGCTACGGACAGGGGCTTTTTCCCCTTGCCGTCCACCAGTTCATCGTCCCCGGCAATGATCTGCCTTGCCCTCTTGGATGTTGCCATCACGATGGAATAACGACTGCTCACTACGGGATCTTCGCCCTCCTCGACCTCGCTGTTGACTACCTGGATCAAATCTGCATAAGATGGATGTAACATAATCAGTTTCCTCCTAATTCCTGCCTTATTTTTTCTATAAACTCCTCATTTCGCACAGGCGCGTGATGCGCCGCGTCAATGATCGCATGTAACTCTTTCACGCAAGTCTCCAAATCGTCGTTGATGAGAAGATAATCATACTCCTCGATCCCCTGCGCTTCCTCCGCTGCCCGGCGAAGTCTTTTATCAATAACCTCCGCAGTCTCCGTCCCCCTGCCCATAAGCCTGCGGCGCAGTTCTGCCGCGCTCGGCGGGGCAACAAAGAGCAGCACTGCGTCCGGATACTGTTTCTTTATCGCGAGCGCCCCCTGAATCTCAATCTCCAGGATCACGTCATGCCCGAGAGTCATCTGCTCCTCCACATAGTCCCTCGGTGTCCCATAATAGTTCCCGCAGTACTGCGCATGCTCAATCAGTGCGTTGTCTGCGATTCTTTTTTCAAATTCTTCCTTTGTCAGGAAAAAGTATTCTCTGCCGTTTTCCTCACCGGGACGCGGCGACCTTGTGGTGGCTGAAATCGAAAGGCTGTAGCCTTCATAGTCCTCCACCAATTTCTTCATCAACGTGCCTTTCCCTGCCCCCGAAAAACCGGAGACGACAATCAAGATACCCTTAGTTTTCATCTGTCTGCCCATCCTCCGTCTGTGCTCTGCCCGATATGGTTTCCGGTAAAAGCGCTGAGAGCACGAGCTGGCTGTTCTCCATCACCAGCACCGCCTTCGTCTTTCGCCCCTGCGTGGCGTCAATGGCTGTTCCCTGCTCCTTCGCTTTCTGCACCATGCGTTTGACCGGTGCGGAATCCGGACTGACGATAGCGATGATCTTTCCCGTGTTGACGACATTGCCAAAACCAATGTGAATCAATCTGCCCATGGAATCTCCTGTCTCAATAATATCGCGTGTTATTCAATATTCTGAATCTGCTCTCTGATCTTTTCGATCTCCGTCTTTAACTCAATGGCACGATTGGAGATTTCCAGATCCGAGGTCTTTGAAAGGATCGTGTTTGCCTCACGGTTCATCTCCTGCGCCAGGAAATCCAGCTTGCGCCCAATGCCGCCGCCCTCTGTAAGACAGTCCCTGGTGGTCGTGATATGGCTTCTTAGCCGTACCAGTTCCTCATCCACGCAGACCTTGTCCGCAAAGATCGTCACCTCGGTGAGCAGCCTCGCCTCGTCGATCTGGGTATCCTCTAAGAGTTCCCGCACCTTATCCCGAAGCTTCTGTTTATAATCCTGAATGATTTGGGGCGAGCGGTGCTCTATAAATTCAACGGAAGCAAGCATCCCACTCAGCTTCGCGAGCAGGTCGTCTCTGATGTTATCCCCTTCCTTTTCTCTGGTCTCCACAAAGGATTCCGCCGCGCCATGGACCGCCTTTGCCAAAAACTGCCAAAGCGCCTCCTCATCCACCGTCTGTTCTTCCATCGTCAGCACTTCCGGATAGCGGGACAAAGTGGACACCCGCACATCATTATCCAGAGAAAAGTCCTCCGACATCTGCCAGAGATATTTCATGTACTCCGCCGCCAGTTCTCTGTTGTACTTCACACAAAGGTTTGACTCCGCCGTATCTTCGTAAGTGATAAAAACATCCACTTTTCCGCGCTGAATGTATTCTTTCAGTTCCCCACGGATCGCCGTCTCAAAAAAACTGAGTTTCTTCGGGATCTTGATACTGATGTCCAGATATCTGTGATTAACGGATTTCATCTCCACAGTGATCTTGCGTGTGCCGTCCGTCACCTCGCATCTCCCGAAACCGGTCATGCTCCTGATCTTCGTCATGATTCCCTCCATGTCAGAGCAGTTTAGTGCTCGTAACACTTTTCTTTCGATAATGTAAAAATAGACCTACGCATACAGGTTATATTATAAAATAATTGGAAAGATTCGTCAAGAAATTTGCTTCCTGCACCGGAATCGTAAGATTGAAAAATGTTTTCCGTTATTGTACAATGGTCGGAAAGAGTATTTGGCACAGGTAAAAGAAAGACAAAAGGACGGGACACTAAATGGCATTCGACGGCATCACCATTGCAAATATCACAAAGGAGCTTCACGATACGCTTCTCGGCGGGCGCATCTATAAAATCGCCCAGCCGGAGAGCGACGAGCTGCTCTTAACCATCAAAAGCGGCGGCAATCAATATCGCCTGTTATTGTCGGCGGACGCTTCTCTCCCGCTGGTCTATCTGACCGAAACGAATAAGCCCAGCCCGATGACCGCTCCGGGTTTTTGTATGCTGCTGAGAAAGCATCTGCAAAACGCCCGCATCACCGCCATCACCCAGCCGGGCTTAGAACGCATCATCCACTTTCATCTGGAACACTTAAACGAATTGGGCGATCTGTGTGAAAAAAAGCTGATCGTGGAAGTGATGGGCAAACACAGCAACATCATCTTCTGCGACGACAAGGAGCAGATCATCGACAGCATCAAACATATCTCCGGCATGGTCAGCTCCGTGCGGGAGGTACTGCCGGGACGCCCTTATTTTATCCCCAGGACGCAGGATAAATACAACCCCCTGCGCTTTTCCAAACAGTATACGCAGGGAGACGCTTCCCTCTTTCTGAAAACCGAGGAAGACAACGAATCGTTAACTTATGTAAACCTATGTACCCATATACTGGGAAAACCCATGCCGCTTTATAAGGCACTCTACGGCACCTACACGGGGCTCTCCCCCATCATTGCCCAGGAAATCTGTTTCCGCGCGGGCATTGACGCAGACATGCCCGCCAATGTGCTGGAAGATGCTGCTCTTTCGTCAGTTTATGAAACACTGACGGCTATGATGGAAGATATCACAGGCGGAGTCTTCTCTCCCGTCATCATTTATGAAAAAGGCTCTCGCTCCCACACGCCCATCGAATTTGCCGCCCTGCCCCTGACCCTCTATGCGGACAAGGAAAGTAAAGCCTTTCCAAGCATCAGTGAAGTGTTGGAACGCTACTATGCGGAAAAAAGCACGGTGACCCGCATCCGCCAAAAGTCCGTGGATCTGCGGCGGATCGTGCAGACTGCCCTGGAGCGTAATGTCAAAAAATATGATTTACAGCTCCGGCAGATGAAAGACACGGAAAAGAAGGACAAATACAAGGTGTACGGCGAACTGATCAACACCTACGGCTACAACGTAGAGCCGGGTGCTAAGTCCATGGAGGCGTTAAACTACTACACAAACGAGACCGTCACGATTCCACTGGACGACACCCTTACTCCGCAGGAAAACGCGCAGAAATACTTCGATAAGTACGGAAAGTTAAAAAGAACCTATGAAGCACTCTCAGAATTGACTGTTCAAGTCAAAGAGGAAATCGAACACCTGGAATCCATCCTTACCGCCCTCGATATCGCCATGCAGGAGGAGGATCTGACGCAGATCAAGGAAGAACTGGTGGAAAGCGGCTACATCCGCAGAAAAGGCGGCTCCAAAAAAGCAAAGATCACAAGCCGTCCCTTCCACTATTTAAGCAGCGACGGTTTCCACATCTATGTGGGAAAAAACAACCTGCAAAACGACGAGCTCACCTTCAAATTTGCCACCGGAGGCGACTGGTGGTTCCACGCCAAACAGATGCCCGGCTCCCATGTTGTCTTAAAGACCGAAGGCGCCGAAGTGCCTGACCGCGCCTTCGAGGAAGCGGCGCGCCTTGCTGCCTACTACTCCAAGGGTCGCGGGCAGGATAAGGTGGAGATCGACTATGTCCGGAAAAAACAGGTCAAAAAACCGGCCGGGGCAAAGCCCGGCTTTGTAGTGTACTATACAAACTATTCCATGACGATCGATACGGACATTACGGCGCTTACACAGCTGTCATAGATCCAGATCGTCCATCCTTTTCTTTTTTCTCTTTTTCTTTTTGCGCCTTCTTTTCTTCTTTTTAGAGGGCGCTTCCCAATCAGGTAACAGGTGTAACTTCTTGGCTGTCTGCACCAGCATCGCCCCCTTCGGGAAGTTCCACAGTTCATCCTCCGTCACACCGCCGATCAGTAAAAGAATCACTCCGTAAACGCAAATCCCCATACCGATGGCAAGTAACAGCACCACCCGGCTCACCGGAATCAACAGAATCAGCCCGTGATAAACGCCGAATACCACCGCGCCCATAATAAACGCCGCAAACAGCGGTTTCAAAAACAGCTTCACCATGTCCATACGGTACTCCAGATGCTTTCTCACCGACAATTGATTTAAGACACACATCACCAGCGAATAGATGGCGTTCGCCGCCGCCAGTGCGTACAGATCCAGATCCGTATAGAGAAAAAGCAGAATCAGACCCGCAACCTGGATCACCAAGGCGATCACCGCATGAATGACCGGCGTATTGACCTTTCCGATTCCCTGCAGGATTGCGTTTGTCAGGGTGGAAAGGCTGTAGAATATAATGGTTACGGAAAGCGCCGCCAAAAGGCCGGATGCCATGTCAAGCGACTCCTTCTGGGGAAAGATAAAGTGCATGATAGGCTTGGGCAATACAGCGATTCCCACCGCCGCCGGAATCGCGATCAGCATCGTCATCTGAATGGCCTTGGATACCTGCTTTCTCGTCTGCGCCACCGTCCCCTTCGCATAGGAAGTCGCAACGCTCGGGATAATGGCGGAGGACATGGCTGAGGCAATGGCAATCGGAATGTTGACCACCGCCACCGCAAGCCCCGAGAAAATACCGTAATGATTGCTCGCCAAAATCGCATCCACCTTTTTATAATCCATCATATAATAGTAGATGTTCATATTGACTACGGTTGTGCAATTATAGATGAACGTGCTGAGGATAAAAGGCGTGACAATGGTAAAAATGACCTTGAAGATCTCCCCGTAGCTCTCCTCATGCCAAGTCTTGTCCCGCGCCACCCTTCTTCTGATGATGCCGCCGTTTAAGCGGTACATGCCGAACATAAAAAGGAAACCGATCAGTACGCCTGCCCCGGTTCCCAGCGCCGAGCCCGCCGAACCGTAAATAGCGCGTGTGGTCTCATCCCCATCCGCCACCAATCCGATCAACAGCTTTGCCGCCAGGATACTGACTGCCGCATTAAAAATCTGTTCCAGCACCTGTGAAACGGAGGTGTGCACCATGGAGCCGTGCGCCTGAAAAAAACCGCGCAGCACCCCCAGGAATCCCGAAAAAAAGATGGTCGGTGACAGCACCCGAAGCGCTACCACCGCATTGGTATTCTTTCCCACGAGAAAAGGCGCTCCCACGAATGTCAGAATCGAGGCAACGCCGCCCACCACCAGAACATAGAGAAGTGCACAGACAAAAACCCTCTGTGCATTCCGATATTCCTTAAACGCAAGCCGCTGGGCAATCACCTTGGAAATTGCCGAAGGGATGCTGTAGGAAGAAATCAATAATATAATTGTATAGATATTGATCGCCGCATTGTAATATCCGTTCCCCTCGATTCCAATAATGGAGAGGAGCGGGCTTCTGTATATCAGGCCGATCACTTTGACGAGCATCCCGGCAGCCGCCAGGATGCCCGCCTGAAGCACAAACGTGCTCTTTTTATTCGGACGTTCCATCTTCCTTATCCAATCAGCCAGTCATACATTTCCTGATATTTCTGTGCGGAGACATGCCAAGAGAAGTCTGCTGCCATGCCCCTGTCAACGATCTTATTCCACTCCCGCTTTTTATCATAATAAATATGCTCCGCGTAGCGGATGGTGCCCAGCATCTCATGGGCATTGTAATTCGTGAAAGAAAAGCCCGTGCCCGTGCCCTCATACTCATTGTAAGGCTGCACGGTATCCTTAAGGCCGCCTGTCTCACGCACGATCGGCACTGTGCCGTAACGCAGGGACATCAGCTGACTCAAGCCGCAGGGCTCAAAAAGAGACGGCATCAGGAAGGCGTCGCTTGCCGCGTAGATCTTGTGGGAGAGCGCATCCGAATAGTAAATGTTCGCGGAAACCTTACCGTGATACTTCCAGTCAAAGTGGCGGAACATGTTCTCGTACTGTTCCTCGCCCGTTCCGAGTACCACGATCTGCACATTATCCTGACAGAGCTCATCCATGATATAGGCAATCAGGTCGAACCCCTTCTGTCCCGTCAGTCTCGACACAACCCCCAACATCATAGCCTTATCATCCTGATTTAAGCCAAGTTCCTCCTGCAGGGCACGCTTATTTTTCACTTTTTCTTTGCGGAAGTTCGCCGCATTGTACTTAAAATCTATGTGCTTATCCGTCTCCGGATTAAAATCATCATAATCGATGCCGTTCACGATACCGCGCAGATCCCCGGCTCTCGCGCAGAGCAGTCCGTTCAATCCCTCGCCGTAAAATGCCGTCTTGATTTCCTCCGCGTAGGTGTCGCTGACCGTAGTGATGGCGTCTGCATAAACCAAACCGCCCTTTAAGAGATTGGCATCCTTGTAAGCCTCCAGCTTATCCGCCGTGAAAAAGTAACCGGGCAGTCCCGTGATTTCCTTGACTTCCTTCACGCTCCACTTGCCCTGGAATTTCAGGTTATGGATCGTCATAACGGTCTTGATGCCACGGTAGAACTCTCCGCCCTGGAAGCGCTCCTTTAAGTACACGGGAATCAAACCCGTCTGCCAGTCATGGCAGTGAATCAGATCCGGTCTGAAATCGATCACCGGCAGGATACACAGCGCCGCCTTACAGAAAAAGGCGTATTTTTCAATCTCAAACAAAGCATTATCGCTGTAAGGCTGAAAGCCGTTAAAATAACTCTCGTTATCTATAAAGTAATACTTCACCCCGTCAACTTCCGCTTCCAGAATGCCCACATATTCTTCTTTCCAATGAAAATCCATGTAAAAATGTGTCTTGTAGGTGAGTTTATCCTTCATCTCCTGCTTCATACAGGTATATTTGGGCAAAATCACCCGTACATCAAAATACTTCTTGTCAATACACTTGGGCAGGGAGCCGACCACGTCCGCCAACCCGCCTGTTTTGATAAAAGGTACGCCTTCCGACGCGACAAATAAAATTTTTTTCATGACAACCCTCCAACTGTAGCTTGCTATTCTTGATAAAGCAGTCCCTAAGAACTCCTAAACAACAGTATACAATATTTCGGGTGGCAATAAAAGGATTATTTTGAAAATTAACGTCGGTATTGCAATCTGATCTTGTCCGCGATCAGCGCAATAAACTCTGAGTTGGTCGGTTTTCCTTTTCCTGTATTGATCGTATACCCAAAAAGCGCATCAAGCGTCTCCATCCTGCCCCTGGACCAGGCGACCTCGATTGCGTGACGAATCGCCCGTTCCACGCGGCTGGGCGTAGTCTGGTACTTCTTCGCGATCGTTGGATAGAGGACCTTTGTGATCGAACCCAGCATCTCCACATCCTCCACCGACATCATGATCGCCTCCCGCAGATATTGGTATCCCTTGATATGAGCAGGCACGCCGATCTCATGGATCATATCCGTTACATCCTTCTCCAGATCCCGCTTCTCCCCTTTTTCTCCCATGACTGCCAACTCAGACTCATCGCTCCTATGTTCAGACGGCTCCTGCGACATCTCCCCGGACGGGACGGTAATCAGAATCCGAAATTCCCTGTTCGCGTTGATCAGATCGTCCAGAATCTGATTGAACTGCTCTTTATCCCGTCTGGACGTCACATGTAATGTCTCCATTCTTCTCCTCCTAATATTTCCTATATTCCCTTTTTTTCAATTATAAAACAAGAAGAATGGGATGGAAACTGTAAGGCATCGCATGACACCCTGCCGCCTGTAACAGATTCAGGATACATAGCCAAAACCAAGGATCGTAAACTTCTTTTCCTCCTCGCCCTCCGCCATCCGAATGCTGATCCTGTGCCAGCCTGCCTCTTTCTCCTGAAACAGGATCACGGGATTACAATGGACCCAGCCGTTACTATGAGGATCCGCCGTCAGCTTCTTTGCTCCGTCCACAAAGACGTCCGCCCGTCCTACATCCAGCTCTCCGGAATCCTTAAAGACAAGCAGCAGCGCCCTGCATGTGATCTCCAACGTAAAATCTCCGCTCTGTTTGACCTGTTTCCCGTCATACATCCAATTGTGCGGGAACTCAGGCGTACCTGTCAGATCCTCATTCATCTCTACGCATTGCAGCTTATCGTCCACAAAGAGAAAACTTCCCGGCGTCACCGACGCAAAAGAAGGCATGTCCTTTTTATCCAACAGGCGGACTTTTTCAAAGTCCGCACCGATCACAGGCGCCGGCAGCGCTTCCTCCAAAAGCTCCCCGACCGTTCCCCTCTCTTTCGCCGTTTCAAAGCAGTGCATCAGACAATCCGCCATAATCGTGTGACCCGCGTTGGTCGGATGAAACATATCATAGAAAAACTGGTTCTTGGAGAGAACCCGCCCCGCTCCGGCTTTTAAGCGAAATTGCGGCGTCACGGCATTTAGAACGCTGACCATGGGCAGGTGATAACGCTCTCCCACCACGCCGAGTCTGTCCTGCAGATTCCAGTCATCCGCAAAAACGGCAAACAACAGCACCACCGCAGGAGCATTCGGCAGCGTCAGAATCTTGCGCACCAGGCTCTCATAGCAGTTTCCCTTCGTCTCGTCACCCTCATCGTTGACGGCAAACTCCACCACAACAATATCAGGTGTTATCTTTCCGTCTTGCAGCACGTCCCGCTCAAACCGAAGCATCCCCAGCTCCGAAGGCGTACCGCCCACGCCTGCCTTGACAAAATGAACGTTATCCCCTTTTCCAAACTTTTCGGCAAATTTTCGATAAGATTTATAAGCATAACACTCGCTATTGATCGGTATCGCTCCGGCTCCCTGCGTGATAGAACCGCCGATGTACGCAAGGGTGACATCCTCCCCACGCTGCGCCTTTTCAATCGCTTTCAAAAGCCGCGCCGTATCACCGGGCTGCATGAGTGAACGGACAATCATCTCCCGATACGCATCGGAACCGTAATCGATCTTCTCCTCCTGCGCCGCCTCCGGCGCCTCAAACCCATCGTTTAAGAAAAAGCGGACACTTGCCGAAGCCTGAATCTTTGCCTGCTCAAACTCAAAACGGATCTGTCCCGGCTCCTTATCGTCAGCGCTCCACTCCTGCTCGGAAAGCACGATCCGCACTTCCGCGCCATCCGTGCGCAGCGCCTTTCTGATCGTAGCGCCGCCGCCCATCGGATCCTTCTCTCCGTACATCTGAAAGGCAAAGACTACCTCCTTTGCCGGATCGTCCGCCTCCACGCTCACACCGATGCTGTGCACCAGCCTGCGAAAGCCCTCCGTCGTCTTCAGCAGGGAAATCAGCTCCTCGTCCGTCACGTTTCCCGCGATCCGCGCGCTGCTAAGCATCCTCCCCGAATCCTCATAAATAAACTGGATGCCCCGTCCGTCAGACTGCGGCGCGCCAAAGATCTCCTTTTCGCGCATGATATAAAAGAAGGGTCTCCTGCTTTCAGGGTCCTTCGGGGCTGTCGGTCCTCTCATTGTCATTTTCCTCCCTTATTTAGTAACGTATGCTATTTTACCAGATGCGATACCGTCCCGCTAAAGCCAGCCACGCAAACAGGTAGAGACAATTATCGTAGTATCTGCGGTCTCCTTTGCGCATGGGTTCCTCATAGAACCGCCGCACCCAATCCGCCGCCAGGCGTGCCCGCTCGGATAAGTTCTCTGCATTCAGCGGCTCAGGGATCGCCAGCGTCCCCTGTGCTGTCGCAGCAAGCAGCCCTACCGGATGCAGGGCAGGCTGGTCAATCAGCTCCCCGTCGATCTTATAAGTCATATAGGGATTGTCCTTTCTCGTTACTCCCAAGAAATGCTGCAGGCGCTCCGCTGCCGCCCGCTGTCCGACATCTTCTCCCATCCAGGCATAGTCCAGCCCAATGTTTGCCACCGTGCGGTAGGCATCGGAATAGAAATACCCAAACTCTCCCCAATCAAATTTCTGATACACCGGAGAACCGTCAAAGTTTGCATACTCCGCACACATGCCGGTCTCAGGATGGCAAGCCTTTGCCAGATAAGCCCTGCTTGCCTTTTCCGCCCGTTCCCAAAAAGGTCTGTCCGCCTCGTTGGCCCACTTTGCAAAAAGATGATAGAAATGCGGCAGATGATAGGACGGATCTGTAAATGGAGAGCCCGGCACAAAGAGGATCTGCCCGTTTTCCAGGTTCCACATGGGACAGCCCGGTCTCCCCTCCTGCCCTTTATGAAGGCAGGCTCTGAGGATTTCCCTTGCCTGTGTACTGTAATCAAAAATGCCATCCCCATCGCCCCATCTGTGAGAGGCAAAAAACAGCGCCATTGCAAAAAACTCCTCGCCGTCCGGCGCGGGCCCGTAGGCGTTCTTTGTCCCGTCCACGGCGCAGGACCAGGCGAAATAGCCCTCATTCTCGCCCTCTGCCATCCACATATAGGTCTTCGCCCACTTCCAGAGTCTGTCAAATTCTTCCTTCATGTCCAACTGTACGCAGAGCATCATACCATAGGACATGCCCTCCGTGCGGGCGTCGTGATTCCCCGTATCCTCTATGTAAGCCATATCCTCCCCCACGGGATGATAAAGCCGCTCGTTCTCGTCATAAAAAAAGGTCTGCACGATCTCGGAAAGCCTCTTTTCGAGTTCCTCCTCCGATACGCCGATCTCCTGAAATACATTACGATATGTTTTGTCCATTGCGCTTCCTCCTTTCTGATGATTATATCATCTTTCCGGAATTTTCCCAAGAAAAAATGCCCGATTCGGGCATTTTTTCAACTCATTATTTCGATCCGTTTTCATCATTCTTTCACGCCGCCGATGGTAAGACCCGTCACGAAATACCGCTGTAAGAACGGGTACAGACAGATGATCGGAAGCATGGTCACCACGGTCGCCGCCGCACGGATGGTCACAGGCGTCACCGAAGCCGCATTGTACTTAGCGGAATCCGCGCTGCCGCTCTGCTGCATCACGGAAGACAGCAGTTTCATCAACTCATACTGTAAGGTCGTATACTCTGTCTTCAAGCGGTTATAGAGCATGGCGTCAAACCAGGAGTTCCAATGTCCCACCGCCACAAACAGAGCGACCGTAGCGTACACCGGCTTACACAGCGGAGAAATGATCTTCACAAAAATTGTCATATAGCCCGCGCCGTCAAGCTGCGCCGACTCCTCCAGGCTATCCGGCAGACCGTTCATATAAGTACGGATCACCAGCATGTTCCAGGCGCTGATCGCACCGGGCACTACATACACCCAAAAGCTGTTGGTCAGATGCAGGTTACGATACAGCAGGAAGACCGGAATCATACCGCCGTTCACATACATGGTAACGACCCAGAACAGGGACAGCTGTGACTTAAAGATAAAACGCTTTCTGCTGACCACATAGGCAAGCAGCGCATTCACCACCAATGCCGACAGCGTACCGATCACCGTCCTCAGCACCGTAACCTTTGCGCCCGTCAGAAGATTCTGCATGGCGAGCACCGTATCATAACTCTTTAAGGAGAACTTTCTCGGCCAGAGATAAATGCCGCCCCGCACCGCGTCGATACCCTCGTTAAAGGAGATTGCCACGGTATTGATGACCGGGTAGAGGGTCACGATCACGAAACACGCCATAAAAATGCCGATCAGCACCGATATCAGTCTGTCCTCAAAGGAATGTTTTATTGTCTTTGTATTCATCCGCTCCTCCTCCTAGAACAATCTTTCTTCGCCGGCGTGTTTCGCCCAGGCGTTACACACCAGGATCAAACCGATACTGACTGCACTCTTAAAGATACCTGCCGCGGTACCCATGGAAAAGTCATTCTGACTGATACCCCATTTGAGCACGTAGATGTCGATGGTCTGAGATACGCTCTGCACCAGACCGTTACCCAACAGATACTGTACTTCAAAACCTGCGTTCAGCACGTTACCTACATTCATCAAAAGCAATATGATGATGGTGGGCTTGATGCCCGGCATCGTTATGTAGCGGATCTTAGCCAGTCTGCCCGCGCCGTCGATCGATGCCGCTTCGTAAAGGCTCGGATCGATGGCTGTGATGGCTGCCAGATAGATGATCGCGTTCCAGCCCGTCTCCTTCCAGCAGTTTGCAAACGCCACGATCGGCCAGAAAAACTTCGGATGAGCAAAAAAGTTGATTGCTTGATCGATGATGCCTGCCCGCTGTAAAAGATCGTTGATGATACCCGTATTGGAAAGGGCATCATGCAGAATACCCGTTACGATGATCCAGGAGAGGAAGTGCGGCAGATAGGAAACCGTCTGTATCGTCTTCTTCACCATGGAATGTCTGATTTCGTTTAAGAGGATGGCGAACAGGATCGCCATGATCGTCGTCGTCAAGAGATTCAGCGCACCCATCGCAAAGGTATTTCGGATAACCCGCAAAAAGGTCGCGTCGGAAAACAGGAATTTGAATTTGTCCAGCCCGATGAATTGGGAATGGAGAAGTCCGTCCTTGGGCTTATAATTCTGGAAAGCCATCAGCCACCCTGTCAGCGGCCAATAGTAGAAAACAACACCGTAGACCACCACAAAAAAGGAGATGATGAGCAGAGTCTTTTGCCTTTTTACTTCTTTCCAGGTAATCTTTTTATCTTTTTTTACTGTGGAAACATTCGTTTGCGCCATATTGCTACTCCCATTTGATAAAGTAAGACGGCGACCGTCTCAAAAGAGTTATCGCCGCCTTACCTGCCTTCATGTTTTCTTACTTAAAGGTATCCAGAATTTCCTGCATCTCTGCCAGGAAATCCTCAGGCTTACAAGCGTTGTACGCTGTCATGTATTCTTCCCAGCCCTGCTCGAAGTCAGGTGCCATTACGACCTTGGGAAGCCACTCATGCTTACACTCGCCCATCAGCGCCCAAGCCGTACCGCCGGGGGTTGCCGTAGTAAAGTTGTTGGAATAGCTGTACATCGGGAACCAAGCCGCATTCTGTTCTACAATGGAACCGATCATGCCGGGGTAGGTGGTAACACCGTACGCCTCAAAGCACTTTCTCAAAGGTTCCGCCATGTCGCTCATGAACTCGGAGGGCTGCTCCTCAGACTTCATCGCGTTCTTGCCGTCCGTATGTGTTCCGCCCCACTGCGGGAAGTAAGAATAATCACATTTATGGGACGCCTGATAAGAGGTATTTGCCCAGTTCATTCTCATTTCATCGGTTCTGTAGTAAAGACCGTCATCATCTACCAGATAGTCAACGCCCTCAACGCCCCAGAATCTGAGATCGTGAAGCTCCTGATCCATGCAGACATCCACCAGGAACTTGAACGCCTTATCGGGATCCTTACAGTCAACGGAGATTGCGATACCGCTCGCCTGGTTTACCGTGTCGTCATAGGTATGCCATCTGTTATCCATGCCCTTCTCGGTGGTCAGACCAAGCGGCACATAGTTGCAGCCCTTTGCATCAAGACCCTGCTGTTTGAATACATCGTTTACGGTGTAAGCGAAATCCCACCACTGATCGACCATACCGAGCACGCGGCCGGTGGAAAGCTTTGCAATATACTCATCATAAGTCTGCGTAAAGCTCTCGGGATCCACAAAGCCCTTCTGATACTCCTCGTTCAGCTTTCTGAAGTATGCAATGGTATCCTCGGAGGTATTGTAATCCTCGATGGTCATGGTCTCTTTGTTTACAATAACGGAACCGTCGTTGGGATAGCCCGCCAGGAACTGTCCCGCGTTCTCCAGACAGAAGTATCTCCAGTCCTCACAGAGAATCGTGTAAGCGATGTTCTCCGTACCGTCCTCCATCGTCGGATTTTCCGCAATGTATCTCTCCAGAAGATCGAAATACTCATCCAATGTCTGAATGTCCGGATAGCCTGCCCACTCAAGCACTCTCACCTGAATCCAGAATGCTTCGTCATTGTGTGTGGTCGCCTTGCTCTCCCCGTATGTATTGCCGAAGGGATTGATCCAGTAAATGTGACCGTCAGGCTGACGGAACTTTTCCCACTCCTCCGGGGTAAACCAGGTGTCGCGGAACTCCGGATACTGATCGATATAATCATCCAAAGGAATCAGTGCGCCTGCATCCACCAACTGGGACATATCATCGGTGTCTAAATAATCGGGATACTCGCCGCCTGCGATCAGAGTACCGGTAGCTTCCTCTGCCGTCTGTCCGGTAAGCCATGTCTCCTTTACCTTGACACCGGTCTTCTCCGCGATCATCTGCATGATCTCGTTGTCGTCATTTTTCTCCTTGCCGGGCATCGTGATAAACATGGAAAACTGTGTGATATCGCCGCTCGCCGCAGGAGCTTCCGCATCGGCGCTGTCACCGGAATCGTCGGAAGCGGTCGTCTCAGTTGACCCCCCCGTAGTCGTTTCGTTTTCGCCGCCGCCACAGCCGACAAGCATGGATGCCGTCATTGCCGCCACGAGAAGCAGTGCTGTCACTTTTTTACACTTCATGTTGTTTCCTCCCTCGTAAATAATTTTTGGTTATAGTATCATTGTATTGCAAAGTCTTTCGTTCACAACCCGATAAATTCTAACAAAAAGCCGGATAAATTCTAGCTGTTAGAATTTACCCGGTTTCTCTCGCCTGTTTGCGGTAACGGGAGGGTGTACAGCCTTCCTGCTCGATAAAACGGCTGATAAAGTAATCCAGGTCGTGATATCCCACATCCTCCGCAATTTCCCCGATCTTTTTATCCGTCCGTACCAGCTGCATTGCCGCCTCCCTGATCCGGCAGGTATTTAAGTAGCTCTTAAAAGACTGCCCGTAGTGTTTGCGAAAGATCTGTCCCAGATAGGAGCTGTTAATATAGTATTTCTGTCCCAGTTCCCTGAGCGTCAGATTCTCCGCATAATGCTCCCTGATTTCCGTTTCGATTTCCTGCAAGATTCCGCCGGAGACATTCTTTTTCAATTGGACAAGGTATTCCGCGTACTCCCCGGCAAACTTGCGCAGATGCGCCCTGCTGCCCCGAATGATCTCCTCCTTTGACACATTGCCGCTGATATAGGAAAGCACCTCGTCCTGGCTCACCGATTCGTCCTGCTCCGTTGCCAGACTTAACAGTCGGAAGATGAGCCAGTTTAGGTTCATCACCACCGTATCCCTCGTCCTGTCAAGCTGATCCATCTCCGTAAAGAGCGCATCCACACTTTTGTTGATGGCTATGGCATCGCCCGCCTCCACCGCCTCCACCAGCGCATCCAAAGACTTTGCGCAGAGAATGGGCTTCGTTTCTCCCACCTGTACTTCCTTTTCGTAATAGTAGGCGCTCTGCCTGTCCTGAAAACCCTTGAAGGAGCGCAGCACACAGGCGGAACTGTAAGAGTGGGATATTTTGGCAATATCCTCCACCCGCTTACCGAGTAAGAGAATGACCGGCACATTCTCACTCCCCTTCTGCAAAGCCTGATGAAAGGCACGCATAAACGCCGCCTCGTTCATGTTCCGCTCAGCCGCCATATAATCGCAGTAGAGAAAACCGATCTCATACTCCTCCTCATAGGCGAAAAACTCTCCCAACAGATGATCGGCATCCTCCTGCAGCCATGCCGCCGCACATTCGTAAACCTTGTCTTTTAAAGTCACGACTTCCTCGTCCGTCATTTCTTCCAGCGCCGCCAGATCGTTGAGACAGATGTGCAGATAACGGATACCGCCGGCACAACGGAAATGCTCCCGTACATAGGAAAGTCTCTGTTCCTCCGTCCTGCTCTGCAAAAGAGCCGACAGATTCTGCATGAGATATCCGCGCTGCATCCGCTTTGTATCCAATTCTTCCTGCTTGGAAACAGCCTTACTTTCTACGACCTTTCTGACGATTGCCAGCAGCTGTTCCTTCTGTACGGGCTTTAACAGATACTCCATCGCCTCGTAACGGATCGCCGCCTGTGCATACTTAAAATCACTGTAACCGCTGAGAATCACTACATAGGCATCCGTATTCTTCTCCCGCCTTACCGCCTCCAACAGTTCGATGCCATTCATCCGCGGCATACGAATATCCGTAACGATCAAATCGACCTCGCCTTCCGTAAGATAATCGAGCGCCTCCTGTCCGTCAGCTGCCATCTTCACGATTTCGCATCCTTCTCCCTCCCAGTCTATGAGTCTGGAGAGTCCCTGTAAGATAAAAGGTTCATCATCTGCCAGCATTACCCTCATTGCCATTTCATGCTTCCTCCTCTTTCCCGGACCGCAGGCAGGCCGCATCTACCCGGATCGTCATAAAGGTGCCCACACCCGGCTCGCTTTCCAGCGAAAAGAAGGCTCTTTCCCCCGAAAACCGCCTGAGCCGCAGGCAGGCATTTAAGATCCCCACATGCTCATTCTCTTTGATATCGTCTATCGTGCAATTCTGCATCCTTTCACAAAGCCTGAGCGCCGTCTCCTCTTCCATACCGCCGCCGGTATCCTCTATCTCGACCACCAGCTGTCCGCCCTTCTCATAGATCCGCAGATAGATCCAGCAGGCAGATGATTTGCTCTCCATGCCATGCACACAGGAATTTTCCACAAACGTGGTAAGCGTCAGCTTCGGAATATAATAATCGGCACAGTGTTCGGAAAGTTCAATCTGATAATGCAGCCTGTCTCCGAAACGGTATTTCTGCAATTCCAAATAGGACTCCACAAAGCTGATCTCCTCAGAAAGCTTAACGTTATCCGATGCCCAGTTGATATTCTGTCGTTCCAGAAGCGCCAGCTTTTCAATCATGCCCGCTGTCTCCTGCTCATTCTTTAGAACGCTGTGCATCCGAATGCTCTCCAGGATATTAAACAAAAAATGGGGATTGATCTGACTGTGCAGCGCCAAAAGTTCGGCGTTTTGTCTGGCAAGATCGATTTCCTGCCGTTCCAGCCTGTCTTTATAAACTCTCTGGATCAGCTCGTTCATCCGATGCACCATCTGATTATAGTTTTGCATCAGCGTGCCGATCTCATCCCTGCCCTGCACCTGCGGAATCTCCTGCAAAACCGCTTCCTCCTCCACCTTTTCAAAGGCTTCTCCCAGCGTCCTGAGCCTGCTGGTAAAAGAACGGTTCATCATGGAAAACATGACGATGGGCAGTAACAGATTCGCCACGAACAGAAAAACCATCAACGGTGTGTGCTCCTGCAGTTTTGATGCCAAAGTCCCGGACGGTTTTGTGCACAGCACGTCAATGTCCACACCATACAGGGAAAAGGCTTTTTTGAAAGCGATTTCTTCCTGCCCCGTGAGATTGTAAAAATCCTCGTTGCTGCCGGAATGCCCTCTGTTGGAAAACAGGATCTTATCCCCCTGGCAGATATAGATTCCAAAACCGTAATCCATCTGCGTCAGTTTCCCCGCGATCCGATTGTAATCCACATCCACCCGCAGGATCTTTTCATTGCCGGTCTGCTTTTTATAATAATCCATGCGCCTTACCAGAGAGATTCGACGCTTCGAGGGCGCTGACGCGTCCTTTTCTCCGAGATAGTAAAACGTCATATTCGTGTTTCGCCCGGACGAAAGAAAGTCCTGATACCAGACCGTCTCCCGCATCCCTGACATACGGCTGAAATGTCCGCCATTGACAATGGTTTCGTTATCCGCATAGACCACTGCATTAGAGATATTATATCCGCCCAGACGATTGATGGAAGACCGCCCTTCCATGCCGACCCTGGCTGCAAAAAAATCATAAGGACCGTCGTAATGTCTGTCCAAAAATTCATAGACCTCTCTGTCCATATACAGATCGTTCATCTGGTTCACAACTTCTTCCATCGTATATACCAGATCGTACCGAATCGAGTTCGTCACATTCTCAAACTCGTAAATCTGTTCTTTTTCCCCGTTTTCATAGAGGGTATAGAAAATCACGCTGTCTGTCAGCACCAGCGGAAGGATCACACAGAAGACATAAATAATAATCAGCTTCCTTCTGATATTACAGTCATTCATAAATGCTATCGGTTTTTTCCACGCTCTCCTCACTGTGCTATCCTCTTGACAGATCCCCGCTCAATCAGTCTGCCCGGAATCTTTTCCTCCAAAACCGGTTCTTTTTTCTCCCCTTCTGAAGCCTGCAGCTTCTCAATCAGTATCTGTGCTCCTCTGGCACCGATCTCATACAGATCGATTGCCATCGTGGTAATCGGCGGGCTGCAATACGCCGCAAAGATCTGATTGTCAAACCCTGCCACGGAAATATCTTCTCCCACGCGGATTCCCCGCTCATGAAGATAATCGTACACGCCGCCCGCCATCTTGTCATTCATACAAAATACAGCCGTCACATCCCGCTGTTCCCGAAGCAGGCTCTCCGCCATCTAACTGCCGCTCTCCCGTTCCCAGTTTCCATAGCGCACAAGCTGCGGATCATACGAGATCCCCGCCTCCAAAAGCGCCTTCTGGATTCCCTCCAAAATGGGCGGCGTAGAAAACTGTCCGATATCCTCGGCGATCACACCGATCATATTGGTTTTCCCTTTTCTCAAGCTTCTCGCCAGATGATCGGGCTGGTAGTCTCTCTGCTCTATGACCTTCAGAACCCTTTCTCTGGTCTTTTCGCTCACATTTGCCTTTCCGTTCAGGATATTGGATACCGTAGCGACAGAAACGTTGCATTCCTGCGCGATTTCCTTAATTGTCACCATAAGCGCTGATCCTCATAACAGGAAACAGACGCAAGCCTGCAAAAACCTGCGTCCATTTCCATTCTGTCACTCTGTTTCCGTTATCTGCGGAATTTTCCTACGATTTTTCCAAGATGGTCCGCCATCTCCTTATTCTCCATGGACTGCTCCTGCGTCTTGCCTGCAATCTCTGCCGTAGCCCCGTTCTTTTCTATAATGGTGCCAATCGCGGTCTGGTTCTCGCCCATGATCACACTCACATCGGCTGCGTTATCCGAAATCTGCGCTACAGACATCTGCAGCCTGCGCACCGCATCCAGCATCTCGTCCAGCTTGCCTTTGATCTGTCCGACCGCCTCGCTGTAATCTGTGGATTTTTCCGCAAAGCCCTTAAACTGCACCACCACATCCTGCTCGATAAAGGAAATGATGGAATCAAAACAGCCATTTACCGTAGCAATACTGTTGTTTGCCTCACCACAGATATCCTGAATGGAAGAAGCCGTGTTCTTTGATGTCTCAGCCAAATCGGCAATCGAACCTGCCACCACCGCAAACCCTTTTCCGGCTTCGCCTGCCCTGGCTGCCTCAATGGAGGCATTCAGGGAAAGCAGATTCGTCTTGCCCGCAATGCTTAAGATCTCCGCTGCCAGTTCATTGATCTTTGTGAGATTTTTCAGTTTCTCAATGGCTTCCCCGATCGCTTCCTTCGTCTCCTTGAGCTTTTCTTCGCCGTTCTGATAAGCGTAGTCAGCCTGCTGCTTCATCTCGCTCGCGCTGCCGATCACCTCGCTGCTGGTGCCGACAGAAGCTTCAATGCCGTGCATAATGGTAATCATCAACTGATTGATGCTCTCAATCTCCGCATTGACATTGCGGATCAGCGTATTGGTATTTTCCATGGAAGCCGAAAGCTGCTGCGTAACCGCAATGTTATCCGAAGTGCCGTCCGCCAGAGACAGCGAGGAGGCGTGCATACTTTCCGCCTTTTCATTCAAGGATCTGGAACATTCGTTTAACGTATCCGAAATGGACTGCAGCGATCCGATCAGTCCATCGGTTGCCGCCGCGATACTGCCCAGTTCGTCTCCGCGTCCGGTATATTTTCTGATCGTCGGATTATCCGCCACATTGAAATTCTGCAGCGCCACAATACTTTCCTCGATAGCACCCATAGGGCTCAAAAAGCCTTTGATGATCACAACGGACACAATCAGCATCACCACAAGCGCACTGATTGAAAAGACCATCATGATGCGTTTCAGGCTGGTGGTGCCGGCAAAAATCTCCGACGCGTCATCGGATACGATAAACAGCCAGCCTCTGTCCGCCATATAATAATAGGTTGCAATATTATCCTGTCCGTTTTCCTGATATTCCCGGAATCCCATATCGTTCTCAGTCTTACCCGCATAACTGCTGCACAGACTCTGCAAATACTCCGCCTGCACCTCCGTGCCAACCAGTTCACTGTCCTCACAGAAGATATACTGTCCGTTCGCTACATTCACCATGCAGTATTCCGCGCTCTCCATGCCCTGCATGGTCAGGGAATCCAAAAGCTGAATCAATCCCGTGGTGAAAACGCCGCCGCCTACCAGACCGATCGGGTTCCCGCTCTCGTCAAGTACGGCGCGGTACATGGACACGATCTGCTGACCGCTTGCCGGGGAGATGATAATGCCCGTATTATATACGCCGTCCGCCGCAAGCATGGCGTCCTGCAGCGCCTTAAGCGGATCTCCTTCTCTGGTGGTAATGCCCACGACTGCTGCATTCGTATGCGCCAGCACATGCGTATTCCATTCGCTCACATAGAATCCTTCCAGATTATGTACATCGGCTGAAAATTTTTCCGTATATGCCTGTGCTGCTGCCTGTGCTGCCTGATCCGTCGGATTTTTCAGGATTGCCTGGATTTCTCCGGCGCGGCTGTATGCCGTGAGAATGTCTTCCATTTCCTGCACATAATTCTCAATAATCCGGCTTCGCTCCTCGACCACCGTCTCCATGTTGTTTGTGGTGCTCTTTCTGGTATTGTTCGTAATGGCATTTCCCACAAACAACACCATCGCCCCCATGACGACAGTCTGCATGACCAGGACGCAGATCATAATCTTTGTCCCCAATCCCAGCTTCCCTCGATTCATCCTTTTTCCTCCTATTCTGCTGCCTTCCCCTGCGCATCCCATTCGTTTGTTTGTTCCTGCTGTCTTGCACCCGGGAAACGTTTCTCCCCATATGTAAGTAAATCGTTTAACTTCGCACTATATTATAGCGAAGCCCTCCCTGCTTGTCAATGCGGACCGAAAGGAAAATCGTACCGTTTTTTCAGTGCAGGGAAAAGGACAAAAGGCTCGGATTGCCACTCCCGCGGTAGGTCAGATAAATCGCCTGTTTTCCATCCGGAATCTGCACGGGGGCGCAGGATTCCTCCCACACATTGGAGGAAATCACCGGAATCTTCGCCAGGACCTCGCCGTCCCAGGCTGTGCGCACCTCAAATACACCGTCACAGTAAGCCCTTGTCTTAACGCGGATCTCCGATATCCCCTCACAGGAAAAATATTTGAATCCGGCGGTCGCCCCGTCTTTTATATTGGCGATATAGCCCGGTTCCTCGTCACCGTCTCTGCCGTCCTGCATGATCTTGGGAAACTCGTCCCCACCCACATAAACGGACGGTTTCTCCGTAAAGAGATGGCAGGCCAGATACGCCCCGTATTCTCCCTTGCCGACCAAAGGGCCGCCATTTAAGCCGCAGGATGTGATCTCCGCCTGCGGAATCCTGCCATCCGGCAGAATCTCCAGCTTTTCCGCACAGCCCTGCCTGCTGTACCAGGTGCCGTTGGTATGCCTGTGATAAAATATATACCATTCGCCGTTTATCTCCACCATGCTGCCGTGATTGTTCGCCCCGTAAGCCACCGGCATGTCAGCCGGTTTATAGGTATCAATGTGAAGATCGCAGTTGCTCACCAAAACGCCGCCGTAAACAAAACCTTCCGTCGGGTTTTTACTGGTGGCATAGCACAGCTCATGCATGACGATGGAAGAATAGATCATATAGTAGGTATCGCCAACCTTTCGGATGGAAGCCGCCTCAAAATACTCATGCTCCTCAAAGCTTGTCCCCTTACTGTACTCGCAGCCGGGAATCACGATCTTCGGCTCCTCCACGATCGTCAGCATATCGGGACCCAGCACCGTTGCCTGCGCGCCGCTTCTGGACTTGTCTCCTCTGGCGCAGAATCCGGTATAGAGATAGGTCCGGTCCCCCTCCGTCAGCACGCCCGGATCGAACTGCGGTTCATCCCCGGCACGTTCTCCGAGCCTGGTGCCGTCCTCATAGTGCACATAGCCGTAAAATTCGTAGCGCCCGGCAGGCGTATCGCTGACCGCCACGGAAACCACGCACACTTTGTCGAGCACATAATACAGATAGTATCTGCCGTCCGGTCCGACCGTGATATCCGGCGCGTACAGACACATCTTTCCCTCTTTGTTCATGGGATCCGCGTTTCTGGGATAGATCACGCCCTCGTACCGCCAGTCGCCGAGATCCGTGATCGGCGCCGACCAGCACACATAGTCTCCCATGCAGAAGACATAGCCGTTAAAAAAATCATGAGAACCGTAAACATAGACTCGACCGTCAAAAACATAGGGTTCCCCATCGGGTATGTACTCCCAGGATGGCAGATACGGATTGAATGCCTGTTTTTTCATATGATGATCTCCTTATGATTTATGATTGATTTTCTGTTATCTCTCCCATGGATCTTTTACGGTATACGCGCTCTCATAAACACGGCGCAGCGACTCATGGCTGTTAAACTCCTCCGTGAGGACGAAGTTTTTGCTCCATGTCATATAATAGCGCCAGGGGATACGGCTCTTTTCCAACAGCTCCATATCCGGAAGGATGCCGATCTCCGCAAGCGCCACCGGTTTTTCCTCACCCATGATGGCGCGGAGCTTTTCGTACGCCTCGGCATAGTCCGTCTTTGTCCCCTTCTCAAAATAGAGATCGCAGGAAAAAATATCCACCACATCATCACCCGGATATCCTTCCGCAAGCGGGCAGTTCCAGACCCACAGGAGATTATGTAAACCATATTTTCCTACAAAATATTCATACTGCATGCGGAAAAGCTTTGCCGCCACCGCCGGGCCCTTTCTCCCCCACCAGAACCAGGTGCCTTCCGATTCATGGAAGGGGCGCCATAAAATGGGAATATCCTCATCCAAAAAGGGTTTCAACAACGCCGCCATCACATCCATATCCCGATAAAATGCTTCCCTTTCGCAGCTTCCCTCCTCCAGCACCTTTTCCGGATCAAAGTCCGTATTTTCGCTGAAAAAACTCTTATCCCGTCCGCCGACGGGAGAGAACCAGTGCCAGGTAAAGGTCACGATGCCGCCTTTTCTCCCGAAAGCAAGCGCCTGTGCAATCGTATCCTTATTCTCATCGATTTCCGTCCGACAGGCTTCGTCACCCGTCTCATAACGGATATTCGGGGAGTAGGCTAACAGTTCAAAACCGCGCAGAGCCGGCTCCTTTCCCGTCACTTTTTTAATTTCGTCGATTTCCTCCATCTTTACGGTCTGCGTATGCTGTCCCGTGAGGATTCCCTTTCCTTTCAGAGAATCCAGATCATGGAATAGTTTGCGCGCATTCGGCGTCGCCTGTCTGTTCGTCGGTTCCATTCTGCCTTACCTGTGCCTTTCTCTTTCGGAGTGAATTGCGAGACAATTTACTCCTGTCATTTTTTACAGTATAACACTATCGGAGGCAGAAATCCTAGTCCCTTTTTTCACCAAACCATCATTTTAGTGCGACAGCATCTCCTCAATAAAAATCCCGTACCCCTTTGTAGAATCGTTCACCAGCACATGCGTCACCGCTCCCACCAGTTTTCCGTTCTGGATAATGGGACTGCCGCTCATCCCCTGAATGATACCGCCCGTCAGCATCAGGAGTTTCTCATCCACTACGCGGATCACGATCCCGCGATTCACATTTTCATGCTCCTGATTCACTTCCACGATCTCCACATCGTAAAACTCAGGCTCCCCGGAAACAGAACAGATAATCTTCGCCGGTCCCAGCTCGATCTCCTGCTTTAACGCAATGGGTACCGGTTCAAACGCAGTGTTTTCCAAAAGCGTGTGGTCACAAACGCCAAAGATGCCCGCCACCGTATTTTCGGTAATCTCTCCAATCACATTATCGCTGTCATACTCGATGTACCCCGTAAGCTCCCCGGGCGCTCCCCCCGCCCCTCTGGTAATGCCCACGATCTCCGTGCGATAGAGCACTCCTTCCTCCAAATTCATGAGAATGGAGGTATCTACATCGTTGATACCGTGCCCCAGCGCACCGAAGGTATCGTCGGCATCCTCATAGGTCATCGTACCGATGCCCTGCGCGTTATCCCGAATCCAGATTCCCAGCTTCCACTCCTGCATCTGATTCTCATCCGCCTTTAGCATAACATCTGTTATTTCTCCACCCCGTCGAATCGTCAGCACCATATCCTCGCCCTCTGAGGCTTCTACCATGCTGATAAAATGCTTCTTATTTTCCACCGCCTCACCATTGCTCTTTAAGATATAGTCCCCCTTTTGCAAAACATATCTCGCCGGTGATACGGTCTCTCCCCCGCTGTTTTCAAACTCTCCTATGCCCACGACCAGGACTCCCTCCGTCTTGACATAGATGCCTATGGGAATGCCCGAGGGAATCAGCATTTTATCCTGAATCACCTCAATGTTCACATTCTTATAAGGAAGAACGCCAAAAAGCTTCA
The DNA here is from genome assembly GCA_002361735.1 of Lachnospiraceae bacterium UBA3282. GTDB lineage: Bacteria > Bacillota > Clostridia > Lachnospirales > Lachnospiraceae > UBA3282. The sequence goes on along the minus strand of DETS01000117.1, from coordinate 9,858 downwards.
GATCCATCTGATACGTATCGATCTGATTTGCCTTTAATCTTACGGTGCGCGTAAAATCGATATGCAGGCTTTCATTCCTGCCTTCTTTTTCCATTTTTTGGAGGACTCTTTCATCCGCTTCGCTCGCATCCGTAACCGCAGATACCAAAGCCGCCTCCTCCCCTGTCCGATAGATTTCTCCGGACACCGGGATCCGAAAATCAAATTCCTGCTCAACACCGGCGCGGATCTTGATCTTTGACGGAATCTTATCCCAATAAGAGATATAAGTTGCAAGAAAGAGCACCGCTATGCCTGCAAGGAGCAGCATCCATAAAAATAGTCTGTACTTTTTTTCCTGTTGTCTTGTCATTATGATCGAATTACTCACGCTTCACATACCTCTCTATTCAAAATCTGTCCATAATACAGAAGGGACATACATTACAGTATGTCCCTTTTCGTATGTAAAGAATCTGGTTTTTCATTGCAATTTTTACTAATATTGTTTGGTTTTTCCTGCCAGCGCCCTCATCTCCTCCGCATTTTGCAGCGCTGCGTCCGTAATCCGGTCGCCGCCCAGCATCCGTGCCAGTTCTCTCACGCTCTCCTCCCCGAAAAGCTCCCGAATGCCCGTAAGCGACCTTCCCTCCGTTACCTGCTTTTCAATCACAAAATGAGCATCCGCCATCGCTGCGATCTGCGGCAGATGGGTAATGCAGATCAACTGATGATTCTTCCCTAAAATACCCATTTTTTCCGACACCTTCCATGCCGTCCTGCCGCTGATTCCCGTGTCGATCTCATCAAAAATCAACGTTTCGATTTCATCCTTATCCGCAAGGACCGTTTTTAGGGCAAGCATCACCCGCGAAAGTTCGCCGCCGCTTGCCGTCTGTGCCAGTTCTTTCGGCGGTTCGCCGGGGTTCGTGGAAAGCAGAAAACGGATCTGATCATAACCGTTTTCCCCCATATGCTCCTCGCTGCCCTCCACACGAATCTCAAAAACAGCCTGTTCAAAATTCAGATCCTGCAGCGCCTGCTGCATCTGTTCGGAAAGCATTCCTGCTTTCTCAACACGGATCTCTGTTATTTCCTCACATAAATGAAGCGCCTTTTTCTGCAATTCTTTTACCCGGCACGCAAGCTTTTCCCGATAGGCATCATAATCCCTGTACTTTTCTATGGTTTCCAGCGCTTTCTTTTGATATGCCAAAATCTCCTCAATACTGCTGCCATATTTTGCCTTCAAATGATTGACAAGATTTAACCGCGTTTCCGTCTGCTCAAAAGCCTCCCCGTCAAAAGTAAGTTCTGACAGATAAGCGGCCATTTCTCTGTTATAATCGTTTAAGAGGCTGTCGATATCCAAAAGCTGCCTCTCATATTCCTGCAGCGTCTCATCGTAAGCGGAAACGCTTTTGATCTCCCGCAGCGCTCTGCCGATCGCGCTGCCCGCCCCATCGTTCTCGTAGCCGCAAAGCGCATGCGCCGTTGACGCCGCCTCCTCGATCTTTCTGGCATTGCACATCTTCTGGTAAGTCTTCTCTAACTCCTCATCTTCCCCGGGCACAAGCGCCGCTTCCTCGATCTCGTTACACTCAAATTCCGCCAGCGCACATTCCTTCCGCCTCGTTTCCTCGTCCGTCTCATTCTCCGAAAGCTCGCGTTCCGCCTCCCGGTACTGCCTGTAAATTTCCTGAAACGCCGCCTTCTTCTCCGTAAGACCATCGCCCGCGTAGGCATCCAGAATCTCCATCTGTTTCACTGCCTTTAAGAGGGACTGATGCTCGTGCTGTCCGTGGATATCGATCAGGATCTCCGCAAGCTGCTTAAGCTGTCTGGCCGTCACCGTCTCCCCGCAGACCTTACAGACACTGCGATTCTCCATGATCTTTCTCTGTAAGATGACCCTGTCCTCCTCCAAAGGCAGTTCTAACGCCTCGATTGCCTTTTTCTGAACAGGCTCCTCCACCAAAAAAACGAGTTCCACCAACGCATAGTCCGCCCCCGTACGGATCAGTTCCCGATCCGCCTTCGCCCCCAGCGCCAGATTGATGGAACCGATGATGATGGACTTTCCCGCACCCGTCTCCCCGGTAAGGATGTTGAGCCCCTTCCCGAACTGTACCTCCGCCTCGTCGATCAAGGCTAAATTTTTCACATGTAAACTTTCCAGCATAATAACCACCAATCAGTTCTCCGCGAAACAGCCCGTGCTGTGAGCGGCTAAAACTTCTTTTCACCCTACGAATCTGCCGATCTTTTCCATCACGGTTCGCGCATCCTCTACACTTCCCATCGCCATCATCACCGTATTGTCTCCGGCGATGCAGCCTACGACCTCCTCGATCTTCATGGCATCGACTGCGGCGGCAACTGCCATTGCCATCCCCGGCACCGTCTTTAACACCAAAAGATTCTGCGCAAGCGCCATGGAGACATAGCCTTCTTTAAGCACCCTGCCGTATTTATCTCCCAGATGGGACTCCTCCCCGTCAAACGTCACATATTTCTGCTGCCCTCTGCCGTTTGGGATTTTAGAAAGCTTCAATTCCCGAATATCTCTGGATACCGTCGCCTGTGTGACCGGATACCCCTCCTTTTGCAGACGCTCCACCAGCTCCTCCTGTGTCTCCACCTCGTATCGGGTAATCAGCTCTATGATTTTTTCCTGCCGCTTTTTCTTCATTTTCCGATTTCCTACCCTGTCCTGTCCCTTTACTCCCATCCGTTGCCCCGAACGGACGCCTAGACATCGCTCATCTTTTTATGCAATACCGTCAAAAAGCTCTCTGTATTGAGCCGCAGGATCCCTGTCGTCTTATCCGCCCGACGGATCACCAGGCGGTCTCCGGTACGCATCGTCACCTTGTGGCTGCCGTCGAAGTTAGCCTCCACTACCTGTTCTCTTCCGTCCTTTCCGACGGGAATCTCCACACTGATCTCGTCCTCCGGAGAAAACACGATACTGCGCGTATTCAGCGTATGGGGACAAATCGGCGTCAGCAGCAGTAGGTTCGCGGACGGCTCCACGATGGGTCCTCCCGCCGAAAGATTATAACCTGTAGAACCGGTGGGCGTCGCCACGATCACGCCGTCCGCACAGTAATCGTTTAAGAAGCGCCCATTCACATAGATACGCACATTCACGATCTGCAGAGAGCCGCAGCGCGAGATTACGACATCATTTAAGGCATACTGTTCTTCCTTCCTGCCCGCCGCAAGGATTCTGCCGGAAAGCATCATCCGCTCCTCCCGCACAAACTCGTCCGCCAGCAGCTTTTCCAGTGCTTCTTCTATCGCCGCACTCTCCACCTCCGCCAGATATCCAAGCGTACCCAGATTGATCCCCAAAAGCGGCAGTTCTCCATCCATCAAAGTTCGTGCCGCCCGCAGCAGCGTACCGTCTCCGCCCAGCACCAGAGCACAATCCGCCTGAAAACTGCCGTGCACCGGAAAAGCGTTCTTTTCATTTTGGATACAGACCGCCTTTCCGCCGTGTTTTTCGATATATGCAACGATCCTGTCCGTAACGATACCCTGTGGATCTTTCACCTCATTGGTGATCAGATAAAAGTTTTTCATCCGCCGCTATGCCTCGTCAAGCGCCTTGTGCGCTTCCTCAACGACTGCCTCGATCTGTATTTCTGACACCGTATCCGCAGTCAAATTGATCATCATCCCGCCATTTTCATCGTCCTCGGGCAGACTGTCTCCCGTCTTTTCCAGCCACATCAGATACTCGATGTTCCCCTCGGGTCCTTTGATGGGCGAATAGGTCAGACCCTTTACCCAAAAGCCGTTCTCCTTGGCGAAGCCCGTCACTGCCCGCACCACTTCGGCATGTACCTTCCGATCGCGCACGACGCCCTTCTTACCGACCTTCTCCCGCCCCGCCTCAAACTGGGGCTTGATCAGGCACACCATCTCCCCTTTTTCTTTCAAAAGCGCTCTTGCAGGAGGCAGGATCTTCGTGAGGGAAATGAAGGAGACATCCACCGAAGCAAAATCTATGGGCTCCGGGATCTGCTCGCTTGTCACATAACGGAAATTCGTCTTTTCCATACAAATCACCCGCTCGTCACACCGAAGTTTCCAGTCAAGCTGCCCATGCCCCACATCGATGGCATACACTTTTCCCGCGCCGTTTTGCAGCATACAGTCCGTAAACCCGCCTGTGGAAGCGCCGATATCCATGCACACGCTGTCTGTCAGAGTAATGGGAAACTGCTGCATGGCGCGTTCCAGTTTCAACCCGCCCCTGCTCACATAAGGAATCGGCTTTCCCTTAACCTCAATCTTTATCTTACTCTCGTCAAACTGTGCGCCTGCCTTATCCTCCCTCTGGTTATCCACAAACACACTGCCCGCCATAAGAAGCGCCTTTGCCTTCTCCCTGGAGGGCGCATAGCCCTGTCTGACTAAGATCACATCCAACCGTTCTTTCATAACACCCGTTACCTATTTTATCTCTGCAGCGACCGATATGCTGAGACGATCCTCTCCTCCACCGATGCGGCATCAATGCCGACTTCCTGCTTCAAAAGCTCCACGTTGCCGTGTTCTACATACTCGTCGGGAATCGCGATCGTCAGGACGCTCGCCGTTTCCGCAAGAGAATCCACATACGCCCGCACCCTCTCGCCAAAACCGCCGCTTGCCACATTTTCTTCCATGGTAACGATCAGACGGTTTTTCTTACACAGGTTTGCGATCATTTCCTCATCGATAGGCTTCACAAATCGCGCGTTGACTAACGAACAGAGGATTCCCTTCTCCTGCAGTCTCTCCCTTACGGCAAGCGCCACCTTTACCATACTGCCCACCGCATACAGAACGATTTCGCCCTCCTCGTAAATCACTTCGCTTTTGCCGTAAACAATGGGTGCCCTGTATTCTTTCAGCCCATCGAACGCTTCCCCTCTGGGGTAACGAATCGCCACAGGACCGCCAAACTCCACGGCATATTTGATCATGTCGGAAAGCTCCCATTTGTTCTTGGGAGCCAGAATGTGCATATTCGGTATGGAGGACAGGAAGGAAAGATCGAACAGCCCCTGATGGGTCTCTCCGTCGCTTCCTACCAGTCCCGCCCTGTCAATACAAAAAACAACCGGCAGATTCTGGATACAGACGTCATGCAGGATCTGGTCATAAGCCCTCTGTAAAAAGGAGGAATACACAGCCACCACCGGAGTCAGGCCCGCCGCCGCCAGGCCCGCCGCAAACGTAACGGCATGCTCCTCCGCGATGCCCACATCAAAAAACCGATCGGGGAAAGCCCCCGCAAAACGCTTAAGGCCTGTCCCGTCGGGCATAGCGGCCGTGATCGCCGCTACCTCCGGATGGGTCTCCCCCAGTTTTTTGATTACAAAAGAAAAAACATCCGTATAATTTGCCTTTGTCTTTTTCTTTTTCGGAAGCCCTGTCTCGATCACAAAGGGCTCAGCGCCATGAAACCTGGCGGGAGAATGCTCTGCAGGAAGATATCCCTTCCCTTTTTTCGTGATCACATGGACGATCACGGCTTCCTCCAGCTTTTTTGCCTCCTGGAAGGCACGGCACATCTGCGGAATGTTATGCCCGTCCACCGGCCCCAGGTAGGTGATGCCCATCTCCTCAAAAAGCATCCCCGGTATAAAAAGCTGCTTGATGCCATTTTTTGTCTTATGAATATGCTTTACGATCCTCTCCCCATAGACGGGAATCCTGTTCAGCGTGCTTGTCACTCCGCTTTTCAGCCCTGTGTAGGCTTCATTTGTCCGAAGCTCTCCCAGGTAAGTGGACATTCCCCCCACATTTTCCGAGATTGACATATTGTTGTCATTCAGCACGATAATAAAATTAGATTTCAGCTGCGCCGCGTTATTCAGCGCCTCATACGCCATGCCCCCGGTCAACGATCCGTCTCCGATAATGGACACTACATGATAATCCTCCCCCAGAATATCCCTGGCATTGGCATAACCCAGCCCCGCAGAAATGGATGTGGAGCTGTGTCCCGTATCAAACGCGTCGCAGCAGCTTTCCTTTCGCTTGGGAAAGCCGCTCATGCCGCCATACTTCCGCAGCGTATCAAATCCATCCCTGCGCCCGGTGAGAATCTTATGGGTATAAGCCTGGTGTCCCACATCCCAGATCAACTTATCCTGCGGCAGGTCAAAAGCCAGATGGAGAGCCATCGTCAGCTCCACCACCCCCAGGTTCGAGGCCAGATGGCCTCCGGAAATGCTGATCTTCTCCAGCAGAAAATCCCTGATCTCCTCCGCCAGCACGGGAAGCTCTCCCTTGTCCAGCTTCTTGATATCATTTACCTGATTTATTTTTTCCAAAACCATATGCTCACCTGCTTCCTGTGTTTTCTCCCTCTTATTTTCTCCGATTAATCAGATGCAAAATCAACTCCCGCAGAAATTCATTTTTCACCTTCAGCCCGTCCAGTGTGCGGATTGCCTCCTTTGATATCCGCTCCACATCCACCCGGGCCTTTTCGATGCCTTCCAGGGTCACATAGGTGGTCTTTTCGTTCTTTTCGTCACTCATGACAGGCTTTCCAATCTCCTCCATGGTGCTTGTCACATCCAAGATATCATCCTGGATCTGAAAGGCCAGCCCCACATCCGAGGCGATCTTCTCCACAGCCGCTATCTCCCGGGCGTCTGCCCCTGCCAGAATGGCTCCTACCATCATGGAGGCTTCAATCAGTGCGCCGGTTTTCAGACGGTAGATAAAGTCCAGCTTCTCACGGGAGATGGCCTGTCCCTCCGCCTCCACATCGGTACACTGTCCTCCCATCATCCCGTATACGCCCGTTTTCTCTGCCAGCACGGCAAAGGCCCGGCCCACTCTTTCGTTTCCCGGTTCCAGGGCGAAGGCTTTGGACGCCGTCTCATAGGCATAATTTAACAGTCCATCCCCTGCCAGGATTCCCATGGTCTCGCCGTAGACGATCCAGGTAGTTTTCCTGCCCCTGCGGTACTCGTCATTGTCCATGGCCGGAAGATCGTCATGAATCAGCGAGTGGGTGTGTATCATCTCGATCGCCGCCATAAAGGGGCGCACCACCTCTTCCCTTCCGCCGAACATCCGGTAGGTCTCTTCCATCAGAAGAGGGCGCAGTCTCTTCCCGCCTGCCCGCATGCTATAGTTCATAGCTTCCAGCACAGTCTTCTGAAATCCCTCTTCCTTTGGAAGATAGCTCTCCAGGATTACCTGCACATGGTCTGTCCGCAAACTCATTTCTTCTTCAAAATTCATAAGTCTCTCCATCTTCATTTAAAATAAGAACCTTCTTTTCGACTGCATCGATGGCTTCGCTGCATTGTTTCACCAGCTCCATACCCTGCTGATACTTCTTAAAAGAGTCCTCCAGGGTAATCTCCCGATCCTCCAAAGCTTCCACGATCTCATCCAGTTTCCCGAAGGCTTCATCCAGTGTCATATTCTCTTTATTTTCTGACATATGCTCTCTCCACTTTATTCTCCGTCCACTTCCACAAGGGCCGTCACGCTTCCGTCCTTCACAGAAATCCTTACGCGTCCGCCCGCCGGCATCTGGGATACAGACGTCACTCTGCGGCCCTCTTCATCCGCCACATAGGCGTAACCCTGATTTAGCTTTTCCAGGGGCGAAAGGCCCTTTAGCTTCTCGATGCGAAGGGCCAGGTCATAACGGCTATGCAGGATTGCCTGCTCCATCAGAGCGCGCAGCCGCTCCTCCCGTTCAGCCAGTCTCTGCCTCTTTTCCCTGATCTGGCTTTCCGGGCTTAAGTATGCAAGCTTCTCCCTGTAAGCGGACAATCGGTTTTTCCTTTCCGCGACCCGGTCTTCCATCCGTCTGCTAAGGCAAATCCTGTATTGCAAAAGCCTCTCCTGCACCAGCCGGATATCTTCCACTGCCAGCTCCGCGGCAGCCGAAGGCGTGGGGGCCCGCAGATCCGCCACAAAATCGGAAATCGTCACATCCGTCTCATGGCCCACCGCCGAAATTACAGGCGTCCGGCATTCGAAAATAGCCCTGGCTACTTTCTCCTCATTGAAAGCCCACAGATCCTCCATCGAGCCTCCGCCCCGGCCCACGATCAGGGTATCCACACCATAGGCGTCCAGCGCCTGGATTCCCGATACGATGCTGTCTGCCGCTTCCTCGCCCTGCACCAGGGCGGGATAGAGGATGATCTGCAAATAGGGGTTCCTCCTGCGGGCAATGTTCATGATATCCCTCACGGCGGCTCCGGAAGGCGCCGTCACCACTCCCAGCTTTTTGATATATTTGGGGATCGCCTGTTTGTACTCCGGGGCGAACATGCCCATTTCCTCCAGTTCCCGCTTTAAAGCCTCAAATTTTTCATGGAGAAGCCCTGCCCCGTCCAGGATGATCTCCTTTGCGTAGAGCTGGTACTTTCCGTCCCGCTCGTACACATCCACGCTGCCAAGGACCACAACCTGCTGCCCGTTCTCCATACGGAAAGCCAGTCCTTTCCGCATTCCCGCGAACATCACGCAGGCAATATTCCCGGTCTCATCCTTCAGGGAAAAGTAGATATGGCCTGAGGGATGATACTTACAGTTTGACACTTCCCCTTTTACGTAAATGCGTTTCAGTACGAAGTCCTGCACAAACATATTTTTAATGTAGGTATTTACCTGTCCTACCGAATAAGCCCTGCCGCGCACCATCTCTTATACCAGCTTTGCCAGAACACCGTTGATAAAGGCAGCGGAATTGTCGCCGCCGAAGGTCTTTCCCATCTCTACCGCCTCATTAATCGCTACCCTTGCAGGGATATCTTCATCATAACGTATCTCATAGAAGGCCAGGCGCAGAATCGTCAGCTCCGCCTTTCCCATGCGGTTTGTCTTCCATCCCTCCGTGATCCCGTTGAGGGCCTCGTCAATCTCCGGAATTCTCTCCTTGATGTGCAGGAATTTTTCCTGTATGTAGGAACGGTCCTTTTCCTCAATCTCGCCCAGCTCCTCAAAATACATCCCTGCCTGCTCTGTCAGCTCCTCATCCCCATGAAACTCTATCATAAAAAGAAGCTTGAAAATGTGCTCTCTCACCTCATGTCTTGTCATGCTTTCCTCCATCTCTCACAGTCTGTCACTGCTTTTCTTTCCTGTATAACCCTTTTCTCCCGCGAAAAAAAGGATGCCTGAAACCAGACATCCTCCCAATAAATCATTTACGTTTTTCCATACTCACGCTGGCAATCCGTATATTTACACTGGATACTTCTAATCCGGTCATGTTTTCAATGGACGCTTTCACTTTTTCCTGCACCGTCTGGCAAATCTTCGGGACACTGTATCCGTAGGCTACATTGAGCGCCACGTCTACCTGCACTACGCCTTCCTCCACGACAACCTTGATCCCCTTGGAGAGGTTTTTCATGCCGAGCTTACCTACCAGCTCATTTGTGATATTGCCCGCCATGCTTGCCACGCCTTCGACTTCCGTGGCTGCCAGCCCAGCGATGATGGCTACCACTTCATCCGCGATCTGAACCTGACCGAAACTATCTTCACTCTGTAATGTATAATTATCCTGATTTTCTTCTCTGCTCATTTAAAGACCTCCTCGTTTCTGTGTGGATGCTTGTATTGCTTTATTATATACCAAAACGCAGGAGGTTGGCAATGAGTTTTTGCAAATTAGGCCTGGCGGTATTCCTCCGCCAGCCTTCTGAGGGCGTCCAGCGTCTCTTCCACGCTGAGCATCATTCCCTTTTTATCCATATATTCCAGCCACTGGCGAAATACCTGGCAGATTCCCGGCTCTCCGATCTTGATGTGCAAAATATCCTCCGGCTTTATGCAGTTGATGCAGAGCTGCTTTTCATCTGCTCCCCAGTAAAAACTGATATTTTCCGGAAG
>DETS01000120.1:63227-119984 GCA_002361735.1 Lachnospiraceae bacterium UBA3282 | reverse complement strand
CGCGGCGCAGAATGCGCTAAAGCGGGGACAAATGCAGAAGTCAGGGGAGGAGAATATCTTCCTAAAGGAAACAAAGAAAGTGTAGGTCGTAAAAAAATATTTTGCAGATAAATATCGGCTACGGCCGAAATTTTACCGGAAGCGGACTGCGAAACATTTTTTGAGATAAAAAACAAGAACGGCGCTGGAATAACGGATTTCGTGAATTGGGTGCGCCAAGACCTTCGGAACACCTGCGGGTGAGGTACGGGGGAGCGAAGCGGATGCCGTTTTACGGCAAAAGCACCACTCGAAAGGGTGGCCAATATGCCTTGTTTATTTTAAAGAAAGAGATTGGTTGACATGAGAAAAGCGCAAAAAAAACAAATAGAGGAACTGCTTGCGCTTTTGGAGCAGGCCCACAGCGAAGTGAAGCGGTTTGCGGAAAACAAAGATTTCGGCGAAGCCATGGATCTCCTTGGACAGTGCCAGAACAGCGCGGTACAGGTGGGCGAATGGATTGAGAAGACAGAGGGAGAGGGCGCACCGACCATTGCGAAGTTGGAGGAATACTGCGAGACACTCTACGAAATTCATGAAGAACTCGCGTCAGATACAGTCTCCGTTCCCGCAAAGATCTATAAGAGACTGCAAAAATCCCTGATCCAGGCGGAAAACAGCGTTAAAAACGATATCAAGATTCGGCTGGAGATGGTTTTTCTGCCTTATAAGGCAAGTATGTGGGATTCGTTGGAAAGCATTTGGATGGCGGCGGACGCGGATCCCGACTGTGACGCCTATGTGGTGCCGATCCCCTATTATGATAAAAATCAGGATGGCTCCTTTGGCGCACTGCATTACGAGGGAGACCGATTTCCCGATGATGTGCCGGTGATTCATTACGATGATTATGATATCAAAAACAGAGAGCCGGATGCCGTTTTTATTCATAATCCATACGATCAGTATAATCGGGTAACAAGCGTTGATCCGCGGTTTTATTCTTTTGAGTTAAAAAAATCCACAGAATGTTTGGTATATGTACCATATTTTTCGACTTCCGGAGGCATGAGCGCAGGACAGGCATCCTGTATGGCCTATTATTTTGCGGATTATATCGTTATACAGGCGGAAAAATTCCGTAAATTTTACGATCCGGAGCTGCCGCAGGAAAAACTGGTGCCGCTGGGATCGCCCAAGTTCGACAAAGTGATACGGCTGTGCCAGAATCCGCCGGAACCGCCGGAGGCGTGGAAAGAAAGAATGGCGGGGCGGAAGGTGTATTTTTATAACACCAGTATCAACGGGCTGTTGGGTGATACGGAAAGATTTATGCGGAAGATGGAGTATGTGTTTCAATGCTTTGCCAAGTGTGAACAGGCATGCCTGCTTTGGAGGCCGCATCCGCTTTTGGAATCTACCATCAATTCCATGCGGCCGGAGTTTATGCCGGTTTATCAGAAACTGAGACAGTATTTTATAGAAAACAATTTGGGCATTTATGACGATACGCCGGAAATCGAGCCGACGATTGCGCTGTGCGACGCCTATATCGGGGATGAGGCCACTTCCGTGACTGCGCTTTTTGGTGCGGCGGAGAAAGAGATTTTTATTTTGAACAATCAGATCGACAGCGAGCCGGGAGAAGAGGACTGGCGGGGAGAGGTTATACAGGAATTTAACCGTTATGGAAACGGCAGGTATATGGTAACCCAGGGAAATAAACTTTATTATGCAGAAAATGGGGATTATCAATACAGATATAGCTGTGATTTGTGCGAGTACAGCGGTGGGAATTATTATTTGCCATGGGTGGTTTCCGTGCAGGGAAGGGATTATGTCTGCCCCCGTAATGGGCAGGAAATTCTGTTTCTGAAAGAAGGGAAAGTGGCAGAACACATAAAACTGGAAAGGCAGATAGAACAGTCCGGCGCATTCTGCGGCGCTGTAGGATATGGAAACTATTTGCTTCTGATTCCCGATAGATATCCGGCCATCGTGCGTTATGATACGTTGACCGGAGGAATTTACTATATAAAAGATTATTTAGATGTTTTTTCAGATGAAACAAAGGGAGTGAGACGGACAGGCAGCGTTTGTGTTTGGAAAGAATATTTATTATTTGCTTCTCCTGTAAATAATTATGTGGCGGCGCTTCATGTACCTTTCGGGAGAATAAAGTTGATGACCACAGGAGCAGAAAATGTATGCGGTTGTTCATCTATGGTGTCGGATGGAGAGGATGTCTGGCTTTTGCCTTATGAGGGTTATACTATTACCAGATGGAATCCGGAAACCGGTGAAGTGTGGGAGTATGACTGTAAGGTGGAGGGGCTGCAATGCAGGAACCCTGTTTGTGGATATGAATGTGATATGAGGCCTTTTGGTTTTCCGGCGGTTTTGGAGGACGCTTTGTATCTGCCTCCATATTGGGGGAATTTATATCTATGCTTGGATAAGAATACAGGAGAAATTAAAGTATGGGAATTGCCTCGTGAACTGAAAAGGAATACTAGGAACGGATATTATCCGCCGGAGGGAGAAGTGGCTGCTTTTTTACAGATAGACGGAGATAAGGCCGGGATACGTTGGCAATTAAATACCTACGCGGATCATAAGTTGTATGATATTAATTTACGATCTGAGGAATGGGAGGAGATTTCCATTGGTTTTTTGTCGGAAGAGCTAGGACAGCAGGAAAAAGGATTTGACAGGATTTCCGAATGGAGTATGTATGCGGCCAGAGAAAACGCTTTTAACACGCTTTCCGATTTCCTGAATGGGACATTGAGCGGCTGTCCCTATGAGAAAGCGAGAGCCGGACAGGAATTTGCAAAAATTACGGCCAACAGCGACGGTACATGCGGGGCAAAAACCTATGAATTTATTAGAGATAAACTTGCAGAAACGTGACAGCAGGAAGCGGACGATATGGTAATGGAATAATTGGAAATGGAGATTTCAATGAAAAAAGTAATTACATACGGCACCTTTGATCTGCTGCATGAGGGGCATTACCGGCTTCTGGAACGGGCAAAGGCGCTGGGAGATTATCTGATTGTCGGCGTTACTTCCGAGGCCTACGACAAGGCCAGAGGAAAATTAAATGTGGTGGATTCACTGGCGACGAGAATTGAGAATGTGAGAAAAACCGGTTTTGCGGATGAGATTATCGTGGAGGAGTCTCAGGGGCAGAAGGTGCAGGACGTCAAGAAATACCAAATAGATATTCTTACGGTAGGTTCCGACTGGACAGGCAGTTTTGATTACATGAAAGACTATTGTCAAGTTGTTTATTTGGAGCGGACCAAGAACATTTCCAGCACGATGCTTCGGGAACAAAACAGGCCGATCAGGAGAATCGGTATCATAGGCAATGGACGGATTGCGAGTCGGTTTATCATGGAAGTAAAGCTGGTCAGCGGTATCAGCGCGCAGGGAGTCTATAATCCGCATTGGGAGAGCGCGGAAAATTTTGCGAAGCGGTGGGAGATAGACGCCTATCAAAACATAGAGGAGTTTTATGGGGCGGTGGACGCAGTCTATGTGGCGTCTCCCCATGAAACCCATTACGAATATATTAAATCAGCATTGGAGCATGGGAAACATGTCCTGTGCGAGAAACCTATGGTGTTGGAGAAGGATCAGGCGGAGAAGCTGTTTCAGTATGCGAGAGCCCATGAACTGATCCTGTTTGAGGGAATTAAAACGGCCTATTGTCCGGGATTTAACAAACTGTTGGGAATAGCCTGCAGCGGCATGATTGGAAGCATACGAAATGTGGAGGTGTGCTTTACAAAGCTGGAAGATCCGGCGCATCGGGAATTGACAGATATCAGATACGGCGGCAGCCTGACGGAGCTTGGCAGTTATGTGATGCTTCCCATATTAAAGCTCTTTGGAGAGGATTACAGGGATATTCGTTTCGATGCGATCAGGGGAGAGAACGGGCTGGATCTGTTTACGAAGATATCATTCTGTTACCCGAACGGCATCGCGACGGCGACCTGCGGGTTGGGAGTCAAATCGGAGGGAAGGCTGTTGATTGCGGGCACGAAGGGCTACATCATAGCGGAGGCACCCTGGTGGAAAACCTCTTATTTTGAAGTGCATTACGAGGACCCTTTGAAGGTGGATAAGTATTCGGAGCCTTTTTTAGGGGAAGGGTTACGGTATGAGATCAGCGATTTTCTGTCTATGATAAACGGCAGAAACAGCAGCGAGTTTAAGCTGACTAGAAGTGAGTCGGTGGCCCTTGCAGATATCATGGAGCAGTTTTTGAATGCGGAAGGGCGGCTGGAAAAATAAGATGTTGATAATAAAATTGATTGGTATAAAAGACAATTTGCAATATTTGATTGATGTATAGATGATAATGTACCTTGACAATTTTATACTTTATATCAGAACAAATGTGAATGTTTGTTGTGGAAACGTAAAAACGTCAATAAAAAATTAAAAATTATGTTGACATATATATAGAAAGTCGTTAGAATAAAACAATCAAAGGAATTCTAACAGGTGTGCGTTCTGCACGTTCAAGACAGCTTCTGTCGGATTTTCTCTTTGAAACATAACAGAAAACGGCAGGAGAGGAAAGAGCGGGCGCAGTCTGTTCCGGCATGTCAAGTCCTGCCATCATAAGGGAGGATAACCTATGCCAAAACGAAGACAAAAGAAGAAGCGTGTAAATGGGAACTTGGATTTACAGCAAAGCCACAGCCGAAACCAAAAGCAGATGCAGCGCAATGTAAAGGACAGACTGTTCCGGTATCTGTTTGAGAAAGACAGGGAGGCGCTTCTGGACTTGTATAACGCGCTGAACGGGACGGCGTACCGGGATTCATCACAGCTTGAGATTGTGACGATTGAAAGCGCGGTGTATGTGGTGATGAAGAACGACCTGGCCTATATCCTGTCGGGCACATTGAGCATGTACGAGCATCAGAGCACCTACAGCCCGAACCTGCCGGTCAGGTTTTTGATTTATTTGGCGCAGGAATACCAGAAGGTGATCGAGAAGGCGGAGGCAAGCCTTTACGGGACGGCGCAGATCAGCCTGCCAACGCCCCAGTGCATTGTTTTTTACAACGGCTTGCAGGAAATGCCGGAGGAGCGGGTCTTAAAGCTGTCGGACGCCTTTGAGAACCAGAAGGTGCGGGCGGATGTGGAATTGACGGTGCGGATGCTGAATATCAACTATGGGTATAACAGGCGGCTGATGGAAAAGTGCAAAGTCTTGGAAGAGTATTCCGCGTTCGTGGCTGCCACGCGGGAGTGTATGCTTGCAGAACAGGATATACAGACCGCCCTGAACAGGGCGGTGGAGGAGTGCATAGAGAAAGGGATTTTGAAAGAGTTCCTGTTGAAAAACCGAGCGGAGGTGTTGGGGATGTTACTGGAAGAGTTTGATGTGGAGAAATATGAGAGGACGCTGCGAAAAGAAGGAAAAGAAGAAGGAGAAGTCAAGGTCAACAAGCTTGGCATCCTGCTGACAGAGGCGGGGCGGAGCAATGATTTCCTGAGATCCCTTTCAGACCGGGAGCTCCAGAAGAAGTTGTTTGTGGAGTTTGGGTTGGAGGAAGAGGAGAAGTAAAGAACATTTAGAATAAAATATAGTTGTAAACAAAGGAATCTGATGTAAAGTATGAAATTGTCGTATTTTGCATCAGATTTTTTTGTGGAGATTAGCCCGGTTTGATATTGGCAGTGAAATAAGAGGAAAGGTTTTAAGAGAAGAGACGAAAGGTATTGTTTTTATGAATAAGATCAAACTGGCAGTTTGGGGAATTAGTAATGCGATTTGGACTATGATTAAAAATATAATTGACCCAGAAAAAACGGAAGTGGTTTTGTTTGTTGACAGCAATGAGGAAAAACAGGGGATCTATTATGAAAATACGCCAGTGATAACGCCTTCAAAAGAGTTGCTTGACAGATATGATATTGACGTTTATGTAATAGCGGCATTATCCGCATATGAAAATATTAGAGAACTGCTTATGACATGGGGGAGAGAAACAGAAAGAGTACAGCCGTTTATTACAGATGAAATATGCAAATACAGTTTGGGGACGCTTGATGAAGTTGATAGAAACTTTATAAAAGAAGCATATTTTGAGCCAAGAAAAACAGAGAGTTTGGTGAATGAGTATAAAAAGAAATATGCCCTATATTTACAGAGCCAGTACGAAGGAAAAGCTGACTGGGTTAACCAGGGAACTTTGATTGCCCATGGCTGCGGTGGCGTTGTAAATGGTAGGAAGGTAATGTGTTCCAATTCAAAAGAGGCTTTTGAATATACGGTCAGCTCAAACTTTCGGTTAATGGAATGTGATGTTTTACGCATGAAAGATGGTGAGTTGGTTTTGGCCCATGATTTTTGGAGGTTTTATGAAGCTAAGAAAAAAGGATACTCCGTTATGTCGTTAGAAGATTTATTGAGGAGACTGAATGAACATAGGGAAATTCGTTGTCTGGTGGATGTTAAATGGGATACTTATGATGATTATAGGGCTGTTATAGAAGGTACAGACGAAATATTTTCACATAGTGTCAAAGGTGAAAAAGAGGGAGAAAGCTTAAAATCCAGAATTGTAATGGAAGCGTATGATGAGGAAACAATTAAACTTGCACATTTAAGTGGTTATCATATATTTTTTACGCAGTATAGGAATCCAGAATGGATGGATTATTTGAACATTGCCAATTTATGCTGTCAATATGGAATAGGTGCTGTTGGAATAAGAGCTGATGATGTGGATGTAAGACTGATTAAGATTTGTAGAAAAAAGGGTATAAAAGTTTTTGCTTATTCTACGAATTGTATCGAGGAATATTCCAAATTGAGAAAGCTGGGAGTTACGGGCGTGTTTACTGATTACCTACGTCCGATGGTTGATTTATAGATGGAGTTGTTATATTTTACGTTAGTTTTCTGCTATTAAATATTAATCGTAGTGTCAGAAAAGGAGTATTCCTGCGGAAAGCTCCAAATTTTGTTCGCGAGTCTTCAATGCAAAACACTTTGGAATGGAGGTTAAAATGTAACGTATGTCTGAATTTCAATACACAGATGAACTGATACGAAAAATGCAGGTTTTAGAACTGGATATTTTGCAAGAGGTGCATCGAATCTGTAAGAATAATGAGATTTTTTTTGAACTGGACGGCGGCACCTTACTGGGAGCTGTCAGGCACAAAGGATTCATTCCATGGGATGATGATATTGATATCAGAATGCTTCGGGAAGATTATGATAAATTTTGCGAAGCATGTAAGGAACAGTTGGATACAGAAAAGTATTTCTTGCAGACATATAAGACTGATCCGGGGTATCGGTGGGGCTATGGCAGAATCTTACGGAAGGGAACTTATTTCAGCAGAAAAAATCAGGAGATGTTGACGATGAAAAGGGGAATCTTTATAGATATCTTTCCCTGTGATAACATGCCGGAGCGTATGATTCCAAAAGCGATTTATAATTTTCAGTGTTTTGTGGCAAGAAAAATAGCCTATTCGCCGGTGGGCGCTGAGCATGACCCAAGTGCAATCAAGAGATTTGCGTATCGAATTTTGAAATTGATTCCGAGAGAGGTTGCCTGCAGAACATTTGATAAACTTGCATATCAATATGGCGACAACAAGACAAGATTGATACGAACGCCAGGGTGGGGAGCATGGCAGGAGACAAAAGGTTATCTCAGAAAGTGGATGGACGAATATTGTGAAATGGAATTTGAGGGGAGAAAATTTCCTGTTCCGACAGATTATGACGGATATCTGGGCTATTTGTATGGCGAAGATTACATGACTTTGCCACCAGAGGAGAAGCGCGTTCCGAAACACACGTCAACAAATATTAGCTTTGGAAATATTGTGATACCAGAAAATGAACATTGATATAGTATCTCGATTATTGAATGAGGAGGGAAAGACAACAGTTATGTACTATGTAAATCCTGTAATTAAAGATTTTGTACGCACGAATCAGCCAGAAGGAAGAGGGGATTACGTCAGGCTCGATCAGAATGAGAATCCTGACGGGCTTCCTAAATGGTTGTTTGAAGAAGTAATGGCAAAAGTAACGCCGGAACTGTTGGCAATGTATCCGGAAGAAACTGCATTTACTAAAAAGTATGCGGAGTTTTTGGGATATGAGCAGGATAATGTTATTTTGACAGACGGCAGCGTTGTGGCGATGGGGTATGTAATCAAAGTTTTTGGAGAACCACATAAGAAGCTTGTCTGCGTAACGCCTACATTTGGCATGTATAAGGTATACGCTGATATGGAACAGATGCAGACTGTCTTTGTTCCGTATAATAAAGATTTTTCTTTTGATATTCATAGACTGCTGGAACAAATTGATGCAAAGACAAGTATCGTTTCTCTTGTGAATCCCAATATGCCGATAGGGAATGTATATGATATGGAGGAAATCATAAGCGTTGTTGAAAAAGCAAGAGAAAATAATGCAATGGTGATTATAGACGAAGCATATTACTATTTTTATGATAACAGTGCGATAGATTTAATCAAAAAATACGATAATGTGATAATATTGCGGACATTTTCCAAAATGCTTTCTCTGTGCGGGGTACGAATGGGGGCAGTGATCTCTTCCAAAGAGAATGTACGGTATATCAAAAATTACAGACCGCATTATACGGTAAATTGTTTGGCGCTTTTGTTTGGCGAAGCAATAATCGAGCACCATGATCGCCTGATTAAGGAATTAAAGGAGAAATTTAATGCCGGACGGGATTATCTGCTGGAAAGATTGATGCAGGAAAATTACTCTTATATTCCTACGAGCGGCTGCTTTATCTGTATTACACCCCAACATAAGACTGCGGAGTTTATCACAGAAGAATTAGAGAAGAGAGGGATTCTTATTTTTTGCGGGAAGGGTGATTCAGCAGGATTCTTGCGGGTAACTATTTGGGATAAAAAATACATGGAGCAGTTTATGGATGCTCTGTTGGAAATTGACGTTTGATATTAGATAGCATGTGAAAAAGAACATAACATTTATCCGGGAGAACATATGAAACATATAGCAGTTATTTTGGCAGGCGGAGTGGGAAGCCGAATGGGGGTGGCTTTGCCAAAGCAGTTTATGATAGTGAAGGAATACCCGATTATTATACATACCATTATGAACTTTCAAAAAAATGATCAGATTGACGGTATCTTAATTGTCTGTGTGAAAGACTGGATTGGGTATCTGCAAAATATGGTGTCTGAGTACCAAATGACAAAAGTGCAGTGGATTATTGAAGGTGGCGACACCGTCCATGATTCAACAAGAAACGCTGTTTTTTTCTTACGCACGGTTTTGGAAGATGAGGATTATGTTATTATCCATGATGCCGCAAGACCGATTCTGCCGCAGGCGGCGATTTCTGCGCTGTTGGACACTGCACATAGAGCGGGAAACGCTTCACTTGCGATACCTTGTCACGAAACAATTATATATACGGACGATCAAATTTCCGGCATAAAACAGTTAGACAGAAATAAGACAATGCGCGTTCAGACGCCGCAGGCATACTGTTATTCTATGCTCAGGGAATTGTATGAAATGGCGGAGAAGGATAATATACATAATGTTGTGTATGCGGATCTTCTTGCGATTCATTATGGGAAAAGAGTCTTTTTTTCAAAAGGCTTTACGAACAATATTAAGGTTACAAATCAGGAAGATATTTCTCTGGTATCATCTTTAATGGAATTTTCAGAGGAAGAATTATTTCAGTCATAGCGTTAAATCAATGAAATGAGAAACTTTAGAAATTTGGGATGGGGAAGAGTTTGTAGATTACGGTGCATTAGATGGAGAGACATCTTTGAGTCTACTGGAAAGATTTGGTGAATATATAAGCAAAGTATGGTCGTATTTCACAACGTTGAGATTCAATTCGTTGGGGGATGGGGCGCATGTATTGACGAGAACGGAGAAGCTAGCTAAGACATTATTCCCTGATGAATAGTGAAACTATTTTATATGTGTTATAAAATGATCGAGCTAGGGGTTGAAAATCAAAAATAAGGAGATAGAGAGATGCAGGATCTGATTAGCGTCATTGTTCCGATCTATCGGGTAGAAAAGTATTTGGAGCAGTGTATTCAAAGTATTTGCGATCAAACATATAGAAATTTGGAAATTATTTTAGTGGATGATGGATCAGATGACAGATGCCCGCAGATATGTGATAAGTATGCAGATATGGATCACAGAATCATAGTAATCCATCAGTGCAATGGCGGGATAGACAGTGCCAGAAAATCTGGTTTTATGATAGCACAGGGAAAATATATTGGATATGTGGACGGTGATGACTGGATAGAGCCATTGATGTATGAAAAGCTTATGGAATATGCCAAGTGGTATGATGTAGATGTGGTAGAATCGGGGGTGATCGATTCGTGGGAGAAAGAAGAAAAGAAAAGAACGCCGTATTTACAGGAAGGATGTTACAAAGGAGATGAATTTACTAAAGAAGTTGAGCCAAGGTTGTTGTATGCTGGTTCTTTTTTTCAACATGGTATCTTTGCTTTTTTATGTACGAAGCTTTTTAGGAGAAGTAAGATTGAAAAATATCAGCTTATGGAGGGAATGTTAAATCAGATAGAGAATGATACGATGGTAGCTTTGCCTTGTATAGCGGAAACTAAGTCACTTTATATTGCGCATGACTGTTTTTATCACTATAGAGTGGTGGGAAATTCTGCAAAAAGGAAGATAAAAATGAAGTGCGTGGAAGAATTTATGCAGTGTCATAGGGAGTATTATAGAAGATTTAAGGGAACTTCACTTTGTACGTCGGCCGATAAGCAATTGTACTATTATTTTATGTATTGGTTGTTATATAAAGCGCCCTTTGTATTTGACAATTTAGAGGAAGGTAGTTTTTTGGCACCGTTTGGTGAGATTACTACAGAAGAAAAGATTGTACTATATGGAGCGGGTGCAGCGGGAGTTTTTATGGAAAATTATGTGCGTAACGCACGAGAGAATACGTTAGTCTGCTGGGTTGATAAACAATATGAAGAATTACAGAAGACGTATAAAGTAGCTGATCCGCGAAAGATCAAAGAGGTGAAATTTGATTATATTATTATTTCCGTATTGAGAGAAGGGACTGCCAGAAGTATAAAAGAAGAGCTAGTGGAAATGGGAGTTCCAAAAGAAAAAATTCTTTGGATTAGGCAGGATTATATTGACAATCCTATTTTATTATTGAGAAAAGCTAAATATTTAGGAAAACCGATTTTTGAAGAATTACAGTAAGGGGGCAGACAGTCAATGCAAAATACCAGAGAAGATTTTTTTAAGGCGGCATCCGATCATAAGATTATTTGTTTCGGAGCAGGAAAGTTTTTACAGCATATAGTGTCTTTCTTAAACTCGAATCATTTAAAAATAGATAAATTGATAGACAGTTCAAAGGAATTAGAGGGAAAAATAATGGAAGGCTGTGAAATACAGTCTTCGGATATATTGGAAAATTGTGACGGGAATGAATACATAATATTGATTTCTTCTAAAAATTTTGTGAGAGAAATCTATGAGGAGATTAACAAATTATATCCCGATAAATTTGTAGTTTTTAAATGGCCGTTGACAGTACAGGAAGAGGTGATTTTTGATGAGCGCCTCTGGAACGAAAGAATTTATGGTGCCTGTATGAGTACATATAGAGAAATAGCAAAGAATAAAGCTGATGCAGAGATGTATGTAGAAGAAAAGAAAATTTTATTGGCTGATAAGGAAAAACTTGTTCTCCCGAGAACCCCTTTGATGATTACGACAAGATGTACGTTATGCTGTAAGGAATGTAGTAATCTTATGCCCTACTATTCTTCGCCAAAAGATTATAATTCGGATGAAATCATACAATGGATTCGGAATATATGCAGTGCTGTTGATGAGTGGACTTGCTGTGAGTTGGTGGGCGGAGAACCATTTTTGTATCGAGATTTGAGAGAGATTTTATCATTTGTATTAGAGGAAACCAAGATACAGCAAATAGAGTTTACGACAAATGCCAGTGTAATTCCGAAGCCGGATATTTTGGGATTGATGGCAGATGAAAGGGTGGTTGTTAATATAAGTGAATATCCAAGTATAATTAATTCAACAGAATTTATACGGGTATTGGAGGAATACGGTATTCACTATCAGACAATGGAGAATATGCTTTGGGTCAGGACAAAAAATATAGAGAAACGAAATCGGAGTCATTATGAATTGCAGTCACAATATCTAAATTGTAGTTCTGCGAAAATGTGCAGGACAATTTTGAACGGGAAAATGTATGTATGCTCAAAAGCAGCGAGTCTAGTGGAATTGGAGAAAACGGATGTGCTGGAATATGTTGATCTTATGGACATAGAACATCTTCGGAATAATATAAGAGAGTTTTTGCAGTTGACTTTTTCTGAGGCATGTGATTACTGTGACATAGCAAGTGCGGATGAAGAGGTTATAGAAGCGGCAGTCCAGATGAAAAGGGAAAACAAATAAGTGGGGAAGAGAGCCTATGTGTAGTGTATCGGTGAGTGTAATCATACCAATCTATAATGCAGAAAGACACTTGGAGGAGTGTCTTGACTCTTGTATGGAACAGACTTTGGAACGTATAGAAATCATTTGTATCAATGATGGTTCAACGGATAGTAGCGCTAAGATTTTGGAAAGATATCGAACGACGCATGCGAATATGATTGTGCTGAATCAAAAAAATCAGGGTTCGGGGATAGCGAGAAATTTGGGGATAGAGCATGCGAACGGACAATTTATTGCCTTTATGGACTCAGACGATTATTATGCGGATAAAGATGTTTTAAAAAAATTGTATAATACAGCAGTTGAAAAACAAGTACCTATATGTGGAGGAACAATGGTTTCCTTAGGAAATGAAAATGATAAGAGAAATACTTTTCAAAAAAATCAAATGATGTATTACAGGGAGTTTCAGGGTACATCCGCATTCCAACAATTTATTTATCTGGCCAATTTGTTGAAAGAAAATGAAATTACATTCCCGCCATATAGAAGATATCAAGATCCGCCATTTTTTGTAGCGGCTATGGTGAAAGCGGTTAAATTTTTTGTAATCAGTGACCGGGTATATATATATCGAAATACTGATAAATTTGTGCCTTATAACAATGCCAATATTTCTTTGGGCGTATTAAACGGTATTTTGGATATTTTAATCATTTCCCAAAAAAACCATTTAGAAAAATTACATGCGGATATGGTGATTAAGCTAATGGAAGAGTATATCGTTTATGTTTATAAACTGATTTATAACAAAAATGGGGATGCAAGAAAATGTTATGAGAAAGTGATAGCTGAAATTGATGAAACATTATTGGAACAAGACGGCAGGAATATCAGAAAGCCGAAACTTATGTCTGATTACGAGATAAGCTGGATGATCGATCAAAGTCTGAGAAGGGAGAAAACGCTGCTTGAAAGAATTAATTCGTATGAAACCGTTTTGATTTATGGGGCTGGGAGAGCGGGACGCGCGTTTTATCATTATCTTTTGCAAAGGGGATGCAGCGTAGATATAACGTTTATGGTGTCTGCGGAAAACCCTAATTGTATGGCATGTGGAAAAACGGTGAAATCGATCAAAGAATGTATAGAAAAAAAAGATGACGCATTGGTGGTTATTGTAAACAGATACAATATCAAACAAATGGAAGAAACGGCGCAAAAATATCAATTTAAAAATATAGAAATTGTGTCATTTGACGAGGTACAGATTTTCGGTGCAGATATTGTGGGAGAAGAAACACTCCAAATATTTTAAAATACTTTTCAAAAAAAGATCAGATAATCTGGTAAAGGGTGGTTGATATGAAAGATAAAATAATCGCTTTTTATCCCTATTCGCATGTTACAAGCACCTATATAGGGACGATTCAGCAGATGATTTCAGAGAGATATTTTGTCATAGATTATAAGGATTTAAGAAACGATATATTCCAATTAGACGATATATCTGCCATTTATTTGAATTGGATTGAGGATATGATGAGCGGCCGTGATAAAGCGCTTATTGAAACTGCCGTAAAATGTGGCGTTAAGGTGTACTGGGTGTTTCATAATCGGGTATCCCATAATAAATGGAGAGAAAAAGAATGCAGGGAGAATATTGTTTTTCTGATTCGGAATGTGACGGATATTATTATCCTTTCTCATGCGAGCGTCCAATACTTATATGAATATGATTCCAATGTGGAAAAAAGTAAAATTCACTATCTGCCGCATCAGGATTATATCGGGAATTATTGGGCATGGGAGGACAAAAAATTAAGAAGCCAGATCGATCAGTCAAAATTTGTTTTTGGAGCTATTGGAAGCATTCGGTCTGATAAAAATATAGAACTGACTATAAAGGCATTCAAGCAGTTTGCGTATAAGCGGGATAGTGTTCTCTTTATTGCGGGGGAATGTAATTCTAAGGAGTATTTGAAATCGCTTGAATTATTACGTGGGGGCGAGGAAAATGTTTTTTTGATTCCAAACCGAATTCCGGATGATATGATGGATTTTTATGTACAGATGGCAGATGTGGTGCTGCTCCCCTATGATTTGCATTCCTGTATAAATTCGGGAGTCATGCTGTTGGCGTTTACAAATAAGAGGACGGTGATTACTTCCAATATCAGCATGGCAGAAGAGTTTGATGATCGACTAATTTACATATATTCATACGAAGACGAAGCCGGACAAATGCCCCAGCTATTAGAGCAGATGGAAAGGGCATATTTAGACGGAAAAGCGCTGGTAAGGGAAAAGGGTAGCCGCCTTTATGAAAATATGTTGGAGACAAATTCAAAGGCGTTGGTGCAGAGGGAGCTTTATAAAATTTTGGAGAGTTGTTCTGAAAGCGGCAATAAGGCGGAATTTATTAAAAATATTTCCAAAGAATATGAGGATAAGTATTTATGGCGCGTAAGGTATGCGATATCTGAAGCGTGGCTCAGAGATGTTCTGGGTGGAAATATGTTTATTGAGAGGCTGAAAGATAATGGGTTAGAAAAAATCGGCATATACGGATTCGGAAAATATGGAAAGATGCTGTATGAGGCAATGCAAAAGCAGGGGTTACAGAATATTGTTGTTATAGATCAAAATGCGGATAAAATTCATGATGAAGTTACTGCATATACCTTGGATGCTTTGCAGGAGAAGTTGGATGTTGTCATTGTGACGATTGCGGAAGCGGATATGGAAACGATCAAAAAGTGTTGCTGTGATTTGAATGAAAAGTGTTACGTTTTAAACTTGAAGGATATTTGAGTGTTATGATTCTTACAATTATAGTTACCTATAATGGGGAAAAATACATAGAAGCCTGCATTGACAGTTTGCTCATGCAGACACAGGAGACGGATATTCTTTTGGTTGATAACGATTCTTCAGACAATACGTGTAAGATTGTTCGGGAGAAATATCCGCAAGTTATAATTATTAACGTGGGTTATAACAGTGGGTTTGCTCATGCCAATAATATAGGCATACAGTATGCGATAGACAATAGCTATGAATATGTAATGCTGTTAAATGAAGATACTGTGGCGGATAAGAAACTTGTAGAGGAACTTATGAAATATGCCGACAGGCGGACGGCAGTAGCACCCAAAATATACAAAAACGGTTCGCAGACAAAGGTTTGGTATGCGGCGGGAAAAATGGATTTTAACAATGGAGGCGCGATTAATTGTCAGAATGAACTTGTTGATCGGATGACGGAGGTGTCTTTTTTGACAGGGTGCTGTATGCTCGTTCATACAGAAATATTCCGTGAAATTGGTCTGTTTGATGAAAACTATTATTTATACTATGAAGATACGGATTTGTCTATGAGAATGTATATTCATAATATCAGGATGCTGTATATCCCGGCTGTATATGTATGGCATCGGCTGTTGGGAAGGAAAGCAAGGGGATATTATGCTTATTACATGGAAAGAAACCGACTGTTTTTTATAAAAAAGTATGAGAAATACTTTCGGTGCAATTTATGGAAGCTGGTTGTCAATGAGTTCTGGAAAATCCTTTTCAAACCGGATGTGTACACGTCTGCTCTGGCCGGATACAGGTTAAGAGGAATGATTGATTTTCTGAGAAACAGAATGGGAAAGATGACAGAGAGATGATGATAGTTTGCGTTCTTTTAGCGGCTGCGCTTATCGTGGAAAATATTTTTTTTATTAATATTTTGCGGCGGAGAAGCGATTTGCTGAATCAGAGTTGTCGGATGGCAGAGAAATTTCAGATATATTTTGATCTGGCAGTCGAATGGTGTATCGGTAATATGAAAGGGAAACGAATCTCGACATGGATTCTGAAAAATGGATATGACGATTTAGCAATTTATGGCATGGGGCCTTTGGGAAAAATGCTGTTAACAGAGCTGGGGGATTATCAGGATATACATGTCAAATATGGAATAGACAGAAATAAGATACAGGCGGATGGCATTAGCGTATATAATCTGGATGAGCCGTTGGAGAAGGTGGACTTGATTGTTGTGACAGTCGTTACATCCTATGAAGAGATCAAAAAAGAAATTGAGGAAAAAACAGGTTTTTCCTGTAGGATAGTTTCCTTACTGCAACTTGTGGAAGAAATGTTTTTAGAAAGCGATGGGAGAGAATAAATATTGAAAATCATAGTTTTTGGTCTGGGACAGTACTATAAAAACAGAAAAGAGAAACTGCTATCCTGTGCACAGGGCAGCATTGTTGCCTATACGGATAATAATAAACTTCTATGGGGCGGCACTCTCGATGGAATCCCCATTATTTCGCCAGAGGACGCGCTTAAAATAGAGTGTGATGCTTTTGTGATAATGAGCTCCTATGCGGAGGAAATCTACGATCAGTTGACTAAGATGGGAGTGGAAAAATCCAGAATTTTGTATTGGGAATTTTTTTATGCAAAAATGGTCTCTGGAACAAAGCGCATATTGCAGGGAGAGGGCAGTAACGACAAGGGAAAAAGCAGTATTTTGATTGTCACGACGGATTTAAATTATAATGGCGGTTCGTTGGCTGCATTGTATGCAGCACTGGTCATTAAGAAAAGAGGATATCATGTGGCATTAGCGGTTCCTGAATGCGATGATCGGCTTGCCGCCGAGGTTACGCAAAAGGGTATTTCTATTTATGTATGCCCTTCTCTTCCTTATGTTTTTGAGCGGGAAAAGGAGTGGATTAAAAAGTTCGACGTAATTTTTGTAAACGTTTTTCAGATGATACAGAGCGTGCTTGCTTTAAGCGAAATGAAGCCGGTATTATGGTGGATTCATGAACCGATTGAAATGATTGAGAGGATGCGCGCGAGATTTTGGAATTGCGTCCCAGAAAAAGAATTCCATGATGCTGCCATCTATGCGGTCAGCAGAATACCGAAAAAAAACTTTAATACTTTTTACCCGAATCGGATAGAGAAGATTCTGCACTATGGGATTCCCGATATGGGACAAGGAGGTTTAACACATGACAAAAACAAAGAAAAAGTGGTGTTTGCCATTATAGGCGGTGTTTGTGAAGGGAAAGCCCAGGATATTTTCTGTAAGGCGGTTAAAAAACTGGAGAATAAGGAAAAGGCGGAGTTTTGGATCATCGGTCAGTATGGCAAGGGTAAATACAGTGAGGCGATATGCAGGATGGCGCGTCAGGAGAAGTCCATCAAGATGTGTGGTCTTATGACAAGGGAGGAAATTTATCATGCCTTTCCTGAAATTGACGTGGTGGTATGCGCTTCCCGCGAGGATTCTCTTCCAATCGTTATGACAGAGGGGATGATGTTCGGGAAGGTGTGCATTACTACGGACGCGACGGGAACTGCGGACTACATAGAAGAAGGCGAGAACGGCTTTATTGTGCCGGCGGAGGACGTGGATGCGTTAGCCGAAAGGATGGAGTGGATTCTCGCCCACAGGGATAAACTGGCGGAGATTGGGAAAAAGGCCAGAAAAACCTACGAGGATCATTTTACTATGGAGATCTTTGGCGAGAATCTGGAGCGGGCGCTGCTTGAGACGAAAAGAGAATGGGACTTGAGAAAGGAACGTGTTTAGATGGCGGAACTATCCATACTTGTACCTGTCTATAATGTGGAAAAATATCTGGAATTTTGCCTTGACAGTATTTTGAATCAGACGTTTAGCGATTTTGAAGTGATCTGTATGGACGACGGTTCTACAGACAGATCGGGACATATTTTGGACGAGTATGCCGCGAAGGACAGCCGCATCAAAGTGGTACATAAGAGAAATTCCGGGTATGGAAATACCATGAACAGAGCGGTGGAGCTTGCAGCGGGGAAATATATAGGGATCGTGGAAAGCGATGATACTATCGCGCCGGATATGTATCAAATCCTGTACGATAAGATAACGGCCTGTGATTTGGACATGGTTAAGTCTGATTTTTATCTTGTGTGGGACAAAGAGGATCATACAAGGAAAACAAAATATTATGCCCTTTCAGATAACCGCACCATGTACAATCGTATCATGGACCCGCAGGAGGAACTGGCCGCCTACTTATTGGAAAAGTTTACATGGAATGCGTTATACAAAAGAGAACTGCTGATCCGGAATCAGATAAGGTACAATGAAACGCCGGGAGCGGCCTATCAGGATAACGGATTTTGGTTTCAGACTTTTTACTGGGCCAGACGGGTCATGGTATTGGACAAACCGCTCTATTACTATCGACAGGATAATGTCATGGCTTCTTCCCACAACAAAAAAAATCTCTACGATATGAAGCATGAATTTGACTTTATCAGAGCGTTTATGATTCAACACGGTGACCGCAGGGAGGTGTTGTATCATATTTGTTTCCATCTCAGAATGAAAGCCTACCTCTTCACGCTGGACCGAATAGACTGTTCTTTAAAGCCGGTGTTTGCAGAGGATATCGAACGGGAGAGGGCATATTTTGAAGAGACGAAAGAGGCGTGTTATGACTGGATGACGGACAGACAGATCAGTATTATAAAAAATCCCGTGGAATATACGGAAAATGAAATGATCGGATGCCGGCAGATTACAGGGGAAGTGATTTCGGGATACGCACATATAATTATATATGGCGCGGGCGCATATGGTGAGCGAGCTGCCTACAGGGTAAAAGCGGCAAAAAGTGAGGGGCAGATTTTGCAGATTGCGGTGACGGATTTGCAGGGCAAAAGCCGGGAATGCTTGGGACAGCAGGTGTGCGAGATAGCGGATTGTACAGGCGACAGAGGGAACAGCTTGGTTATACTGGCGGTAAAGGAAGAGTCAGAGGTCTTTTTTGACATGCTTACGCGTTTGAAACAGCTTGATTTTCCAAACATCATATCTATTTCTGCAAAAAAGTTATAAAAAGATGGGGTAGAAGGACGGGATAAAAGTGGAACAGGAACTGATAGAAGAAATACAAAAGGGACTTTTAAAGTGGTATGAATTTCAGGAAAAAGGAAAGGTGCTCTATATCGGGGAGAAGGGAGCACCGCTTGCGCAGATGCTTTCTGAGAAGAATCTGCATGTCACTTGTATGCAGATGGAGGCAGCAGCTGTGCCGGCATGGCAGCAGGAGAACGAGGGGAAATTTGATTACCTTATCTGTGTAGAAGAGCTGGAAAAACAGCAGAATCCGGAAGCGTTTTTGGAAATGTTTCGTGGACTGCTTGGAAAAGAAGGGGTTATGCTGCTGGGAATGAATAACCGTCTGGGACTCAGATATTTTTCCGGGGATAAGGATAAATATACCAACAGATGCTTTGACGGCGTGGAGGGATATAAGGCGGCTTATAAAACGAAGGAGGACGTTTTTAAAGGCAGAAGCTACAGCATGGCGGAAATCAGGAAAATGCTTACAGATACAGGCTGGCAGAAGGTTTGCTTTTACTCGGTTTTTCCTGATTTGAGAAATCCATCCCTGTTATATTCGGAGCGGTTTTTACCAAATGAAGATCTGGCAAACCGTTTGATTCCTTTTTATCATCATCCCAGGACGGTATTTTTGGATGAGAAAATGCTTTACAATGACCTTGTGGAAAATGGGATGTTTCATCAGATGGCAAACGGCTATCTGGTCGAATGTACTTTGGGAGGAACATTGTCTGACGTCGATCATGTGACTTGCTCCATGGACAGGGGAAAAAATAAAGCGTTGTTTACGATGATTCACAACACAGGCGTGGTGGAAAAACGGGCGGCATATGAGGAAGGCGTCAGAAGGCTGGAGAGCTTTATTGAGAACGGACGGGATCTGTCCGCCCATGGCATCAAAATGGTGGACGCCAAATTGGAAGCAGGCTCATACAAGATGCCTTATGTCAAAGGGGAAGTGGGGCAGCTGTATTTAAAACGCCTGCTTAAAACCGAGAAGGAAACATTTCTGCAGGCGATGGACCATTTCCGCGATTTGATTTTACAGTCTTCGGATATTGTCAGGGCCGATAGCGGCGATGGGGAAGGCGCGATACTGCGCAGAGGCTATCTGGACATGGTGCCGTTAAACAGCTTTTATGTGGACGGAGAATTTGTGTTTTACGACCAGGAATTTTATGAGGATAATTATCCGGCAAATGCCATCATTACGAGGATGATTACCACATTTTACTGCGGTAATGAGGAGGCTGAAAAAATCGTGCCGATGGACGAGCTGTTTGCCAGATATCAGCTTCTGGACAAAAAAGATATATGGCGGCGTATGGAGTATGATTTTCTGGGTGAACTTTTAAATGTCAAAACCCTGCAGGCGTACTATGGAAAACACCGTCCGACTTCCGGAGAGATCAATTCCAACAGACAGAGGATCAATTATTCGGGAGCGGAATACAGACGGATTTTTATTGATATCTTTCAGGATGCGGACACAGGAAAACTGGTTCTTTTCGGCTCCGGCAATTTTGCCAGAAAATTTATGGAACTATACCAGAAAGACTATCCGGTTTATACCATTGTGGATAACAGAGAGGACAGGTGGGGAGAGGAAATAAACGGCGTCAGGATATGTTCGCCGGAGATTTTGAAGGAATGGGATTCTGACGAGTATAAGGTGATTGTCTGCATTAAAAATTTTGCTTCCGTGATAGGGCAGCTTGAGAATCTCGGCGTTAAAAAATACAGCATATATGATGCGGATATAGGCTACGGAAGAAAAAAACAGGAACGATTGGTATGTAATGGCGGCGATGGCGGTGATGCGGCACCGAAAAAGTATCATACAGGGTATATTTCCGGCGTCTTTGATTTGTTCCATATAGGGCATCTGAACATGTTTAAGCGCGCAAAAGAACAGTGCGATTATCTGATTGTAGGCGTGGTGACGGACGAAGGGGTCAGGAAAAACAAAAAGGTAGAACCTTTTGTCCCGTTTGAGGAGCGGATAGAAATGGTACGTTCCTGCCGGTATGTGGATGAGGCGGTGGAGATACCGTTGCAGTACAACGACACGAGAGAAGCGTATAAGCTATACCGATTTGACTGTCAGTTTTCGGGAAGCGATTACAGTGACGATCCTTTTTGGATAAACAGCAGGGAATTTTTAAGGGAAAATGGCGCTGAACTGGTTTTCTTTCCCTATACGGAGAGCACAAGCTCAAGTAAAATAAAAAGCCTGATTGACAAGAGACTTATGTAGAAATTGGCTGTGTAGGATAATGGATTTTTTGAAAGGGTAAAGATGTGAAAAGGAAGGTGGTTATATGTTGGGATTTGAGAATGTGGCAAGTGAAATCAGGGTTGATTCGGAGTACATAAAAAACAAGTTTCTGACTGAAGCGGCGGGAGATAACGTCATCATATTTGGTGCGGGAGATTGCGGACATAAGATATATGATTTACTGATGAGGTGTGATGTCAGGGTGCGGTGCTTTTGCGACAATGGCATGGCTGGCAGTACCGATGAGGTTACCGGGCTCAGCATTATCAGCCCACAGGAACTGCATGATACAATAGAGAATCCGACGATATTACTTAGTATTGCGGATGACAATGTGTGCAGATCTATTTTTAGCCAATTATCATCGCTTGGCTTTGACAGCTCGCAGATACATAACATGAGGGAATATTTTTACTGGAAGACCGATGATTATTTTGAAGCTAATATTGAAGGCTATAGGAAAGGTTATCAGCTGCTGGATGACGAGTTCTCCAGACGGGTGTATCTGGAGAAAATGAAAAAGGTATTTCTGCTGAAAAGTATAGCGGATATTGTGAGTTCTGGGGAGGAAGAGTATTTTGATGAGAAGGTTGTGTTGACGGATGACGAAGTGTTTGTTGACTGTGGGGGCTTTGACGGGGATACGGCAAAGCGGTTTGTTGAAAAATGTGGCGGCCGTTACAGAAACATTCTGATATTTGAACCTGAAAGCTGTAAAAAGGAAGCCATACAGAAAAATATGGAAGATAATCCCTATGAATTGTATCCCTTTGGAGTATGGAGTAAAAAGACGAAGCTTTATTTTAAAGCCTTGGGAACGGTTTCGTCACATATTTCGGAAAACGGACAGGGGGACATGATCGAAACGGTATCTTTGGATGAGGTGATCTATTCTAAAAGACCGACTTTTATCAAAATGGATATAGAGGGTGCGGAACAGGAAGCATTGAGAGGGTGTAGAAAAATCATACAGACATATAAACCTAAATTGGCGGTCTGCGTCTATCATAAACCGGAGGATCTTTATGAGATTCCCATGCTGATAAAAGAATTGAATCCGGCATATCGATTGTATATGAGGCAGTATGTGGATTCGTGGTATGATACGGTTTTGTATGCGGTTTAGATTGTGGTAAAAACGTTTTGTGTTTTTGTGGTGAGAGACTCAGACAGCGGCAGGAATATTGGGGAGTTGTCTGGTAAGTATGAAATTTGGAGGAAAACTTGTGAATGTTGTTTGCGCCCCGCAGGGCATTGTGGATATCAAATATCCAAAACAGGGGATCGGCGATATTGCGTCGTCGGGTTTTTGTAATCTTTTGCTGGATTGTTCCATAGTTTGTCCGCCTTTGGAACTTGAGAATACAGGTAAGCTTCACAAGAAGGGCACCAAAGCTAATATGACAGAAATGTTATCAAACCATACGGAGCGACTGCATGAATTTATGGTCCCATTGCTGGAGCAATGCAGGACGCAGCATTTGCAGTACGCTGTCGCCAGAGCTCCGTATCTGCCTTGGGACACCAAGCGCGAAGACTTAAACGATCTGTTGGAGCGTCTGGCGCAGGAGAGCATTGAAATCTGCGGGCGAATCGGATGCCGTTATCTGATCGTCAGGCCCTTATTCGCGGGGATATTGTCGGAGGATATCTGGGAGCAAAACCGGGCATTTTATCTGGGACTGGCGCAGCATGCGAAGAAATGCGGCGTACAGATTCTTCTGGAAAACCAATGCAAAGATTTTAACGGTCATTTGGTGCGCGGTCTCTGCTCCGACGGCAGGCAGGCGGTCCGGTGGGTTGACGCGCTAAATGAAGCAGCGGGTGAGGAATGTTTCGGCTTCTGTATGGATGTGGGTGTCTGCAATCTCTGTGGGCAGAATATGTATGATTTCATTATGGCATTGGATAACCGCCTGAAAGCGGTTATCCTGCGTGATTGTGACGGGAATAGCGAGAGTGCGCTGCTGCCGTTTACCGCGGTGACAAAGGGGCAGTCGCGGACGGACTGGCTGAACTTGATCAGAGGGCTGCGGGAGATCGGCTTTGACGGGGAGTTGATCATGGATCTTCAAGATACGGCGTCTGCTTTTTCGCCCCTTTTAAGACCGGGGCTTTTGCAGCTGGCAAAATCTGTTGCGGACTATTTTGTGTGGCAGATCGGGCTTGAAAATCTGTTAAAAAAATATCCCTCCAGGGTGCTCTTTGGGGCGGGAAACATGTGTCGGGCATATATGAAGTGTTACGGGGAAAAATATCCGCCGCTGTTTACCTGCGACAATAATCAAAAGCTGTGGGAGACAGTGTTTTGCGGCTTGACGGTAAAAGCGCCGGAGGCGCTAAAGACGCTGACGAAAGACTGCGCGGTTTTTATCTGCAATATTTATTATCGGGAAATCGAGGCGCAGCTTCGACAGATGGGGATTGAAAATCCGATTGTGTTTTTCAATGACGAGTATATGCCGTCCTTTTATTTTGACAGGGTGGAGAGAGAAGAAATCATAAAATAGTAATGTTTGCGGGCGGATATCGGTTTGTGTTCAATCGGGAATTTGTGATGCTTCGGAATGGAGGAAAAAATGTTGAAATTGGGTGTACAGACACAAAATGTGGTAAAGGATGATCATCCGGAGGAAGGCTTTGCCATGCTGGCAAGGGCCGGCTTTTCCTGCGCGGATTTCAGCTTGAACGGATATCTGAAAAACAAGGATATCTATCAGTCGCGGCTCAACCGTTTTTTTGATCAGTCGGCGGCGGAATTGAAGGCTTTTTTTACATTGCATAAGCAGGGCGCGCAGGCGGCCGGAATCAAAATCAATCAGATGCACATGCCTTACCCGATTTATGTGCCGAACGGGGAGAAGGAGGTCAATGACTATCTATGGCGGGAGGTTGCCCCTAAAAGTATGGAGATATGCTCATTTTTAGAGTGTCCGTACATTGTGATACATGGATTCAAGCTGGCAAAATTCCTGGGTTCCGAAGACCGCGAATGGGCGGAGACGGAGAAGTTCATCGATTTCATCGCGCCTATGGCGAAGGAAAAGGAGATTACCATATGTATCGAAAATCTCTACGATGGGATTGGAGGACATCTGACGGAGGGCCCTTGCTGCGATGTTGTGAAAGCGGTGGAGCGGATTGACCGAATCAACGAGAAGTATCATGCGGAAGTGTTGGGATTTTGTTTTGACACAGGGCATGCGAATCTGGTGGGGATTGATTTTGAAAGTTTTATCGTGGCGCTGGGAAGCCGACTGAAAGTATTACATATCCACGATAACGACGGGGTCAGTGATTTGCATCAGATACCGTTTACGTTTACAAAGACAAGAGAAAATAAATCTTCTACCGATTGGGCAGGATTTGTCAGAGGCTTAAAACAGATTGGGTTTCAGGGGACGCTCAGCTTTGAGACGGCACCGGTGGTATCGGCTTTCCCGGAGGTGATGAAGCAGGATGCGCTTACCTTTATCGCGCGAATCGGAGAGTATTTTGCGGGGGAGGCGGAGAAATAGAGGAGTATATCCGATTGCTTGACAAATGTATTCGGTTAGCGTAATCTGACATTGGAAAACAAGTGAGAAACCGGCGCGGGAGCGGCAGAACGGAGCAGGACAAATGACTTTGGATCAGATTGCGGTAGGAACGGAAGCGAAAATCGTCACGGTAGGAGGAGAGGGGGAACTTCGCCTCAGACTCCTCGATATGGGACTGATCCCGAAAACGGTGGTACGGGTGCAGAAGGTGGCGCCCATGGGAGATCCGATTGAGATCCATCTGCGGGGGTATGAACTGACGCTCAGAAAAGAGGACGCGGCGCAGATTGAGGTGACAACATGATATACGCACTGGCAGGCAATCAGAACTGCGGCAAAACTACGTTATTTAATCAACTTACGGGCTCTAATCAACACGTGGGCAATTTCCCGGGCGTGACGGTGGATTCCAAGATGGGGGATATCCGCGGTGAAAAAGGGAATGCGGTGGTGGATCTGCCGGGGATCTATTCGATCAGACCCTTTACCAATGAGGAGATCGTGACCCGCAGCTTTATTTTACAGGAGAAGCCGGACGGGATCATTAACATTGTGGATGCCACGAATATCGAAAGAAATCTCTACCTGACCCTGCAGCTTTTGGAACTGCACATTCCCATGGTGCTCGCCCTCAATATGATGGACGAGGTCTGGGGCAATGGCGGCGCCATCGACGTCAGGCAGTTGGAGGAGGAACTCGGCATTCCCGTAGTGGCGATCAGCGCCGTAAAAAACGAGGGTATTGAGGATTTGATCAAAGCAATTAGGGAGGTGTCTTCCCGGCGCATTTACCCAAAGGTGACGGATTTTTGCGAGAAGGGTCCCGTACACCGCTGTATCCATGCGGTCAGCCATCAGGTGGAGGACCATGCGGAGCGGATTGGGATGTCACCCCGTTTCGCGGCGACGAAGATAGTGGAAGGAGATCATGATATCATCGACAGGCTGGCGCTGTCAGATAATGAGCTGGATCTGATGGAGCATAGCATTGTGGAGATGGAGCAGGACAGCGGTATGGACAGAAACGCTGCCCTGGCGGATATGCGCTATGCCTTTATTGAGCGGGTCTGCGCGAAGGCAGTGACGAAAGCAAAGGAGAGCAAGGAGCATCTGCGCAGTGTGAAAATGGACAGTGTGCTCACTCATAAATATCTGGCGATCCCTGTTTTTCTGCTCATTATGGCAGCGATTTTTTATCTGACCTTCGGGCTGATCGGCAGTTTTTTGAGTGACCTTCTGGGGATGGGGATTGACGCTCTGGCTGCGGTGACGGAGCGGGCGCTGACAGCATACGGGATCAATCCGGTGGTGGAGAGTCTGGTGATTGACGGCATCTTTACGGGTGTGGGCAGCGTGCTGAGTTTCCTGCCGATTATTTTGGTGCTTTTCTTCTTTCTTTCCATTTTGGAGGATTCGGGTTATATGGCGCGGATCGCCTTTGTGATGGACAGGCCGCTGCGAAAGATCGGTCTGTCGGGAAAGAGCTTTGTCTCCATGCTGATCGGTTTTGGGTGCAGCGTGCCGGCGGTGATGTCCACCAGAACGCTCTCGTCAGACAGAGACAGGAAGATGACGATTCTGTTGATCCCTTTTATCAGCTGCTCCGCCAAGATTCCGATTTATGCGCTGTTTGCGGCGGCTTTCTTTGAGAGGAGAACAGCATTAGTCATGTTTGTTCTTTATGGGTTGGGGATACTGATCGGACTGGTCAGCGCAATCGTGTTGAATAAAACAGGGTTCCGCGGAAGACCGACTCCTTTTATGATGGAGCTTCCCAACTATCGGTTTCCCTCGGCAAAAAGTGTTATCCTTCTGATGTGGGACAAGGCGAAAGATTTTGTGCAGAGAGCTTTTACGGTGATTTTTCTGGCAACGCTCGTCATCTGGTTTTTACAGACCTTTGACAGTAGATTAAATGCGGTGACGGATTCAGGCAAAAGTCTGCTTGCCATGGTGGGAAAACTGATCGCGCCCGTATTTTCACCGCTCGGCTTTAATGACTGGCGGGCAGCCACGGCGTTAATCTGCGGTTTTACGGCAAAGGAGGCGGTGGTGAGCAGCCTGGGTGTCCTCACGGGCACGTCCATGGCGAATTTGAGCGGTACGCTGGGAACTATTTTTTCCACGGCTTCGGCGGTCAGCTTCCTCGTGTTTACCCTGCTGTATACGCCCTGCGTGGCGGCAGTGGCAGCGATCAAGAGGGAGCTGGGATCCGCCTTAAAGACGTTCGGCGTGGTCTGTATGCAGTGCGGCGTGGCGTGGATCGTGGCTTTTGTGGTGTACCGGCTTTTGCAGCTTGTTATAGGCATGTGACAATTTTATCACTGATATGTGGTTTATATTTGTAAAGGAATTATGGTTTCGTGCAGGAAAGGGAGAATAAACTTTACAGGGTTTTCTGATTTTGTTATACTGAGTATGGAACATGTGGCTGATTGTTAAAAAGGTGGTGATCATATGACGGAAGGTGAAATGTTAAAGCTGTCTGTTGAGGAGTTTTCAAGGCTGCAGGATTATATGTTATCTTCTGAAAAAGATTCAGATGCATATAGAAAGATGAAACGCAGATACATTGAGTTAAAAGTGATTTTATCTTCATCCGGTGTTAATTTATCTGAGCTGGATATGATAAAGGAATGACGGGGCAAAAGGACGGTGAATAGAAAGAGCGTGAATCCGATAGCGATAAAGGATTTTCGCTCTTTTTTGGCACACCAAGCATGCAGATAAGCATACGGAGGAAGGAGTCTAACGTGGACGAATCAATGCAGGAATATCGAATCTTATTGGCGGACAATCCCGCAAAAGCGGAAAAGCAGCTTTATAAGCTGGCGAAAAAAGGAGATCTGCAAGCGCTGTCCGCTTTGAATGAATATTATGAGAAATGCGTCACAGAGGCAAAAACACCGAAAGAGGCGTTAAAGATCCGTCAGAAGGCTTTGAAAGCGGCAATGCTTGGCGCCGCACAAAACAGTCCGTACTGGCTCATATGGGTGGGGGAAATGTACCGTTACGGTGTGGGAACGGAGAAAAATGAAAAGAAGGCATTTTCCTATTATGAGAAGGCGGCAGCTCTCGGCGACGTGGACGGTCTTGTCAAGGTCGGGCGTGCCTATATGAATGGAATCGGCGTTCCGGAAGATTATGAGAAATCCTTGTGCTTTTTCGAAAAGGCGGCGGAACAGGATCAGCCGGAAGCGATGATTCTGATTGCCTATCAGTATGAAAACGGAAAAGGTGTGAAGATAGATTATGAGAAAGCGCTGGAATGGCTGGCGCGGGCACAGCGCAGCTGCAGATTGTGGCTGGAAGGGGAGCTGTCGGAAAAGGACAGGAACTATTATGAATCGCTGTTAAAGGATGTGGATCATCAAAAAAATCATTGTGAATCCGCTGCCTGCATGGAACTGATCGGGAGAGAAGATTGCCCGATGGAGCAGCGTCAGCAGGCGTTTTCGCGGCTTTCGGAGCTTGCGCAGGAAACGGGAGACTTGCGCGCACAGGTGAGCATGGGAATCCTGTATGAAGAAGGGACATTTGTCGGACAGGATGAGCGCAAGGCATTGGAATATTATCTGCTGGCGGCAAATAACGGCTCAACCGGAGCGATGAATAATATCGGCAATTTCTTTCTGCATGGAAAAGGTGTGGAAAAGGATTACGATAAAGCCTTTGCGTGGTATCAGAAGGCAACAGAGCTGTCGGGAAATGCGGCGGCAGAATGCTCTCTTGGGATGTGCTATCAATACGGGTACGGAACAAAAATCGATTACGAAAAAGCGCGCGCTTTTTATGAGGCGTCCGCAAAGCAGGGGCAGGGGCTTGCCTATTATCGGATAGGGCTCCTATATGAACAGGGACTTGGCGTGGCAAAGGATATCCGGATCGCAAAACAGTATTTTGGGGAAGCATTGGATCGGGGATATCGGGAAGCGGCGTTGAAATTGTAACGGGGTGAGTCGTAATCGAGAAAAATAAGATAGTCCTTGCATTTTGGAAAAGATTATAGTAGTATGAAAATGATGGAAAACGTTTTCCTCACAAAATGACGTGAGACTGCAATATTTTTGGGGAGGTATCTTATGGATTTTAATGCGGTGTATCACAGGGCAAACGACAACTACTGTTATCCGCTTGACGAGGAGCAGCTCGTCATCAATATCAGGACAGGGTATGACGTAAAGTATGTGAATATCATCCACGGAGATCCCTTTAAGTCGGGAATCCTCGGGGGTGGCGAGAGTTGGGACGGAGAGGCGCTCAACATCCCCTTTAAGAAGCGGTTAAAAAATCAGCTTTGGTGGACCACTACCATCAAACCGGAATATAAACGATTAAAATATTATTTTGAATTGCAGACGGAGGACGAGCGGTGGTTTTACTTTGAGGATGGTTTTGTGTCTGAGGAGCAGATGGCGCTTGCGGGCAGGAGCAGACAGTGCTTTATCATGCCGTGGATGAATCCGGCTGACATTCCCGTGACACCGGCATGGGTGAACGATACCATCTGGTATCAGATCTTTCCGGAGCGTTTCTGCAACGGCGATCCTTCCAATGATCCGGAGGGGACGCTGCCCTGGCGGACAAAAGGCTCCGTCACCAATCAGGAGTTTTTCGGAGGCGACCTGCAGGGCATCATCAATAAACTGGACTATATCAGGGACCTTGGCGTGTCCGGGCTTTACCTGACGCCGATCAATGAGGCTCCCAGTTCTCATAAATACGACACCACGGACTACACGAAGATCGATCCGCATTTCGGCTCCGAGGAGACCATGAAAACGCTGGTAAAGGAAGCCCATGACAGGGGCATCCGCGTGATGCTTGACGGTGTGTTCAACCATTCCGGGCGGTATTTTGCGCCCTGGCTTGATGTGAAGGAAAAAGGACCGCAGTCGGAATATTATGACTGGTTCATGATAAACGAATGGCCTTTTAAGGAAGACGGCTGTGCCTGAGAAAAGCAGTATTACACCTTTGCCTTCTTTGACAATATGCCGAAATTAAATACGAATAATCCCAAGGTGCGGGACTATTTGATCGGCGTCTGCGAAAACTGGGTCAGAAACTACGGTGTGGACGGCATTCGACTGGATGTGGCGAACGAAGTGTCCCACGCCTTTTGTAAGGAGCTGAGGAATCGTCTCAAGGCAATCAATCCCGACATTTACATTCTGGGTGAGATCTGGCATGACGCTATGCCCTGGCTTCGGGGAGATGAGTTTGACTCCGTGATGAACTATCCGCTGGGGGAGAGTATCAAGGATTTCTGGATTGATAAAAGCCTGACGAAAGAGGACTTTGAGTATACCATCAACCGCTGCTACACACGCTATATGCAGCAGACGAACGACGTGCTTTTCAACCTGTTAGACTCCCACGACACGAAGCGGCTTCGCACTGATGTGAAGAATCTGGACGAGTATTTCCAGCAGCTTGCCGTACTCTTTGCTATGCCGGGATCGCCCTGTATCTATTACGGGACGGAGATTGCCATGGAGGGCGGGCACGATCCGGACTGCCGCCGCTGTATGCCATGGGAGGAGATTGACGGAGGTGCTTACAGTGAGCGCATTGATATTATCAAAAGTCTTCTCCATTTGAGAAGGGAAGAACCGCTGCTTCGTAACCGCGATTTCCATTTTCCCAATAAGATCAACCGTCCCCGCGTGATTGAGTTTAACAAGATGGGATGGGTGGATAAT
Organism: Lachnospiraceae bacterium UBA3282; assembly: GCA_002361735.1. Classification (GTDB taxonomy): domain Bacteria; phylum Bacillota; class Clostridia; order Lachnospirales; family Lachnospiraceae; genus UBA3282. The sequence continues at coordinate 89,062 of DETS01000120.1, read as the reverse complement.
TATGTGGAGGTCATTATCAACTGCGAGGAGGAAGATATCGAGATTCCCAGAGAAGGTGAGCTTCTTTTTTCCAGACATTATATTGATAATACGCTGCTGCGCAACGGCATTTTGATTCGGCGGCAGAAACGGTAAGAGGAAAGGAACAAAAGCGATGAATCAATTTCAACTGCCCGGTTGTCTGATCATTGAGGAGGGCGCCTGTGAGTGCCTCAACGAAATCCTTGCGGACTGTGTGCCCGGGATCGAGGAAAAGCGCGTGATGATTGTCACGGAGGAAGCGCTCATGCCGATCATGAAATCGTATCTGGGGGAGATGCAGCGTGATCTTCCGCAGAGCGATCTGTATCTGATTGACGAGAACAGTTTTGCGGAAGCCATGGAGCTTGCCAAACAGATGTGTATGAGCGATGTGGAGGTTGTCATTGGCGTCGGCGGTGGCAGGGTGCTCGATGTGGCGAAGTATGCGGGCTTTGTGGCTAAGATTCCCTATATCTGTGTGCCGACGACGTTAAGCAATGATTCCCTCGCCTCTCCGGTAGCGGTGCTCGGAACCGAAGGGGATGCCAGAAAGACCTTAAAGTGCGCGATTCCCGCGGCAATCGTGGTGGATGTGGACGTGGTCATGGGAGCGCCGCTTTCCCAGCTGCAGTCAGGAATCGGCGACACCATCAGCAAATATACGGCGCTCTATGACTGGAAACTGGATGCTGCCTACAGGAAGGAGCGGGTAGATGATTTTTCCTATCTGATATCCGACATGGCGTTATCCTCCCTGTGCTACAACGAAGAAAAATCGCTAAAGAGTAAAGAATTTATCAAGATACTGACGCAGTCTCTTGTGCTTGGCGGGCTTGCCATGGAGATTGCGGGCAATTCCAGACCGTGCAGCGGTTCGGAGCATCTGTTCTGCCACTCTCTGGAGGAAAATTATAAGGAGATTCAGATTTCTCACGGGATGGCGGTGGCGCTCGGAAGTCTGGTGAGCTGCCGCCTGCAGGGGCGGGATGCGGGTAAGCTGGAGGCGGTCTTAAAGGCGTACCATATGGACATGGATCCCATGAATTGGGGCATCACGAAGGAAATCTTCACGGACGCCTGGATGCGGGCGGCGGATACCAGGAAGGACAGGCATACCGTACTCAATGAGGTGGAGCTGACGGCGGAGATGCTCGGGGGGATTTATGAGGAGCTGCGGAAGTAAAGGGATGAATTACCATGGCTCTTGGAAAATGAATGTGCAGGTATTGTTGAAAGCCCGTTGACTTTTGACTATGAATTAGGTAAACTATTCATACAAAACAATTCAAATTGTAATTGAAAAGTAGTTAAAAAGGAAGGGGTCAATATGGCAGAACAGGTTTTGAACCAATTTCGTTCAGATAAAACCTTAAGAGAAGACTGTATAGCTATATACGAAGCGATGGGAATGGATTTAAACACAGCGTTTCGTATGTTTATGGAGCGTACCCGCATGGTAAGGGGACTTCCATTTCCTGCAGTACTTCCCGAAACACGAATGACCAGAGAAGAAGCAAAAAGCGTAATTGATGATATACGGGCAGAAGCGGCAAATCTTCCGGAAATGACGCTGGATGAAATCAATGCGGAAATCAATGCAGCGAGGGCGGAAAGGAAAGCAGGAAGATAATGTGTTATGCGGTATTTGATACAAATGTATTGATATCTTCTCTATTAACGAAACAAACGGATACGGCTACTGCCAGAGTAGTAGACGCTATATCTTCAGGTGATATTGTTCCGCTTTATAATCAGGAGATTTTAAATGAGTATAATGAAGTTCTTCATAGGGAAAAATTTTCGTTCAGTGAGGAACGGATTCAAAAGATTTTGCTGATGATCCGTCAATTTGGTTTGGCGGTCAATCCAAGTCCTACAGGGGAAATTCTCGTGGATATGGACGACCTTGTTTTTTATGAAATTGTAATGGAAAAGAGAGATGATAACGCTTTACTTGATTACGGGAAATGTTCGCCATTTCCCAAAACGAGATTTTATTGTTACACCAACGGAAATGATAGAAATCCTTTATAAAAATTCTGCTTTATAAAAGATGAATAGTTCTTAGAAAATGAAAGGCAGCCCTCTTAGCTGCCTATTTTTCTAGCTTACAATGCTGAATTGTATATTCAAGAAAGATGCCAATCAATTCATTACGGCTGTGTCCTGTCTTAGAAGAAATGGATTCCAGACAATCGACGATCACATCTTCCCCCGCAGTTTCATAATCTTTTCATACACATCAGGACGGTGCGCTTTTAAGTGTGCGTCCAACAGCTCGCGGCGCTCCGTGAACCGCTTTGCAAGTTCGGGGTGCTCGCGGGCTATCTTTTCGGCAAGATGGAGTCTGCGACGTTCAAATTCCAACGCAATCTGCTGTTCGTCTTTTCCCGAAACCCGTGCAATTTCTGCAAGATGCGCTTCAAGATGCTCAAGCCACTCGTCTTCGTCCATTTCGCCAAGCTGGTTCCAGCTTCCGTGAATAAGTGTTTCCATATTGCCTGTGCGCTGCAGTTCTTCAATCTGCTTATGTATTTGCCGCTCCATCTCCACTTCGCAGTCAGAACCGTATGCCCAAAGAAATTCATGCAGCATACTCTCGGCACGTTTCATTGCGACAGAGCGCACACTTTCCTGGATTCCCTTGATTGGATACGGTTTTTCCAAACCGATTTCCGCAAGCGCTTTTTCCATGGTGCGCCGTACCGCGCCTTTTTGGATCAATTCACCAATGCCAAGCGCACGCATTTGGTCGTTGAGCGCCGCCACGTGCCCCGTAAGATAAAAGGCAATGCCGCGCTTGCCAAGCGACTCATAGAGCAGCATCAGCCGTTCCGCCGCAGTGCTGTCAATGCTCCCGATTCCTGATGCGTCTACAATGACGGCACGGGTGTCGTCGGAGAGATTGGCTTCAATGTCGGACTGGAAAATGCTTACATTTGCAAAAAAGAGGTCGCTCGTAAAGCGGTAAAGCACTACGTGTTCTATCGAATAAATCTGATTGAACTGTGAAATATCATAGAAATCATCCTGCCCGGGAAGGACGCCCAAAAGACACCTCGGCGGGTTGGAAGCGCGCAGGATCACTGCCGTAAATGAGAGGATAATGCCCACAAGAACGCCGTTAATGGTTCCTAAAATGAGAACGGCAAAAAACGCGCCTAAAAAGATATAATATTCGCTTTTGTTTGAGTGTCTTAATTTTGTGGCAAGCTTAAATTCCAATCCGCCGATCAGCGCCGTCATTACGACTGCCGTGAGAACGGGAACGGGCAAATAGCCGATAAAGCCCGTCGCAAACAGCAGCACAAAAATCATGGTAATGCCTGCGATAATGCCCGTAAGCTGCGTTCTGCCGTCGTACTGGTCGTTCATTGCCGTGCGCGGTACGGAGCCGTTTACGGGGCAGCAGCCCGTGAAGGCTGATGCGAAATTTCCGAGCGAAAAGGCGAGGATTTCCTGATTGTCATTCAGCTTGTAGCCGCGCTTTAATGCGTAATTGTTTTCCGCAAGCAATGTCTGCGCCATGATTACGACAGCAACAGAAAGGCTTGCGCCGATTGCGTCCGTGAAATGGATGGCAAAGAGATCCGGAAACGAAAACCGTGGAAGCCCCGGTTCAACAGCCGAAAGGCAGGCAATGCCTAAACGCTCCATCGGAGCAAAATAGGAAAAGAGTGCGCCTAAAGTAATCATGACAACCGCCATCGGAAATTTGGGACAGAGGCGCTTTGCCACAAGCACGACAATAAGCGTAATCATTCCCAGCAGAAAAGAAGGAAGATTGAATATGGTAAGCTGACTGATGATATGTTCCAGAAGCTCAAACAGTTCTCCCGTTCCCGCCGTACCGCCAAACAGTTTTGGCACTTGCATCAAAATGACGGTAGAACACACGCCCGAAATAAAGCCGCCCATGACAGGCTTTGAAATATAGTTCACAAGCTTCCCGGCGCCGAGCGCGAAAAACAACAAAAGCCAGACCCCGACATAAAAAGTCAGTACGGGAACAACCGTCATTGCCTCGGCGGACTGCGCTTCGATTTCAAAGGATAACAGCGCTCCGCCGATCAATGCCGCAGGCGCGGCATCTACACCAAAAATAAACTGCGGCGAGGTGGAAAAAAGCGCAAAGACGATAATCGGGAAGACGGAGCCGTAAAGTCCGTAGACTGCAGGCAGTCCCGCAATCTGCGCGTAGCCCATGGAAATCGGAATGGACACGGCGGCTATGATGATTCCCGCGAGGATATCCTTTGGAAGATTTTCCTTTTTATAGTTTTTTAGGGTATATCCAATGTGGACAGGTGTAAAAGAAATGTTCATAAACGCTCACGAGTACCTTTCTGTTTGATTGCCCTGGCAAATGCCGGACGCGGACTGTTGAGTCTGTGTCTATTATATCGTGATTGGGAAAACTTTGGAATAGAAAATTCTGCAGTGCTTCCCGAAACACGAATGACCAGAGAAGAAGCAAAAAGCGTAATTGATGATATACGGGCAGAAGCGGCAAATTTTCCGGAAATCATAATTTTTGATCGGAACGCCCTACTAAATAATCAATGGAACAGTGATAAAAATCTGCCAATTTTATTAAAATATCTATCGGGAAATCCCTGACACCGCGTTCATATCTTGAATAAACATCCCTGTGCAAATTAAGTGTTGCAGATAATTCTTTTATCGTAATATCATGGTCGATTCGCATATCTTGAATACGTTGAAATTTCAAGGAATACACCTGCCTTTTTCAGTTTTTTATAGACAAAGTATACCTAGGATGCTATAATCCTAATGTCGAATAAGACTGTTTGGTCGTATTAAAAAGGAATGTATGTAAATAACGAGGAGGAAATGGAAATGAAGAAAAAACTTTTTTTAGTATCTATGATATTGACGGTATCTACATTATTATGCGCATGCGGCGCAGAAAAAGAGCCGGGGAAAGGAAAGGACCAAGCGGATGAAACCGTGGCAGAGCAGGAGACAGACAAGGACAGCGAAAAGGAGACTGCAGAGAGAAACAGTATTTCAGCGGGAATTGACGAAACCACTACCAGTAAATATGGTGAATGTGGTCCCGATTTAATGTGGTATTTAGATGAAATGGACGGAATACTGGTGATTCGCGGAACGGGGAATATGAGTTTTTCCACCTATGAAACACCATGGTATCAATACGAAGACGATATTCATCAGTTAGTGATCGAGGAGGGCTGTACTACAATAGCAAAAGACGCGTTTCGCGGTTGTCATCTGGAGAGCGCCGTCCTTCCTGATACGCTCACAGCGATTGGAGAATTTGCATTTTCCTCCTGTCAGTTGGAGAGCATTACCATCCCCGACAGTGTTACGGAGATAGGGGAATTTGCGCTGTCAGGTAATGAATTTGAGGAGATCGAGATACCGAAGGGAATTACGAAGATTGAGGATAATACATACAGCGGAAATAAAAATTTGCGCAGCGTTATCATTCCGGATACCATTACATTCATGGGAGAAGGCGCTTTTCGAGACTGTGAAAGCTTGGAGAGTGTTACCATTTCGGAAAATGTCACGACGATTGGACAATTCGCTTTTTATAATTGTAAGAATTTGAAAAGCATAACCATTCCAAACAGTGTCACAACAATTGAAGGGCAAGCATTTTCGGGGTGTGAAAGTTTGGAGAGCGTTACACTTTCGGAAAACGTCACGACGATTGGAGAAAGCGCATTTTATCATTGTAAGAATTTGAAAAGCATAACGATTCCAGATAGTGTCATAACGATCGAAGAATATGCATTTTCGGGGTGTGAAAACTTGGAAAACGTTATACTTTCGGAAAATTTGACTTCTATAGAAAACCTATTTGGGTGGTGTAAGAGTTTGAAAGAGATTACGATCCCAAAAAGTGTTGCTAGTATAGACAGAGGTGCTTTTTGTGAGTCAGGGTTGGAAAAGATGATCATAGAAAATGCTGACATAGAATGTGATGGGCTGCAACTTAATAATGGGAGGAAGAATGACAGGAGTGTGACAGTTATCATAGCAGGCGAAGAACAAGAGTGGTAAAGAGAAAGAGGATGCTTATGAAAAATCAGACGATAGATACGGCTTATTGTTATATTGATGACGCCGTAGGAAGTGCAGATTGGAGAAATACCTATGATTCCCCTGATATGGCAGTCTATGCGGATCCTGACTGTAAAAGTAAACGCTTGTATCAGGATTTGCTTGTTGTGTGGAAAAAGCGATGTAGTCAATTACAGAAGCCACTCTTGCGGTTTGATTCGAGTGTAGGGTATAATATCAGGGAAGTGTCGCTGAGTTTGTTTGGAGAAGAAGGGACAAGGTATGCGTCTGATTTTATTGGCGTAAACAGGAAATTGGCGCATATGGCTGGCGTATCCAATGCGGAGATCGTTAAATATTTGGAGAGACAGAGAACGATTGGCGGGCATATGCTTTTTCCGGTTGGGAAAAGACCGACAATCAATCAGGCAAAGGGCTGCAATATACTGGACAGATTTGATTTTACATTGGCTGAACTGCGGGAATTTTTTATCTGGTTGGAAAAGGAACAGGGCGAGTATCAGGCGAGCTTTGCCAAGCAGTTAAAGACATCTTTTACGGTATATAAGGAATGGCTCAAACAGTTTTGCATCAGTGAAGATGGGCTTGTAAATTTTAAGCATTTTATTACATATTGGATGTTGGATATGTTTGTCAGTCAGGACAAGTCCTGTAAGGTGATATCGCTGGTAGTTTCTGAACTGAAAAACGGGAGAAAATGCTATATTGAGAAAGAAGATACAGAGCCGTATTTTCCCGGATTAGAGCAGTTTCCCCGATGTGTTTCTTATCGTAAGTTAAAAAAGGTTCTGTTCGAAATGGATACAGATGAGAAAAAATGTATTAAGAGAGCGTTTACAAGTTATATCGAGAATATGAATTTTCTGATTGCGCGGAGGAATCAAATGATAGAAAGCATATTCTGAATGATAATATCTTATGAGGGGTCTATGTGATGGAACAGAAAAAGGCAAGGATTATTTTTGGTGCGATTGTTCTGGTGAGTATAGGGATAATCGGTCTTGGTACTGTGCTATTTGTTAGCAGAAAAGATGATCAATACATTAAATCCGCCGAAGAAGGCGACATTTCCCGCTACGAGTGGATGCAAATGCTGTGCGAGCAGAGCGGATTGACAGAATATAAAAGCGCTGATCCTTATTTTGAAGACGTAAACGCGACCAACCCCTATTTTTCCTACATACAATCCGCGGTGGAATGGGATGTGCTTTCCGGGAAGGACAAGTTTGAAGGGGATGGTTATGCGTCCGGGCGTTTTGTTGCCATGACAGCGATGAAATCAATCGGAGAAAGAAAATTGATGATGTATCTCGAAACGGAGGACACCATAAAGGACGATACCTATTTAGAACTGGCAATGGAACATGGTCTGATTGAAAAGGACAAGCTTGCGGAAGGGGTTTCGGAAGAAGAATGCACACAGATTTTGGAAACCCTTCAGAATCTGTACTTCGGTGAGTTTTGGAAAGATGATTATTCCCGTGTGGTCTATCAGGATGGCGTGAGAGAATTGTCTCCTGACGAGGTAATGAGGAGCAATGTGGACGGAACGGAAATCGTCGTTTCGGATCATGCGCAGGATACGCTTGAAACAGGAGCCATCATTGTCTATGAAGAAAAAAATACCAAACTGAAATATGCGCGAAAAATCAGTGATATGGCTTCGGATGGGACGGTGTCATTAGAGCCTGTGGAATTGGAGCAGGCTGTGGAATCTCTTGCGGTATCGGATATTGCGGAAGTGACATTTGAAGACATTGTAAGAGGCTATGCGTCAGAGGGAAATACATATTCGTTGAATCACCGGAACAATCACCGGACGGATGCAAGGGTGATGGATACAGGTGTTTTTTCGGGGAAAATGCAGTACAAAGGATTTAAAATAGCGTTTTCCACGGCGGAAGATGATGACGGGAAGCATTTGGAGGCAGAGGTTATCGATAATGCGACAGGAGACAGGATAACTCTGTCGGGTGGAGACGCGGTGAAACTGAGTGGTGATTACAGCGCGGAGCTTGATATCGATCAGATAGTGATCGGGGCACAGGCACAAGTAGAGCCTATATTAGATATACAATATGCGAATGTTGACGTTGATATACACAGTACCTTTCATGGGGAGATTAAGACGGAGGAGGAAGTAAAGCTGCCGTTGTTTAATACACCGACGCCGATTCCTCTGGTGAGTGGAGTTGCAGGTGTAGACATACAGCTATATCTGGTTCTTTCAATAGAAGGTACGATATCAATTCAGGCTGAATTGCCGGCAGGCGTATCCGTGATGTATGAACAGGATAAAGGTATAAGACACCGAAAGCATGAATTCCAGTCTGGCAGTCCGGAAATTGAAGCAAATTGTGATGCAAGCGCGATGTTTCGCTTTGAGCCGATATTGGTTGTGTTTGGCGAGAATATCATCGATGTGGAAGCTGATGTAGGAATGGCAGCGAGTGCCAAAATCGCTACCCAGAAAAATTCACAAGTTTGTATGGAAACAGAAATATCCTTTCCCGTGTTTACGATTTCGGTACTCGGAGACGACGATGCGGATGCTTTGATTGGTTTGTGGGCAGAAATGCGGGAATGGGAAATCATTACATCGGATAATGCGCCGGTGCATATCAATACGCATTTTGAACGTTTACCGGATGGGACTGAGCAGTTTGTGGAGAAGTGTACTTATCAGGAAGGGAAAGATGAGGAGGAGCCGGGAGGGACAGAAGAAACGGGGGAGCCGCCGGGGGATGCTTCGCGCCATACCTACTATACGCAGCAAAGTGATACAAAATTTGCGTTTGATTATCCGGATGGATGGTCGTTCGATGCGGAGGAGAGCAGAGAGTTGTCCGGAGGATTTAAGGAAGCGGTAGTGTTTAAGAACGACCGGGGTGTGCTCTTGCAGTATTGGGAACAGGAAAATAATGATCCGTTAGGCGGAGCGGGGCATTTTTTAAGTGGAGTCGAGGTGACGAAAGCTGAGGATTCTTCGCTTGATGGTTTCGTCGTCGGAAAAATAAAGTGTACTTCTGCTGTGGACTATCCATCAGGAGAGGAGATTCCGCTGGAGGATGGCTCTGAGATGTATGCGGTGATACCGAAAGATAAGGTTGGGACGAATTATTATGGGGGAGCCTATTTTGCGGATAATCTCTCCTTTATATACCGCGATTCGACCTATTATTTCTCAGCAAGCGCACCGGAAGATGGAAAATTTACCGAGGAGGAAGAAAAGGAAGTGCTTGCGATTTTGTCAAGTTTCAGGGAAGTGCCGTAACAAACGTAAAAATATGAGAATACGAAAGGAAACTTTGCTTTATGAGTTAGCGGATGATGGACATTCTATCTATTTGGAGAATGGTTCCGGTGAAACGAAAAAAGAATTTGATATTAAGAATAATAGCTTGCTTTTTGATAAAGAGTTGTATTATAAGTTTGATACAGATGAGTTTAATAATTATAAAGCGGAAATTGTAGATAGGTTTGTTGATAATTATTATAGCAGCTTAGAGACAGTACGGAGTACAAGCAATCCGTTCCATACAGATACCTATGTTTTTCATAATGGAGAGGCAGAGTTGACAATTTTACAACTGTCAACCAGAATAGTGGAAGGAAAAATAAATGTAGAGTTTATGTTCCCTTTTGATTTTAGCCAAATAGATAAGAATAGATTTTCAGGTCCTTCAACAGATATTGAGTCTCAATTAAATTTATTGCAGGAAGCGCCGTTTGATGATAGCTGGGAATTAGAAGAACTGCAAGGGGCAGATGATTATATACAGGAGAAGATGGATTATTTATACGCCCAGATAAAGGAAATGGAAAGTGTTACGCTGGAATATTGTAAGAAACATCCGCAAATGCTTACTGTTACGATACCCGGGGCAGTGCAGGAGCAGAATACGATAGAAGTTGGGTCTATGGAGGAGTCTAAGTTTATAATGAATGAAAAATATGAAGTGTATAAACAGGAGTGATTCGTTGAATTTATAGATAAGAACTTTGGTTTTTTATATTGGACAAGAACGGTTTTGTTTTTGAAGTTATTAAAAATGGAAAAACGCTCTGTACAAATCCTGCAAAATGCAATAGAATAATACCAAACGAATTTGTATCGGCCATGTGAAGGCTGAGGCGAAATTCATACCGAGTTACTTGAAACGCCAGTATTACATAAAGGGAGGTGTGAACATGAAAACCTACGAGCTGGATCTGAATTCTATTGACAGGGTGAAGGGCTTTGTGAGCGCAATCGAAAAATTTGACGGCTATTTTGATATCGCCACGGGCAGATACGTGGTAGATGCGAAGTCCATTATGGGGATTTTCTCTATGGACCTATCCAGAAAGATCGAATTTCGGATTCTGGAGACCAATGCCCAGATTTCCGAGGTGGAGGCGGCAATCGCACCCTATGTTGTTTCCTAGGAAACGTATCTTACAGTAGACGGCTGACAGTGTTGTGTGCATTGACAGCCGTCTTTTTATGCGCAGATCCGCATATGCAAATTTACGGTGGTTCTAGTCTTCGGCATCTTCTTCCAGTGTGAGCGGTGAAGGCGTCTCCGTTTCTGTCAGTTCCTCTACACTGCGCAGCGTGCGGTTGATGGCTCTGGTGCGTCTGCCGACGATGTCGGAGAGTGTCTTATCAGCCGTCTGGATCTGTTTCTGCGCCTTATCAAGCATATCGCCGAATTTGATAAATTCCGACTTCACGGCGCGCAGCGTGTCCCACACTTCCTGCGAACGCTGTTCGATGGCAAGGGTTTTGAATCCCATCTGCAAAGAGGAGAGAAACGCGGAGAGTGTCGTCGCGCCGACGGCTGTGATCTTATATTTTTCGCGCAGTTCCTCAAACAGAGCGGCATTTTGCACAACCTCTGCGTACAGTCCTTCCGTGGGCAGGAACATCAGCGCAAAATCCGTTGTCTTTGGCGGGACGATGTATTTGTCATGAATATCTTTTGCAAAGGTGCGGATTTTCAGGGTCAGAGAACGCCTCGCCTCGTCAATCGCCTGTTTGTCTTCCGCATCGATCAGGCGGTTATAGTCCTCAATCGGGAATTTGCTGTCGATCGGCAAAAGCAGGGGGGTATCGCCATTGCCGGGGAGCTTGATGGCAAACTCGACACGCTTGCCGTCCGTGATCTCCACGTTTGTCTCGTATTGATTCGGCGCGAGGATATCGGAGAGCAGCATTTCCAGACGGACTTCGCCATAGGTGCCGCGTTCTTTTACGTTGGTGAGGGCATTTTTCAGAGACTTCGCATCGGCGGCAAGCGCTTTCATCTCCCCCAGCCCCTGACCGACGCTCTCAAGCTGTTTGCTGACCAGCTCAAAGGATTGTGCAAGGCGGGTTTCCAATGTCTTTTGTAATTTCTCATCCACTACGCCCTGAATCTGTTCCAGCCGCTTTTCGTTGCTGTCCTGTAGAGACTTTATCTTAACCTCCAAAGTGGCGTTAAGTTTCTCACTGTTCTCCGTATTTGCCCGCTGGATGGAGGAAAGCCGGCTGTCTACCTGTTCGCTGAAAGTATGTAACTGCTGGTTCAGCTCCCTGCGGTTTTCAGAAAGTGTACCCTGAATGCTTTTCTGGATCATGGCAAACCGCTCAAACTGTTCCGTTGTGCCGTGCGCGATCTGATCCTGCACATCGTCGCGCTGTTCCTTGGCGTTTCGCTTGAGAAGCAGTGTGATTTCATCCAGATCTGATTTTTTACGCCCCGTAAGTTGTAATATGATAATCACAAACAGCAGAACGACTGATACAATTCCTAAAATTTCTGCAAGTCCCATTTTGGGGATCCTCCTTTTATCTGAAACTATGGAAATTATTATACTCTTTTTCACCCTGCATTTCAACGCGCGGCAGGCTGAATTTCCCACGTGTTCAGGTTTGCTTTTTACTGATATTTGTGCTATGATACTCTACTAAGGAACTTTTGAAAAAGGAGTTTCTTAGACGAACAGTAGTCTTGGAGGTTTATGATGCTGGAATTGAAAAATATCTCCTTTCAGGCGGAAGACGGCGGAAAAGAGATTGAAATACTGCGCAATGTCAATCTGACTCTTGAGGATCGTTTTGTGGCTGTCACGGGACCAAACGGCAGCGGGAAATCAACGCTTGCCAAGATCGTGGCAGGTATTTTGACGCCGACAGAAGGGCAGATTCTTTTAGACGGCGTGGATATCACGGAAAAATCGATTACCGAGCGGGCGAAACTGGGAATCGGCTTTGCCTTTCAACAGCCTGTCCGTTTCAAGGGCATCACGGTGAAAGACATGCTTTCCATCGCGGCAGGAAAAGAGACGGCGGTATCGGAGGTCTGCGCCATGCTCTCGGAGGTAGGGCTTTGCGCCAGAGATTATGTAAACCGAGAAATCAATGCCAGCCTTTCGGGAGGAGAGTTAAAACGTATCGAGATCGCTATGCTGATGGCGAGAAAAAGTAAGGTTTCCATCTTTGACGAGCCGGAGGCGGGAATCGATCTGTGGAGCTTTCAGAATCTGATTCGTGTATTCGAGAAGATGCACGAGGAGATCCGGGGGACGATCCTTATCATTTCCCATCAGGAGAGGATCTTAAACATTGCGGATCAGATCGTGCTTTTATCTGACGGCAGGATTGAAAAGGTGGGCAGCAGGGACGAAATCATGCCCGGGCTTTTAGGGGCGGGACAGCCTTGCAAAACGTTAGCCGATAAATTAGAAAAATAAGGATGGTATGATATGGACGCAATACAACAGGAGTTACTTTCACAGGTGGCAGGTCTGCACGAGGTGCCGGAGGGCGCGTATAACATCCGCGCCAACGGGGAGATGGCGGGCAGAAACACCACCGCGAATATCGATATCATCACCAAAACGGACCGCTCGGGCATCGACATCAAAATCAAACCAGGGACAAAAGGGGAAAGTGTGCACATCCCCGTGGTCTTAAGTCAGAGCGGTTTGCAGGAGAGTGTATACAATGATTTTTTTGTGGGAGAAGGCTGCGATGTTACGATCATAGCCGGCTGTGGCATTCACAACAGCGGCGATCAGGCGTCGGAACATTCCGGAATCCATCGCTTTTTCGTGGAAAAGAATGCGAAAGTGCGCTATGTGGAGAAGCATTACGGTTCGGGTGACGGAAGCGGTGAACGGGTGATGAATCCCACGACAGAGATTCATCTGGGGAAAGGGGCGGTGCTGGAAATGGAGACGGTGCAGATTAAGGGCATCGATTCTACCCGGCGCGTGACCACAGCGACAGTGGAAGAAGGGGCTTCCCTGACGATCAAAGAAAAGATCATGACGCATGGCAGACAGGTCGCGGAGACAGACTTTACGGTGGATATGGAGGGGCAAGGTTCCGGTGTGAACCTGATTTCTCGCTCCGTGGCAAGGGAGCGTTCCAAGCAGGTATTTCGCAGCTGCATCAACGGCAACGCAAGCTGTCAGGGGCACAGCGAATGCGATGCGATCATCATGGATGAGGCCAGTGTCAGCGCGATCCCGGAGCTGACGGCCAACCACATCGACGCGAACCTGATCCACGAGGCGGCTATCGGGAAAATTGCGGGAGAACAATTGATAAAGCTGATGACGCTCGGTCTGACGGAAAAGGAGGCCGAGGAGCAGATCGTGAAGGGGTTTTTGAAATGAGAAAGTTTTTGCAGTACGCCTTAAACCGGGTGGTGATTACGGCGCTTCTGGTATTGCTGCAGATTGGCTTTTTCCTGACTGTGCTTTTGCAGTGGGGCAATTACTATGTATGGGTTTCCATGGTACTGCGCTTTATCACTTTCTGGGCAGTGGTTTATATTATATGGAAGCCGAACAACCCGGCAGTCAAACTTGCCTGGGTGGTGCCGATTCTGATCTTTCCGTTGTTTGGCGGCGTATTCTATCTTTTTTTCGGCCATGTGATCGTTCCGAGAAAGCTGCGTGACAGCATGGAGCGGACGGACAAGCAGGTCAGGAAAAGTCTTGTGCAGGATGAAAAGATTCTGGAGGAATTGAAGGGAGAGAATCAGGCGACGGCAAACTTAAGCGGTTATATCACTTCCTATGGAGCTACGCCTGTATGGGATCAGACGGCTTCCGCTTATTTTGCGGACGGGAAACCCTGGTGGGAGAGCCTGATCAAGGATTTGGAAAAGGCAGAGCATTTTATCTTTCTTGAGTTTTTTATCATGAAAGAGGGTAAGATGTGGGACACGATCCTGGAAATTTTGGAGCGCAAGGTAAAAGCCGGTGTGGAAGTCAGGCTGATTTACGATGATATCGGATGCGCCTTTCTTTTGCCGAAAAGGTATGACAGGATCATGGAAAAGAAAGGAATCAAGTGCGTATCGTTCAACAGACTGGTCCCTTTTTTGTCATTGGTACTGAATAACAGAGATCACAGGAAAATCGTGGTAGTCGATGGAAGGGTGGCTTATACGGGCGGCATCAATCTGTCGGACGAGTATATCAATTTAGAACATCCTTACGGTGAGTATTGGAAGGATACCGGTATCCGCATCGAAGGGAAGGCGGTTTGGAATTTTACGGTCATGTTCTTACAGATGTGGAACATGTCACGTTATACGGAGGAAGATTACAGAAGATATCATGAGGATTCCGCAAAGGTGCCGGAGGCGGACGGTTATGTGCAGCCGTACATGGATACGCCCTTCGATGATGAAACGCTGGGAGAGAATGTATACCTGAACATGATCGGTGCTGCAAAGCGTTATATCTGGATCTATACGCCCTACCTGGTTACGGACAATGAGATGATCACAGCACTCAAGCTGGCGGCGAAGCGGGGCGTGGATGTGCGGATCGTTACGCCGGGCGTGCCGGATAAGAAGTTTGTCTACTGGCTGACGCAGTCCAATTATCAGAATTTGATTGGGGCAGGCGTGAGGATTTTTCAGTATCAGCCGGGTTTTATCCATGCGAAATGCGTACTCTCGGATGATGAGTCTGCGACGGTGGGAACGATCAATTTCGATTACAGGAGCTTTTACCATCATTTCGAATGCGGCGTGTATCTCTATCGTGCGCGGGCGATAGAGAAGCTGAAAGAAGATATGGTGGATACCTTTGCAGTCTGCGAGGAGATCACCATGGAGTGGTGTAAAAAGAAGTTTGTGAAAACCAATATCGTTGGCCCGCTTTTAAAGCTGCTTTCGCCGCTTATGTAGGCAGAAGCGATATCGATGAAGGAAGAAATGGAGTGAAGTTATGTTACGGTTCCTAAAGGTAATCCTGTGGAATCTGCCGAGGATTTATATGATACCCGGAATGGCATACCGGGCAAAGCATACGGAACGTTACGGTGAGGAGGCGCGTTATGCCTATGCGCGGCTTGCCATCAAACGTATGATGCGGGCGGGGCGTATCTCCACGAAACGTTACGGAGTGGAGAATCTTCCGCAGGAAGGCGGTTATCTGCTGTGCCCCAATCATCAGGGGAAATATGATGCGCTGGGGATCATGATATCCCACGACAAACCCTGTTCGGTGGTAATCGATGATGCCCGCTCACACGGTATTTTGGTCAAACAGTTCATTGACCTGGTGCAGGGGAAGCGTTTGAAAAAAGGCGATGCCAGACAGTCTATGAAAATCATAAGAGAGCTGGCGGAAGATATCAAGACGGGGGCTCGGTTCATCATTTTCCCGGAGGGCGGTTACTTTCATAATCATAACACCGTAGGAACGTTTAAGCCGGGGTGTTTTAAGAGTGCGGTCAAGGCAAAAGCGCCTATCGTTCCCGTGGCGCTCATTGACTCCTACAGAGTATTTGAAGAATGGTCGTTAAAGAAAATGGAGACACAGGTACACTTTTTGAAAGCGATTCCCTATGAGGAATATTGCGGTATGACCACAGCAGAAATCGCCGATCTGGTGCGGGGACAGATCGTTCGCAGGATCGACGAGACGCTGTGCCCTACCTAAAGATCAGGATACAGTCACATTTTTATGATCGGGTTTTTCTGTTCGCAGATTTCCGGAAAAGAATCGGTTTCGGGAAACTTGTGGTGTATGATACTCTGGTAGATATGGCTTGCATAGATATCTTTTTCCAGCATGGAAAGGGCTGTCGGTGCAAGCTGTTTTTCTGCGTCTGCAAGTTTTGAGAGAAGCGGGATGCGAGTCTTTTCTTTGATGGCGGAAAGCAGGGGGGCAGCGCTCTCACGAAAACCGAGCATACGGGCATAAAAGACCTGACCTTCCTTCTGGTAACGCGCAAAGTCTTCTTTCTTGATATCGAGCAGAACATGCAGCAGACTGCGGGATATCCGGGCATAAGTACGGTTTTTCGATTTTAGAAGTTCGCAGAAAGAGTCAAAGTCACGGTATTTTGGCAATTGATTGCAGATGCGGTCCGAGAGTTCCTTGTCAATATCGGGATAGTCCGTGAATCCGGAAGCTTCTTTCGACAAGAGGCAGTAATGCACCAGCAGGGAAATGTCATCCGCAAAGACCGGGTAGGACTTTAGGTATGCCGCTTCCGCGATCTCCCTTGCGGAAGCGGGGACCTGCTTTTGCAGCGTTTTGGTTACTTGGGACTGGTGCAAAGATTCTCTGATTGCCCGTGCCGAACACAGGCGGCTTTCCAAGCTGTTGTCATGGTAGGAGGCACCCGCACGCTTTATGGTGCAGGGTTCGATTCGGCTTTCTCTGGAAAGGACAGCCTTGCAGTATTCGATTCCCAGAATATTATTGGGCGAGGAGAGCACATCCATGTAGGCAGTCAGATGAGGCGCGGAGATTTCCAGGGCGGTGTTTCTTGCCTGCGGGTAGGAATGTCCCAAACGGAGCTGATGGGCAAGCTCACGCTTGAAGGCGGGCGTCTCCGTCAACAGCTCCTTTGCAAACTGTTTGAGAACGCCGATATCGCCGCATTCGCTGCCAAAGCAGAGGGAATCGATGACATTTAATTGATCAAGGAGCGCTACTGCGCCGCCTGCAAAATATTCGGCGCTGCTGACGGCATAGCAGACAGGAAGTTCCAGTACCAGATCCGCACCGTTTGCCAATGCGCAGGAGGTGCGCAGATACTTGTCCATCAGGGCGGGGGTGCCGCGCTGTACAAAGTCGCCGCTCATAACAACGACGCAGAAGTCTGCGCCTGTCAATTCCTTCGCTTTTTGGATATGATATGCGTGCCCGTTGTGAAATGGATTGTATTCCGCGATGATTCCGACTGTTTTCATGATTGCGCCACCTTTTTATGTCTCTGAAGTGAAAATTGCTTTATATGATACAGTGTATCATAAGATAGCAGTTTTGTATTGCTTTTTTTCCAGAACAGAGACAAAATCTCTTGTATCTGCAGTTTGTTTTTTTTATAATGAATGTAAGCGCTTAAGTGAGCGGCGCCACAGAGAAGGAGGGTATCGTTATGTCTTATATTGATCTGATGAAGGAGAAGGCGAGGAGCGATAAAAAGACGATCGTTTTGCCGGAGACCAACGATAAGAGAACGTTGATTGCGGCAGCCAATATCCTGAAAGAGGGCATTGCTGACATTATCATGGTGGGGAACGAAGAAAAGATCATGGATGGTGCCGGCTGGCTGGAAGTGGAACTGGACGGGGTGCAGATCATTGATCCGGAAAAGACGGAGAAGCTGGACGAGTATGTGGAGCTTCTGTTTGAGATTCGAAAGAATAAGGGGATGACGCCGGAGAAGGCAAGAGAGATCCTGTTAAAAGACTATCTCACGTTCGGCGTGGTGATGGTAAAGGCAAATGACGCGGACGGTATGGTGGCAGGCGCCTGTCATGCGACGGCGGACACGCTTCGTCCTGCGCTGCAGATCCTAAAGACGGCGCCGGGGGTAAAGCTGGTATCCGGTTTCTTTATTTTGGATGTGCCGGATTGTGAACTGGGGGAACACGGCACCTTTCTCTTTGCCGACTGCGGCTTGAACCAGGATCCTACGGCAGAGGAATTGGCAGCCATTGCGGATAGCTCAGCTAAGAGCTTTAAGAGCCTGGTGGGCGCAAAGCCCATTATCGCCATGCTGTCTCATTCGACGAAGGGCAGCGCAAAACATCCTTTGGTAGATAAGATGGTGGAGGCGACGCGGATTGCGAAAGAACAGTACCCTCATCTTACCATTGACGGAGAACTGCAGTCTGACGCGGCGCTGGTGCCTCAGGTGGCAAAATCCAAGGCGCCCGGCAGTGAGGTGGCGGGTAAGGCAAATGTGCTGATCTTCCCCAATCTGGACTGCGGCAATATCGGTTATAAGCTGGTGCAGAGACTTGGCAAGGCGGAGGCCTACGGCCCTATGCTTCAGGGAATCGCCAAGCCCGTAAACGATCTCTCCCGCGGCTGCTCCTGGCAGGATATCGTGGGTGTGGTGGCGTTAACGGCTGTACAAGCTCAGTTAGCATAAAGAGAAAGGAAGAATAAACGTATGAATATTTTAGTTATCAACTGCGGCAGTTCTTCTCTGAAATTTCAGCTCATCGACGCGGAAACGGAGAAGCAGATTGCGAAAGGCCTGTGCGAGCGTATCGGCATCGAGGGCAGCCGGCTCGTCTATCAGCCCGCCGGCGGTGAAAAGGAAGAAACCGTGACTCCTATGCCCGATCATACCAAGGCGATCGAGCTGGTATTGAACGCCTTGACCAATGAGAAGACGGGTGTGGTAAAATCACTGGATGAGATTGGCGCGGTAGGACACCGCATCGTGCACGGCGGAGAAAAGTTTGCCTCCTCCACGATCATTACCGACGAGGTGATTGAAGCCATCAAAGCCTGCAATGATCTGGCGCCCTTACATAATCCGGCGAACCTGATCGGCATCGATGCCTGCAAGAAGCTGATGCCCACGACCCCTATGGTGGGTGTGTTTGATACGGCATTCCATCAGACGATGCCGAAGGAGGCATATCTCTACGGTCTGCCCTATGAATATTATGAGAAGTATCAGGTGAGAAGATACGGTTTTCACGGCACCAGCCATTCTTATGTGTCAAAGCGGGCAGCAGAGCTGCTTGGTAAAAAGTATGAGGATTTGAAGATCATCGTTTGTCATCTCGGCAACGGCGCCAGCATTTCCGCGGTCAAGGACGGGAAATGTGTGGACACTTCCATGGGGCTTACGCCGCTGGAGGGACTGATCATGGGGACCCGCTCCGGAGACATCGATCCGGCGATCATCGAATTTCTTGCGCATAAGGAAAAGAAATCTATTGACGAGATCATGACGGTGCTCAATAAAAAGTCCGGCGTCCTGGGGCTTTCCGATAATCTTTCTTCCGATTTCCGCGATCTGGAGAAATCTTACAACGCGGGGGAGGACAGAGGGCTGCGTACGATTCAGACCTTTGCTTACCGGGTGGCGAAATATATCGGTGCTTATACGGCAGCCATGAACGGCGTGGATGTGATCTGCTTTACGGCGGGTGTTGGAGAGAACAGCCCCTTAGTCAGAAACCTTGCCTGTGAGCGCTTGGGGTATCTGGGGATTGCTCTGGATCAGGAAAAGAATAACAAACGAGGGGAGGAGCTGGAAGTCAGCACACCCGATTCCAAGGTAAAGGTGCTGGTGGTTCCCACGAACGAAGAACTGGCAATCGCCAGAGAAACGGCAGCGCTGGTGAAATAGTGCGGTAAATCAGACAAAAAAGGGGCGCTAAGCCTGCGCCCCTTTGCCGATCTTCTTATCACTGTGTAAAATGTGGTTCACCAGCCACTCTGTCAGAAATTCCATCAGATCTTCCAGCGTCTCCTGCTGGTTTTCATCGATGTGCTCTAAATCCATTTCATCCAGCCTCGAGATGAAGGCTTCATGCGCCCGCTTTTGTGCTTCCAGCCCTTCGTAGTGAATGTTTTCCATATAGAGTTCTTCGTCCTGAAAGTGGAATTTCGTGTATTCCCTTAATTCATCCAAAAGACTCACGATCTCATCGTATTTGTCAAAGGCCAGTTCATCGGTCATAATGCGGTACACGTCGCCGATGATGCGGAACAATTCCTTATGCTCTTTGTCGATGAGCGGGATATCTGTCAGGTATGTATCCGTGAAAACAGGGGCGGTTCGCTCCTCCGAGGGCTTTAATTTGCCGATCATCAAATCAGAGCTGATGATGTGGCGGTACAGCCAGGTCACAAGATAGCGAAGCAGATCTTCCAGCATCTCCTGCTGTTCATGGTCGGAGGAAAAGGAATTCGTGATGCCGTTTATTTTGTCACGGAAGAAAAGGTGCTGCCGCTTTTGCAGGTTCAGCTCGGGGTGCTGGATGGTCTCCATGTATTCTTCCTCGTGCTGAAAATGTTCCTCCGCATACTGATCCAGACGGTCCACCATCTCAATGATGCGGTCGTACTTATCGCTGATGATCTGATTGTCTAAAAGCTCCTGTGTGTCGTTAATGATGCGAAACAGTTCGCGGTGTTCGTTGTCTATGGCTTCCACGCCGATCAGACAGTCGTCGGTAAAATGATACATAAGAAAACCTCCTTTATTACGGGCTTCGTAATAAGTATATCATATATTTTGTAAAAGACAATTCCTTCTTTTTGCGCTCATTGTGTATCTTACCTTCGTAAAATTACCACTTACCTTCCTTTTTCTTGTCAAGAAATCCTCGGGAAGCTACCATGGATGCATACAAGAACAACAAAGGAGGCAGTTTATGGAGACGGCAGTCAGAGTGGAACATCTTGTGAAGCGGTTTGGAGAGGTCAAGGCGGTGGACGACATCAGCTTTTGCGTAGAGAGGGGCGATTTATTCGGCTTCCTGGGGGTCAACGGCGCAGGTAAGTCGACCACCATCAATATGCTTTGTACGCTATATGCGCAGACGTCGGGAATGGCGGAGATCTGCGACTATCGTTTGGGAAAGGACAATGAAGCGATCCGCAGGAAAATCGGTGTGGTCAGACAGAATAATTGTCTGGATCTGCGGTTGAGCGTAAAGGAAAATCTGCTGGTCAGAGGAAGCCTGTACGAGAAGGATAAAGCAAAGTTGAAGAAACATCTGGCGGACGTCTGTGAAATCATGGGGCTTTCGGATGTCTACAACAGACGGTATGCGAAACTGTCCGGCGGGCAGAAGAGACGGTGTGAGATTGCGGGGGCGCTTTTACATGTGCCGGAGGTCCTGTTTTTGGATGAGCCCACTACGGGGCTGGACCCGGCAACCCGCAAGGCCGTGTGGGAGAGTGTGGAAAAGCTGAGGCGGGAGATGAAGATGACGGTGTTTTTGACCACGCACTACATGGAGGAGGCGGCGAGGGCATCCGCCATTGCCATCTTGGATGCCGGGCACATTAAGGAGCAGGGTACACCTTTTTCCCTAAAGGAGCGCTATGCGAAAGACAAGCTGCGGATGATTCCCATGCAAGGGAAGGAAAAGACGTTGACACAGACACTGACTGCGGACGGCCTGCCTTTTCGGAAAAAGGAGGAGTACATCGTACTCACGGTTGAAAACAGCATGCAGGCACTGCCCCTGCTGCAGCAATATGAGAGTTTGCTGGCAGGATTTGAGATGGTGCAGGGAACGATGGACGACGTATTCTTAAATATTACAGGCAGGGAAGAAGGGAGCGTGGAAGCAGATGAAGCATAAGGCGAATGCGACGGGGGCGTTGTTGGTTAGGAATATGAAGATTTTTCTGCGGGACAGGGGGGCAGTGTTTTTCTCCCTGCTGTCGATGCTGATCGTGTTGGTGTTGATGTTATTATTTTTGGGAAATATGAACAGCGATACGATCGTAGAGCTGTTAAAGACGTATGGAGGCGCGCGGGATGCCGCAGCGGATCGCGCAAACGCGGACCATCTTGTTTTAGTGTGGGCACTGGCGGGGATTCTCTTAGTCAACTGTGTAACGGTGACGATGACGGTGATGGGCAATCTGATCCACGACGAGGAGGAGGGAAAACTGGCTTCCTTTTATATCGCGCCGGTGAGCAGGGCGTGGATCACGCTGGGGTACATCCTGAGCGCATGGATCATCGGCACGGGAATGAGCCTTTTTACGCTGCTTGTCGGGAATCTGCTGTTAATTGGGAATGGAGGCGGCCTTTCGGCAAAGACCTGCCTTTTGCTTGCGGGCATGATCCTTGCCAACAGTTTCCTCTATGCGGCATTTTCCTATCTGCTGACCCTCTTCATACACAGCAGCGGCGCATGGAACGGGGTGCTTACGGTGAGTGGGACGCTGGTTGGTTTCCTTGGGGGTATCTATCTTTCCATGGAAATGCTGCCGGAAAAGGTATGTACGGCGATGAAAGTGCTCCCTGTGCTGCACGGCGCCTCCATGATGCGCAGGGTGAGCGTGCAGGAAGCGCTTGCTAAGACCTTTGAGGGACTGCCGTCAGCGGTGGCGGAGGGATACAGCGAGGGCATGGGGATCACCGTTTCCGTAAACGGGGAAATATTGTCTGTTTCCATGCAGCTTCTTTTTGTGGTATTGTTAGGAGTGGGAATCACGATCATTTCTGCGCTGATCAGTATGCGGCGCGCCGGCAGGGACAGATAAATTGACTGTATGGGTCAAAACAGAATGAGTGGAAAAATATGAAGATAACAATACAGGACATTGCGCCCGGGGAAGAGGAAGAAATCATCGTCAGATGCAGGGAACTGGACGAGGCGCTTCTTAGGGTGATTCACGAATTAAAGACGAGACGCGGCAAATTCACGGTCACGGACAACGATAAGATCAGGCAGATCGACGCGGGGGATGTCTACTATTTCGAATCCGTGGACAATAAAGTGTTCCTTTATCCGGAACAGGGCG
Organism: Lachnospiraceae bacterium UBA3282; assembly: GCA_002361735.1. Lineage (GTDB taxonomy): Bacteria > Bacillota > Clostridia > Lachnospirales > Lachnospiraceae > UBA3282. Next base: position 66,220 of record DETS01000120.1, on the reverse strand, counting down.
TATATGAGGTCAAATATAAGTTGTACGAGATCGAGGAGGAGTACGCGGGCACCGATTTCTTTCGCGCCTCCAAGTCGGTGATCATCAATCTGTCTAAAGTAAAGCAGTTTGCCCCGGATTTCGGCGGACGCTTTGAGGCGCAGATGAAAAACGGGGAAAGACTCATCATTTCCAGACAGTATGTGCCGTTGTTGAAAAAGCGGCTTGGCATGTGAGGCCCTGCGTAAGACAGAAAATGGCAGGCGCGTCGTGCGTGAAAAATAGGAAGTGACAGGCGTTTTGTGGGCGCGAAGGAGAACGTATCAGGTTTGAGACACAAAAAGGGAGAGAGTATGAAAAATGAATGCTCCGAAATGGAGAATATGATGTCTGAGTCGTTAAAAAAAAGGATCAGGGAAATCCTGCTGACCTTCTGCATGGTGACAACAGGCAGTGTGTTTGTGAGCGCAGTTTACATCAAAGTATTCTGGCCGGGTGACCCGCAGATCAGCGTGGATATCCTGTGGCAGATTCCGGTGATCGCCTTTATCTGCAGTCTGGGAAATCTTTTGCATCCCTATCGGGAGGTCAGCCGCAGAAGTATGCTGTGCCGGAAATTTTTGCATTATCTGTACATCAACGTTGTGGTGCTGGGCGGCGGGTATTGTTTTACATGGATCGAGAGGGGGAACCTCCTGATGCTGGCAGTGATGGCGCTGGGGATTCTGGCGGTATTTATCGTTATATCCGCCGTGGTATGGAGCTGGCACAAAAAAGAGACGGAGCGCCTCAATAGCAAATTGCGGGAATATCAGGCGGGAGAGGGACGGACTGTTTAAGTCCAGTCCCGCTTCGCATATAAGAAGGCGCCCACACCGTAAAATACCAGGCAGATTCCGCCGAGGATCAACAGCTCCTTACCGTGCACAGACAGACTGTCTCCCGCAAAGACGCCCTGCATCAGATTGACTGCATGGGTCATGGGCAGAAGCTGTGAAAGCTTACGGATCTGGTCAGGAAAGAGCATGGCAGGCACTGTCGCGCCGGAGAGAAAGGGCATCACAAAGTAAAACAGATAGCACAGCAAGTGGGTGAGCTTTGCGTCCTTTCCAACGGCGGTAAACAGAAAGCCCATGGCAAACATGGCCGCGATGGAGAGCAGTGCGGATGCAGCGATCGACAGGACATCGCCCTGGATCTGCAGCTGATAGAGAAGCTTTCCGGCAGCCAAAAGGATGGCGATCCCCAGGACGGTCAGGAGGAGATTCACCGTGATCTGTGCCAGAATGATGTGCTCCTTTCCGACAGGGGTAGCGTCAAACCGTTTATATATTTTCTTTTCTTTGCATTCTGCCAAAGTCAGGGGAAAGGACATCAGCCCCGCGACCCCCATCACCATCACGGCATAGCCGGGAATAGAGAGATCCATCATCCGCAGATCGGAGCCGGGAGAGACCGGCTGATTTCCAAAAATCGAGCCAAACAGCACTAACATCATCAAAGGAAAGATCAGGCCAAAGAAAAAACCGAAAAAATTCCGTACCATCAATACAAATTCTATCTTGCAGGTGAATAAAAACCGTTTCATGGCAATTGTGTTCATAAGATACCCTCCATTGTAATACCTGTTGTTTTGGGAACAATCTGTAAATAGAGCTTTTCCAGGGAACAGTCCTGCGGCAGGTTTTCAGTAGCTATGCGCTCCGCTGTCCACTTACGAAATTCCTCCTGGGAACCGAAAAAAAGCTGTTTCCCCTGCTCCAGATAGAGCATACGGTCAGCCAGAGCCTCAACTTCGTCCGGATAATGCGAGACCAGAAGAATAGCGACGCCGTTATCCCGAATGGCGCGAAACGTTTCCCACATATTCTGTCTGACCTCCGGATCAAGCCCTGTGGTCAATTCGTCCAGGATCAAAAGTCTGGGCCTTCCCATTAGCGCCAACAATACCGACAGGCGCTGTTTTTCACCGCCGGAAAGTTTGCTCACCGTGCGCCTTCTCTTTTCTTCCAGATTCATCTGGGATAGCAGTCCCTCCCAGTCGGCAGGCCGCTCATAGAAACCTGCATACAGGCGGCACAGTTCTTCGACCCGTATCTTTGCGGGATATTCTGTTTCCTGTAACTGGATGCCGATTTTGCGGTAGACCTCCCGTCGATGGGCCCAGAGGTCCTGCCCGAATACCTGTACGGAGCCGCTGTCAGGCTGCCGCAGTCCCTCCACGCATTCGACCGTGGACGTTTTCCCCGAGCCGTTTGCGCCGACGACGGCCAAAACTTCCCCTTCCTTTAGGGAAAAGGACACATCCTGTACGGCGCGGACATTTTTGTAAGACAGATACAGGCTGAATCGGCCGCTCTATGAGATGGAACGCTGTCTGGGAGAGGTCTTTGTCCGCGTCTCGAAATCCGCGATCGTCAATATCAGGCGGATCAGTCATGTATCCGCAGGATTTAACGGTTCTTTGGAACTGGTCATGAAAAACGGAATGGAAGACTATATTTCCAGAAGTTATCGCAAATCATTCAAAGAAAGGTTGGGATTGCATCAAGGGGCGATTCAAAAATTATCGGTTGACAAACCCATGTGCTCTATGTATAATTGTTTGCGTATGAATGGGAGTCTGCTATGTTTTTGAACCTGACCGAAGCCCTGACAAACGAGGAAAAAGTCGTTAAGACGCAGGTGGAGCCGCAGATCACGGAGATTTCCGCCTATGGCGAGACGTATCCGGGACATGCGCTGTCTCCGGCATCCTTCGTTTTTACGAATACCGGAAAAGGAAAAGCAAAGATCGACGTGGAAGCAGCGTTTGTCTTTACAGCGGTCTGCGACAGGTGTCTAAAGCCTGTGGAGCAGAAACTATCGCTTCGCTTTACCAGAGAGGTTTGGGCGCCGGAGGCTTCGTCGGATCCGGCAGTCTATGAGGAACAGCCTTTCATGGACGGTTTTGTGCTTGACATAGACGACTTACTGATCAGTGAGATAGTGACAAGCTGGCCTATGAAGATTCT
>DETS01000120.1:18229-62936 GCA_002361735.1 Lachnospiraceae bacterium UBA3282 | reverse complement strand
GACAAGCTGGCCTATGAAGATTCTCTGTAAGCCGGATTGTAAGGGAATCTGTCCCACATGCGGCAGGGATCTGAATGAGGGAACGTGCGATTGCGATCATTTCGTGCCCGATCCCAGAATGGCGGCGATCAAAGATATTTTTGAAGCGGAAAGGGAGGTGTGACGATGTCTATTTGTCCGAAAAACAAATCTTCTAAGGGTAGGAGAGACAAGAGGAGAGCAAACTGGAAGATGACTGCTCCCACGTTGGTAAAATGCAGCAAGTGCGGCGCGCTGATGGTGCCTCACAGAGTTTGTAAGAAATGCGGCACATACAACAAAAAAGAGATCATTGCAGTTGACTGATCGGTGTGAAAGGCTTTTCGGGACTTCTCGGAAAGCCTTGATTTTTATGTGTTTATTTAGTATATTATTATAAGGTGTCCCGAAAGGAAACGGGGCGGATGGAAGCGACGCAAGGAGGCGGTCTTTTAGGGGCCGCGGATCGGAGATACGGTATGAGCGAATGGATCAAGGTGGCGGTGGATGCCATGGGCGGCGACAACGCTCCGGTGGAGACGGTAAAGGGCGCTGTGGAGGCGGTCTGTGAGAGCAAAAAGGTCAAGGTATATCTGGTAGGACAGCAGGATGTCCTGGAAAAAGAACTTGCCGGCTATACTTATCCGAAAGAACAGATCGAGATCGTTCATGCCTCTGAGATCATAGAGACGGCGGAGCCGCCGGTGATGGCAATCCGTTCAAAGAAAGATTCCTCCCTCGTAAAGGCGCTTACCCTGGTGAAGGATGGCACCTGCGACGCCTATGTGTCAGCCGGATCTACCGGTGCGACGCTGGTGGGCGGACAGGTTATTGTCGGCCGCATCAAAGGTGTGGAGAGACCGCCGCTGGCACCGTTGATTCCGACGGCGACGGGGTGTTCTTTGCTGATCGACTGCGGCGCGAACGTGGACGCGAGACCCTCTCATCTGGTGCAGTTTGCAAAGATGGGTTCCGTTTATATGGAATATGTGATGGGTGTGAAAAACCCGAAGGTCGGTATCGTGAATATCGGTGCGGAGGAGGAGAAAGGAAACGCGCTTGTAAAGGAGACCTTTCCTCTGCTAAAGAACTGTCCCGATATCAATTTCATCGGCAGTGTGGAAGCCAGAGACATTCCCGCAGGCGCGGCGGATGTGATCGTCTGTGAGGCATTTGTGGGCAATGTGATCCTAAAGACCTACGAGGGCGTGGGTCTGACCCTTATCAGTAAGGTGAAGGAGGGAATGATGACCTCGTTTCGCAGCAAGATCGGCGCACTTTTGGTCAAACCCGCCTTAAAGACGACGCTGAAAGCTTTTGATCTGGAACAGTACGGCGGCGCACCGCTTTTGGGCTTAAAAGGGCTGGTGGTAAAAACACACGGAAGTTCAAAGGCAAACGAGATCAGGAACTCGATCTTACAATGTATCACTTTTACAGAGCAGAAGATCAGTGAAAAGATCAGAGAAAAGGTCGCGAATCAGGAAGCCTGAGAATGAGAATGGCAGGCAGCGGCAAAGGTACCGATAGCGGGAAGCGCAAGAAGCGATGAGGTTGGTTTTGAGATGGAACTTAATAAGTTACAAGAAGTGATAGCGGAAGTTTTGAATGTGGATCCCAGAGAGATTACGGAGGAGACCACGTTTTTAGAGGATCTGGGTGCGGACTCTTTGGATGTATACCAAATCATTATGGGAATTGAGGATGCCTTTCAAATTGAGATACCTGCCGAAAAGGCAGAACGTATCACGACAGTGGGGGAGGCTGTAGAATTGATCAGGAGCAGCAGGGAGTAACCGGAAAGCCCCTTCAGATGAGGAAGGGGCGATTTTTTTGCGGAACGGAGAGATTTATGACAGAAGCAATGCTGGGTGAGCTGGAACAGAAAATCGGATATACGTTTGCGGATAAAAAACTGCTGCTGCAGGCGTGCACGCACAGCTCCTATGCGAATGAGATGAAGATCAATAAATATGAGAATTACGAGCGCCTGGAGTTTTTGGGCGATGCGGTGCTTGAGCTTGTTACCAGTGATTTTCTCTTTCGGGAGAGGCGGGAAAACTCGGAGGGAAGGCTGTCAAAGCTGCGGGCTTCCATGGTCTGCGAACCTGCGCTTGCTTACTGTGCCAGAGAGATATCCATAGAGCAGTATATTCTGCTTGGCAAAGGGGAAGAAGCAACCGGAGGCAGAGGCAGGGATTCCATCGTTTCCGATGTGATGGAGGCGGTGATCGGCGCGATCTATTTGGACGGGGGTCTGGAAAAAGCTTCTGCTTTTATCCATCGATTTGTGCTCTCGGATCTGGAACACAAGCAGCTTTTTTATGATGCGAAGACGACCCTGCAGGAGCTCGTGCAGCAGGAGAATAACGGAGAACTGCACTATAAGCTTGTGCGGGAAGAAGGTCCCCAGCATGATAAGATCTTTGATGTGGAAGCTTATGTGGGGGAGAAAAAGGTGGGAGAAGGGAGCGGTCATTCCAAGAAGGCAGCGGAGCAGCAGGCGGCCTATCAGGCGCTCCTTGCAAGGAATAGGAAGTAACGGATTCTCACAATGGGAATGAGAGGTACATATGTATTTAAAGAGTATAGAGGTACATGGATTTAAGTCCTTTGCCAATAAGATCAATTTCAAATTCCACAACGGCATTACAGGTATCGTAGGACCGAACGGCTCCGGAAAGAGCAATGTTGCCGATGCGGTCCGCTGGGTGCTGGGTGAGCAGCGTATCAAGCAGCTCCGCGGTGTTTCCATGCAGGATGTAATCTTTTCCGGTACGGAAATGAGAAAGCCTTTGGGTTATGCCTATGTGGCAATTACGCTGGATAATTCCGATCATCAGCTTGCCATTGATTATGACGAGGTGACGGTGTCAAGGCGGCTGTATCGTTCCGGCGAGAGCGAGTATATGCTAAACGGCACGCCCTGCCGATTAAAGGATGTGAACGAGCTGTTCTATGATACCGGTATCGGTAAGGAAGGCTACTCCATCATTGGACAGGGACAGATCGACAAGATCTTAAGCGGTAAACCGGAGGAGCGCAGAGAGCTTTTTGACGAGGCTGCCGGCATTGTGAAATTCAAGAGAAGAAAATACGCGGCGCAGAAGAAACTGGAAGCGGAAAAGCAGAATCTGGTGCGCGTTAACGATATTCTGGCGGAGCTGGAAAAGCAGACGGGTCCTTTGGAGAAACAGGCGGAAAAGGCGAGAATCTACCTGCGCAAGAAGGAGGAACTTAAGACACTTGACGTAAACGCTTTTTTGCTCGAAAATGTGCGTGTGACAGAACAATTAAAAGAGGTGGACGAGAAGCTTTCCATCGCTTCGGGTGATTTGGCGGAGACGACGGGGAAATATGAGTCTATCAAGGAGGAGTATGAACGGATCCAGAACCGTATCGAGGAGCTGGATGAGCAGATCGAGGCGGCGAGGGCGACCCTTACGGATACAGGCGTGATGCGCTCCAAGCTGGAGGGGGAAATCAATGTCTTAAAGGAACAGATCCATTCCGCGGAGGGAAACGAGGAGCATCTGCAGAGCCGGATCAGCAGCATCAGTGAGCAGTTGGCACAACGGGATCAAGAGCGGGAGACGATTTTGTCAGAGAAACAGGAGATCGACGAGAAGCTGGCGGCACTTGAGGAGGAACGCAGTCAGGCGAGAACGCTCTTAGAGACCACGCAGAGTGAGATCGAAACCCTAAATAATCATATCGAAAGCGGAAAGAATACCATTATAGAGGCGCTTAACAACAGGGCAACCATCAAGTCGAAGCTGGGTCGTTTCGACACCATGCTGGAGCAGGTGAATATCCGTAAGGCGGAGCTCAATTCCAGACTCCTGCGGGCAAAGTCCGACGAGGCGGAGCAGGCGGAGACCATCAAAAAGCTGGAAGAAGAATTTGACGCCATCACCGCGTCCATCAAGGAATTGACGGAGAAGCAGGAGCTGATGGAAGAACAGCTCGTCGGTGTGCGCGATGAGCTTGCCGCGAAGGACCAGAAGCTTCGGGATACGCAGGTACTCTATCACCAGCAGAAGTCTAAATTGGAAGCGCTTTCTAATTTGACGGAGCGCTACGAGGGATATGGCGGCAGCGTAAAGGCTGTGATGGAAAAGAAGGACAGCGAGAAGGGCATCATCGGCGTGGTGGCGGACATCATTCAGGCGGATGCCAAATATGAGACCGCAATCGAGACGGCACTCGGCGGCAATATCCAGAATATCGTCACGGAGGATGAGGAGACCGCCAAGCGCATGATCGGTTTCCTAAAGAAGGCCAAAGCCGGGCGCGCTACCTTTCTGCCGCTCACAAGTATCACGCATCCGCAGGAATTTAAGAATCCGGAAGCCTTGAAGGAACCGGGCGTGGTGGGGATGGCGGACGCCCTTGTAAAAATCGAAAAGAAATATCAGAATGTAGCCAAGGCAATGCTGGGGCGTATTCTGGTGGTCGATAACGTGGACAATGCGGTGAAGATTGCAAAGAAATTTGACTATGGCATCCGCATGGTGACGCTGGAGGGCGAGCTTTTGGTGCCCGGCGGTGCAATCAGCGGCGGCGCTTTCAAGAACAATTCCAATCTCCTCGGCAGACGCAGAGAGATGGAGGAGCTGGAAAAGAAGGTCAAAGAATATGTAAAAGAGATCGACAGGCTCTTAAATGAGATCGAAGACACCAAGAAGGGGCGCAATAAGCTGCGCCTGGAGATCGAGGATGTCAAGGGACAGATCCAGCGCAAATTCATCGAACAGAACACCGCCAGAATGAGCGTGATGCAGGCGGAGGAGAAAAAGAACGAGACGACCGAGGGCTTTGGCGAGTTAAAGACCGAGGAACAGGATATCGAGACGCAGATCGGAGAAATCAAGACAGGGAAGGATGAGGCGGCAAAAGAGCTGGCTGATTCCGAAGCGCTTGAGAAGAACGTGGAGGCACAGATCGCGGCGTTTCAGACGCAGCTTGAGGAAAAGCGCACACAGGAGTCGGAGCAGGCGGCAAAAGTCTCCGAATGGGATGTGGAAGTGGAAAAGATGCGCCAGAACGCCGATTTCAGACGCCAGAACTTAGAGCGTGTGGACGGCGAGCGGGAGCGTTATCAGGCGGAACTTGCCGAGGTGAAGGAAGGGCTTCATCTGGGGAAGGAGGAAGTGGAGCGCAAGAAGGAGAACATTTTAGAGATCGAGCGCACCATCGCGGCTTCCCACACGGCGCAGACCGATGCGGAAAAGAAACTGAAAGAGGATATGGAAAGCAAGGAGGAACTTGCCGGAAAGCAGAAGAATTTCTTTACTTCCAGAGAGGAACTCTCCGAGCGGATGACGGCGCTGGATAAGGAAGTCTACCGTCTGAATGCGCAGAAGGAACGAATGGAGGAGTCCATCGAGTCTCAGATCAACTATATGTGGGACGAGTACGAGATCACACTTTCCGATGCGGAAGGGCTAAAGAATGAGGAGATGAACGACCTGCCCGCCATGAAGAAGCAGATCGGCGGCTTGAAGGACGAGATCAGGAAACTCGGTGATGTGAACGTGAACGCCATTGAGGATTATCGGAACCTGATGGAGCGTTACACCTTCTTAAAGACGCAGCATGACGATCTGGTGGAGGCGGAAAAAACATTGCTCGGCATTATTGAGGAGCTTGACACCTCCATGCGCAAGCAGTTCAATGAAAAATTCGCCCAGATCAACCGGGAATTTGACAAGGTATTTAAGGAACTGTTCGGCGGCGGCAAGGGGTCGTTGGAACTGATAGAAGATGAGGATGTGCTGGAAGCGGGCATCCTGGTGATCGCGCAGCCTCCCGGGAAAAAGCTGGTCAATATGATGCAGATGTCGGGCGGCGAGAAGTCGCTGACCGCGATCTGTCTTCTGTTTGCTATCCAAAACTTGAAGCCCTCGCCCTTCTGTCTGCTTGATGAGATCGAGGCGGCTCTTGATGAGAACAATGTGACCCGCTTTGCCAAGTATCTGCACAAACTGACCAAGAGCACGCAGTTTATCGTGATCACGCACAGACGCGGCACCATGGAGAAGGCGGACAGACTCTACGGTATCACCATGCAGGAGAAAGGCGTATCCACGCTTGTGAGTGTGAATTTGATCGATAAGGAGCTTGATGATTGATATGAGTGAAGAAAAGAAGGGATTCTTTGGGAGGCTGCGGGACGGTCTCACGAAGACCAGAGATAATATCGTACACGGGATCGATTCGGTGTTCAGCGGCTTTTCCAGCATTGACGAGGATTTTTACGAGGAGCTGGAAGAAATCCTTATCATGGGGGATATCGGCGTCGGAGCCACAGAGGAGATTCTGACGAAACTGCGGCAGCAGGTGAAGGAAAATCATATCAAAGAGCCGGAAGCCTGCCGGGAATACCTGATTGCAAACATCAAGGAGCAGATGCAGGTTGGAGAGACCGCCTATGATTTTGAGAAGGAGCAGTCCGTGGTGCTGCTGATCGGCGTCAACGGTGTTGGCAAGACGACCACCGTTGGGAAATTGGCGGGACAGCTTAAAGGGCAGGGCAGGAAGGTGCTGATCGCGGCGGCGGATACTTTTCGCGCGGCAGCAGGAGAGCAGCTCTCGGCATGGGCGGCCAGAGCCGGAGTAGATCTCATCGGCGGCACGGAGGGCGCAGATCCGGCAAGTGTGATCTATGATGCCGTGAACGCGGCAAAGGCGAGAAAGGCGGATGTGCTCCTGTGCGATACGGCGGGGCGGCTCCACAATAAAAAGAATTTGATGGAGGAGCTGAAGAAAATCGACCGCATCATAGAAAGAGAATTTCCGAATGCCCATAGGGAGAATCTGATCGTTCTGGACGGCACCACAGGGCAGAACGCCCTGCAGCAGGCAAGGGAGTTTGCGGAAGTGTCGCAGGTGACGGGCATTATCTTAACGAAACTCGATGGGACGGCAAAGGGCGGCATCGCGGTAGCGGTGCAGTCGGAATTGCAGGTGCCCGTGAAATATATCGGCGTGGGCGAGTCCATCGAGGATTTGCAGAAGTTTGACGCCGAGCAGTTTGTGGATGCGTTGTTCAATGTGCCGGAAACGGAAAAAGCCGCGGAAGAATAGAGAAAGATGATAAAATTGCAGGCGTTATAGAATGCTTTAAGGGTAAGGAACGATAAGTATAGAAAAGAAAGAGGGAACAGAAATGAGTACGAAGGATCTGACATTGGACAAGTTCGAGGAAGCCTATGAGATCGTGAAGGAGGTTGCCTCCGAGACGAAGCTCGTCTACAGCGACTATTTCAGTGCGCAGACGGGCAATAAGGTCTACTTAAAGCCGGAAAATATGCAGCTGACGGGCGCCTATAAGCTGCGCGGCGCCTATTATAAGATCAGCACGCTCACGGAAGAAGAACGGGAAAAGGGACTGATTACGGCTTCCGCTGGAAACCACGCGCAGGGTGTGGCTTACGCTGCCAAATGCTACGGCGTGAAGGCGGTGATCGTAATGCCGAACACTACCCCGCTGATCAAGGTGAACCGAACGAAGGGCTACGGGGCGGAAGTGATTCTGAGCGGGGATGTCTATGACGAGGCATGTGCCTATGCGCTGGATCTGGCAAAGGAGAAAGGATATACATTCGTACACCCGTTTGACGATCTGGATGTGGCGACAGGGCAGGGGACGATTGCCATGGAGATCATCAAGGAACTGCCCCTCGTCGATTATATTCTGGTGCCGATCGGCGGCGGCGGTCTTGCCACAGGCGTTTCCACGCTGGCAAAGCTGTTGAATCCGAAAATCAAGGTCATCGGCGTGGAGCCGGCGGGAGCCGCCTGCATGCAGGCGTCCATCAAGGCGGGCAAGGTGCAGACCATGCCGCAGGTAAACACCATTGCGGACGGTACTGCGGTCAAGACGCCGGGCGAAAAGATATTCCCTTATGTCAGTAAGAATCTTGACGATATCATCACCGTGGAGGATGAGGAGCTGGTGGGCGCCTTCCTTGATATGGTGGAAAATCATAAGATGGTGGTGGAAAATTCCGGTCTTTTGACTGTGGCGGCCTTAAAGCATCTGAACGTGAAAAACAAAAAGGTGGTGTCCATCTTAAGCGGCGGCAACATGGATGTGATCACCATGTCCTCCGTGGTGCAGCAGGGGCTGGTGCTGCGGGATCGGATCTTTACCGTGTCTGTACTTCTGCCGGACAAGCCGGGCGAGCTTTCCAGAGTGTCCGATGTCATAGCAAAGGAGAACGGCAACGTTATCAAGCTTGAGCATAATCAGTTCGTCTCCATCAACAGGAATGCGGCGGTGGAACTGCGGATCACGCTGGAAGCTTACGGTACGGAACATAAGAAGCAAATCATAACGGCGCTGGAACAGCAGGGGTATCAGCCCAAGCTGGTGCGGGCAAGCATTTAGAAGCCGTAGAATCAGGACGTATCGCCGCCGGATGGAAACATCTGCGGCAAAAGCGGCATGAACGGGCGAAAAACGGGTATGATAGCAGTACAGAAGGAAAAGGTGGAATCTGATTTCATGAAAAAGTATGCTATCATAACGGCAGCGGCATTTGTGTATGCCGCCGGGGTCAGTCTCTTTACAGACCCTAACAATATGGCGCCCGGAGGGGTGACCGGTATTGCCATTATTTTGAACAAATTTTTACCGATCGGTACAGGTACGTATATTATGCTGCTCAATATCCCGATTCTGGCTTTTGCGATATGGAAGTTTGGAATCGGTCTGACCCTGTCATCCATCTACGCGACGGCGCTGATCTCTGTCTTTACGAATTTGCTGGCGCCTTTGGGGGCGGCTACGGAGGATATTTTGTTGGCGGCGCTGGTCGGAGGGAGTCTGACGGCGGTCTCCGTGGGAGTGATCTTTCGCGTGGGAGCCACTACGGGCGGTATGGATATCATTGTCAAGGCGCTGCGGCTGAAGTTTCCGCATCTGCGCACGGGAAAGCTCTTTTTTATTGCGGATGCTCTGGTGGTGACGCTCTCCGGCATTCTGTTCCGGGATGTGAACGCGGCGCTGTATGCGGCAATCTCTATCACGACGACATCATTGGTGATGGACATCGTGCTCTACGGCAGAGACGAGGCAAAACTGCTCTATATCATCAGCAGCCGGGCGGACAGGATCGCGGATCGGCTGATGGCGCAGCTGGCTGTCGGCGTGACATATATAAACGGGCAGGGCGCATATAGTGGAGATAACAAGAAGGTCATTTTATGTGTGGTAAAAAAAACGGTTTCTCCGCGGGCGGAGGAAATCGTTAAACAGGAGGATCCCGAGTCCTTTACGATCATCACCGGTGCATCGGAGGTCTTTGGGGAGGGATACAAAAGCTATTTCAGCGAGCGTGTGTAACGGCATGCGCATTTGCAAAAATGAGAAGGAGAATCTATGCAGGAGAATCAGATACAGGGAAAGCGCCGAAAAAAGAAGCGCAGGAAATCGGAAAACCATATTTTGGCAGGTTCCATTCTTTTGTGTATCGTAACGTTAACGGCAGTTACGATCTGTTTAGTGATGGTATTTCAGTGCCGGGCGCTTCAACAGAAGAATGTGGAGACGATGAGCGAGCTGGAGATCCTTCGGCTGGAAGAAGACGCGTCCTACAGCCAGGATGAAGTGGACGCGCTGGTCGAGGCTGCGGTGAAGGAGACAGAGGAAAAGACGGGCGAGGAGGTCAGCAATGCGTTTCTTGACAGACTGAAGATGCTCATGTCTTCCGGTGAGAGCACAACGGATATGCTGCGCGCCTTTTTCCCGGAGGAGATCGTGGTGGCGGATACGGGAAGGTATTATTTCTTTCCCATTTTGGAATCACTTGCGAAAAATACATATGATCCCGAGTCCTTTCAGGAGGATGAAGACGGTGTGATGCATTACTATCAGGACGGGGAGCGGATTTCCCACAAGGGTATCGATGTTTCACGCTATCAGGATAAGATCGATTGGTCAAAGGTGGCGGACGACGAGGTGGAATATGCCTTTATCCGCTTGGGGATCAGAGGCTATACGACAGGTGAGATCATGGAGGATGAGTCTTTTCAGCGGAATATCGAGGGCGCATTAGATCATGACATTGATGTGGGGGTTTATTTCTTTACCCAGGCCATGAGTGTGGAGGAAGCGGAGGAAGAGGCGGAGTTTGTACTGGAATCCATCAATCCCTATAAGGTGAAATACCCAATTGTTCTGGATGTGGAGACGGTGACGAGCTCAGAGGCGAGGGCAAACGATCTGACCAGAAAAGAACGGACAGAGTACTGTCTTGCCTTCTGCGAAAAAATTAAAGAGGCGGGTTATACCCCCATGATTTACGGCAACTTAAAAACCTTTATGCTGATGCTGGACATCGAGAAGCTGGAAGAATACGATAAGTGGTTTGCCTACTATGACGATGCTTATTATTTCCCCTATGATTTCCGGATATGGCAGTACACCAATAAGGGCAGGGTTTCCGGTATCAGCGGGGATGTGGACTTAAATATCAGTTTTGATACACCGTAAGCGGCAAACAGATACATGATGGTAGGCACAGCGCGGAGGCAGGAGTCACTACGCGACGACGCTGTAGAGATACAAAAAAGAAAGGCGGGGAAACATGAAATACGAATTTGAAGGAACTGTAGAATTTCGGGAGAATGAGAATGCGATCGCCGTACCCTTTAACGTGTGGGAGGTATGCGAGAAGGTGGGCGACGCGCCGGTGCGGGTCTGTTTTGACGACGTGTGCTTTATCTGCGATCTGCTTCCCAAGGGGCAGGGCTACTACGATATTCCGGTAAGCTCGGATACGCTTGCGAAGGTGGAACTTGGCAAGAAGTATCTGATTTCCATTGAGATCGTGGGGAATGGCATAAGCAGCAGCGGTGACGGCCCATACAGTGTGGAGAATCCGATCAGGAAGATCGATGGTGTCGAGCTGGTGACACAGCCCTGGGACGGGCTCTGCGGACAGTCCTGTATCGCCATGATCGCGGGGACCACGTTGGACGAGGCATGTGATATCATGAAGTGCAGAGAGTGGCAGGCAAACATGAGCAAGATGATTGCAACGCTTGAGTATCTTGGTATCCGTCATGCGGACAAGATCGTTTATACGCTGGGGAAAAGCGTGGAACTGCCGAAATGTACGATCATCATGGAGCGCATGGGCAGATACAGTCATTATCTGGTAGGGTATGAAGGCAAGTATTATGACCCGAATCTGGGGGTGATCAAGGAATTTGATCATGCAAAGATGGTGGGGTATCTGGAGATCATCGTATAAGACGAACGGATAGACAAAGGGGGCTGCTTTCCGCAGGGCGGGAGGCAGCCTTCTGCGCGCATAAGCAGAGTCAGAAGGCTGACGAAGCAGACTCAGAAGAAAGGCAGAAACAGGATATGATCGAAATTTACTATGCTGAGGACGATGAGCAGATTGCGGAAGCGGTGAAAGGCTACCTGGAACAGAAAGCTTATCGGGTGACGGTGTATCCAACGCTTTTGGAGATGGAAAAGGCGTTGAGCAGACAGGTGCCGGCGCTGGTGCTCTTAGACTGGAATATGCCGGACGGACAGGGGGAGGCACTGTGCCGCCTGATCCGCAGGAACTGGAAAGAACTGCCGGTCATTTTTCTCACGGTGCGGGGAGATTCCGCGGATGTGGTGGCGGGGTTTCAAAATGGAGCCGACGATTATGTGGTGAAGCCTTTTGATCTGGAGGTACTGTATTCCCGGATCATGGCGCTGCTGCGCAGAAGCGGCGGCGCGGATTCGCGTTATCTTTCCTGCGGCGGAATCTCGATGGACTTAAATAACAGACAGGTCTTTTGTGATACCGACGAGGTACTTTTAAGCGCGGCGGAGTATGAAGTGCTCTTATGCCTGATGCGTAGTAAGGGAAGGATCGTGACCAGGGAAAAGATTTTGGAACAGGTATGGGATGTGAAGGGAAACTATGTGAATGACAATACGTTGACTGTAACGGTCAAGCGCCTGCGGGAAAAGCTGGGGCAGCCGTCCTGTTTGAAAACGGTCAGAAGTGTGGGGTATCGCATGGAAGATTGAGCATTGAGAGTGCCGCGAAAAGTTGTGCAGAAATGGAGAGAAGATGAGAAAAGGGAAGAACAGCAGGCTGCTTTGCCGGGAAACGGTCGGAAGCACAGAGTATCGCAAGGGGGATGAGATATGGGCGTGGAAATGAGCAGGAGAGCTGCTTTGGAAAGTAGATTGTCAATAGGATTGACGATTTTGGGTATTGTAATTATGACACTTTCTGATGAGTGGGCGCTCAGACTGGCAGGCGCCTTTTTTCTTGCGGCAGGACTTTTTTGGCAAAAGAGAAGGGAGAAGCTGCGCATTCGTGCACTGACGGAGTATCTGGAGCAGGCGAATACAGGAAAGGCGGCAATCCTTTCCGCGCTTGGCGAGGATGCGTTTTCCAAACTGGAGGATGAAATCTATAAGACCGTGACCTTTCTTTATCGGACAAGGGAGACGGCAGTGCAGGCGAAAGAGGAGTTCGCCAAAAATCTTTCCAATATTGCCCACCAGATCAAAACACCGATCACGGCAATCTCTTTGACGATGCAGAATTTTGGAGCGGCAGAAACGGAGAAAGGAAAAGAGGAAAAGGAAAGGTTTTCGCAGATTCACAGACAGCTGATGAGACTGACGCATTTGGAAGAAGCGCTGCTGATTTTGGCGCGCCTGGATGCCGGGACACTGGTTTTCAAGAAGAAGGAGTCGGATGTTTATACTCTGCTGGTGCTGGCGGCGGATCATTTGGAGGAACTGTTTGCGCGGTCTGGGGCAGCCGTCAGGATTCCGGAACTGGGGGAAATACCGATTACCGTGGATCCGGAATGGACGATGGAAGCGATTATGAATCTGATGAAAAACTGTGCGGAACACAGTGCGGGAGGAAGCATTTACTGCTCTTGTGAGCAGAATCCGCTGTATACGGAACTTTTGATATGGGATGAAGGAGAGGGCTTTGGGAAGGAGGACATTCCGCACCTCTTTGACAGGTTTTATCGGGGGAAGAATGCAGGGGAGGGCGGTGTCGGTATCGGACTGGCTATCGCCAAGGAAATTATTGAATGTCAGAACGGAACCATACGGGCGGAAAACAGGCGGGAGGGCGGCGCCTGTTTTACCATTCGCTTTTACCGTCACTGAGTTGTCATTTTCGTCTGTTATGCTGGAAAAAGAAAAGGAGGAAACAGACGATGAATATTTTGACATGTGAAGGAGTCAGCAAAGTATACGGCTCCGGTGAAAATCAGGTGGCGGCGCTTCAAGGAATCGATTTAGGCGTGGAGCGGGGAGAATTTGTGGCGATCATCGGGGCTTCCGGATCCGGGAAATCGACTCTGCTGCATATTTTGGGCAGCGTAGACAAGCCTACGGGCGGCAGGGTCATCATCGACGGTACGGATCTGTCCACATTGAGCCGGACGCAGGCGGCGGTCTTTCGCAGAAGAAAGGTGGGCTTGGTATATCAGTTTTATAATCTGATTCCCACGCTGACAGTGCGAAAGAACATTTTAATGCCGCTGGCGCTGGATAAAAAGAAGCCGGAACAGGCGTATTTTGACAAAATCGTCAGTGCGCTTGGCATTTCCGAAAGGCTGGAGGCCCTGCCGCATCAGCTCTCGGGGGGACAGCAGCAGAGGGTGGCGATTGCCCGTTCTCTGATTTACCGCCCGGCGCTGCTTTTGGCGGACGAACCCACGGGAAATCTGGATCGGAAAAATTCCCGCGAGATCATGGATATGCTCAAACTCTCCAACCGCAATCTGGAGCAGACCATCCTGCTCATTACCCATGACGAAAAGGTGGCTTTGGAGGCGGATCGGATCATCACCATTGAGGACGGCCGCATCGTCGGCGATGAGAAAAGGGGGTGACGGCGATGTGGAAGGAATATACGAAAGGGTATCTGAAAAATAACCGCACATCCGCTATTTCCGTGATGATGGCAGCCTTTGCCTCGGCACTGTTATTGTCCCTGCTTATTACAGAATTCTACAATATGTGGAAGTATGAGGTGGAAAGACTGACGGCGGAGGGAGATACCTATGCGCTGCAGGCGATGTATCTGGCGCGCGATGCGAACGATACGGCGCCAAGGCTGGTATTTCCGCTGTTTTTATTGATCACGGGACTGGCTTGCGTTTCGCTTGTGATCATCATACACAATGTCTTTGCGGTTTCCATGAATGCGAGGCTCCATCAGTTCGGCGTTTTTTCCAGTATCGGCGCCACACCGAAGCAGATTCGGACCTGTCTGTTTCAGGAGGCGGCTCTTTGGTGCGCGCTGCCGATTTTAGCGGGAACTCTTCTTGGTATCGTGGGTGCGATGGGAATCACGGAATGGACGAATGTATCTATGGCGGGAATCGAGAACAGACGGGAGGCAGTATTTGGTTACCATCCCCTGATTTTGGCAGTGACTATTTCAATAACGGGTGTTACTGCTGGAATATCCGTATGGCTTCCCGCTTGGAAACTGAGCAGGATGACACCGCTTGAGGCCATTAAAAATGCGGGTGACGGGCAGCTTAAGAGAAGGAAGCATTCCCGTATGCTGGCGCTTTTGTTCGGCGTGGAAGGTGAGCTGGCGGGAAATGCTTTAAAAGCACAGAGAAAGACCCTTAGAATGGCCTCGCTGTCCCTGTTTTTTTCCTTTATGGCCTTTACGCTCATGCAGTGCTTCTTTTCCCTGTCAGCGATCAGCACGAGGGAGACTTATTTTGAAAAGTATCAGGATGCGTGGGATGTTATGGTCACAGTGAAGGATGAGAAAATCGGAAATTTCGGGGAAGTGGAACAGATTCGGGCGCTTCCCGGGGCGGAGGATGTGGTCGTCTATCAAAAGGCGGCGGCAAAATGCAGGCTTTCCGAGGAGGAATTGAGTGAGGAAATGAAGGCAAACGGCGGATTTTCGCACGCATCGGAAAAGGATGTGACGCGGGAAGGGGAGGCGTTTTTGGTCAATGCGCCGCTTGTCATACTGGATGATGAAAGTTTTATGCGGTATTGTGAGCAGATCGGTGCCGTGCCGCGCTTAGACGGGACCGTGATCCTCAACCAAATCCGCGATGTGACGAACCCCGATTTCAGACATCCGCAGTATATGCCCTATTTGAAAGAGAGTGGGAAGACTGTACTTCATGGATCGGTCAAAACGGAAAATACAGGAACGGAAACTGTTGGGGCAGAGGATGGCGGAAATGGAAGGGGCGGGACAACGGATGCGGCTGTGGAACTGCCTGTTGTGGCTTACACGCAGGAGAAACCACGCTTGCGGGAAGAATACGCAACGCTGGATTACTATGAAGTGGTACACGTTATGCCGCTTAGCCTGTGGGAGGAGAACAAAGGCAGAATCACAGGGGCAGAGGAAGACAGCTATATCCGTGTGCTTTGCAGGGAGGGCGTGACAGCTTCCGAGCTTGCCGATTTGCAGCGGGAGATTGCCGAACTCACAGCGGGAAAATACAGAATCGAGAGCGAGGACCGCATCAGCGCCTATGAGGAGAATGACAAGGAAATACGGGGCATGATGACGATTTTTGGAGGCTTTTGTGTACTGCTTGCCGTAATCGGTGTCAGCAACATGTTTACAAATACGCTGGGGTTTGTGCGGCAAAGAAGGCGGGAAATCGCCAGATATCTCTCTGTGGGCATGAAACCGCAGGAAATCAGGAAGATGTTTTTGATCGAAGCTTTTGTGATCGCGGTTCGTCCGCTCCTTTTAACGCTGCCCATCGCTGTGCTTGCCGTGGGAGCCATGCTGAAGGCAAGCTTTATGGACCCGGCGGAATATATGGCGGAAGCGCCGCTTCGTCCGATCGCCGTTTTTATCCTGGTGGTCTGGGCAGCAGTCGGTTTTTCGTACTATCTGGGCTGGTGCAAGGTAAGGAACCTCAACTTGACGGAGGTACTGCGGGATGATACGATGATGTAAGGTCCACGAAAGCAATGATGCAGTTGCAGTAAATGCCGATGGCATTAACTGCGCGAGATTCGCTTTGCGAACTCGGGACGAATGTCCGTGAACGAGGAAAACCGCAGGTTTTTCGAGTGCGCACTGCGGGCTTGCGGGTTTGCGAGTCTGAGCCAAAGAGGGAAAACAAATGAATGCGGAAGTAATCGTAAGAGCCTATGAGGAGAACGACGTCTGCGGCATGATCGCAGTCTGGAACGAGGTCGTGGAGGAGGGCGTTGCCTTTCCGCAGGAGGAGTTTTTGACGCAGCAGTCGGGGCGTGCCTTTTTTGCGGAGCAGAGTTTCTGCGGCGTGGCGAATGAGCGGGAGACGGGAAACATCCTGGGGCTTTATATCCTGCATCCGAACAATATCGGCAGATGCGGGCATATCGCGAACGCCAGCTATGCGGTAGCCTCCGCAAGCAGGGGCCTGCACATCGGAGAAATGCTCGTAAAAGACTGCATCGAGAAAGCACGCGAAATGGGCTTTCGCATCCTGCAGTTTAATGCGGTCGTCGCCTCAAACGTACACGCAAGGCATCTGTATGAGAGAGTCGGCTTTCGTCAGCTCGGTACGATTCCCGGCGGTTTTCGCATGAAGGACGGGCATTTTGAAGATATCTGCCCGTATTATATCGAAGTATGAGCAGTAAGAAAAAGCCCATGGGCAGTCATAACGACCCATGGGCGAAATTATTATAACGGGTGTTATGGATTGCAGCGTTTGCAGGGGACATAGCCCTGTGCAATGATGCTGTCGCGGCTCTCCGAGCTGTCCTGCCTGTTGGTGGTGGGCAGGGAATTACAGGTCGGCCTATGAAACTTTTTCGTCTTGACATTTAAGACATAGGTGAGCTCCGTTGTGGCGGGAGCAGGGGGCTCCGGAGCCGGTTCTGCTACAGCCGGGGCGCTCTCCTGCGGCTGCGGGGCTGCGGGCACAGGGGTACTGCTTTCAGATTGTGCGGGCGCGCTGCTTTCAGGCTGCGGGGCAGGAGCGGTTGTCTCTGTGGCCGGGATGTTGTTTTTCGTCTGTTTATCAGAGGTGTTGTTTTTGGCGGAACTTCCTGTCGGTTCCCCTGCCTTCCAGGTCTCGGAAGCGGGTACGTTGAAGGAAATAGTCTTGCCATCCGCAGTGGCAATGATGGTGCCGTCTTCGTCCGTGCGGTACACCGCAACGCCGTTCGTCCGCAGGGTATTGAGGGTTTCGGCATGGGGATGCCCGTAAGAATTGCCCTCGCCGCAGCTGATCACGGCATAGTCGGGATTCACCGCCTTGAAGAACTTTTTGGAGGTGGAAGAACGGCTTCCGTGATGTCCGACCTTGTAGACGTCGGCGGAGATGTCGATGCCGTTCGCGAGAATATCCATTTCCGCCGTCGCTTCCGCATCTCCCGTGAACAGGAAGCTGTTTTTGCCGTTTTTTAGGAGCAGGGCGATGGAGGAATCGTTCGGTGTATCATAGGTGCCGTTCGGGGCAAGGATGGTAAACTCCGCCGTGCCGAGCTTGTATCGGGATTCGACCGCAGGAGTGGTTCCCTTGAGATTCTTGTCATCCAGCGCCTGGATCAGCTTGCGATAGGTCTTGTTGTCTTTTTCAAAGTTGGAGACAAAGACTTTGGTAATCTCAAACTTGGTGATGATAACGGGGGCGCCGCCGATGTGGTCGGCGTCCGGGTGCGTCAGAATGAGATAATCAAGGCTTTTGATCTTTTGTTTTTTCAGATAATTCTGAATCGCCGTGCCTTTGGTGTCGTCCCCCGCGTCGATGAGCATGGCGTGCCCGTCGCAGGTGACGAGCGTGCAATCCCCCTGACCGACGTCCAGGAAATGCACTTCCATGGGTGCGGGATCTGCAGGCTTTGCAGCCACGGGCAGAGGTAGGGACGCGCCAAACAAAATGGCGGCCGCCAGTGTCAGATACAGTAGTCTTTGAAAAATTCTTTTCATGCGTAAGATTCCCCTTTCTTAATAACATGCGTTATTAGATAAATGTTTTCCCGGTGAACGCTGTTTTGGCAGCGAGAAATCTATATGAGATTGTTATTTGGGATGGTCTTATTATAGCATGGTTTTGGATGGAGTACCAGAAAAAAGAAACCGCCCTTTACGCTTTAATGCGTGCAGGGCGGTCATTTCACTCTACGACCCACACGACTTATATCGCCTCACCCCAAACCGCCACACAAAACCGCA
This sequence comes from Lachnospiraceae bacterium UBA3282, assembly GCA_002361735.1. GTDB lineage: Bacteria > Bacillota > Clostridia > Lachnospirales > Lachnospiraceae > UBA3282. The sequence continues at coordinate 44,751 of DETS01000120.1, read as the reverse complement.
GACAGCCAAAAATACAACGATCCCCAGCGGATAAAACGCCAGATACCATCGATCCGTCTTTCCCAGCAAAAACTGTAAGGGATAGTACTGGATCAGAGTATAGGGAATCACATAAGTGCAAAAGCGCAGGATGCCTTTCCCGTAAATGTCGATGGGGTACTTGCCGTGCGATTTCGCGCCGTAGGTAAGCACATTGATTAGCGAGGTATCCTCAATGGAAAAGAAGCAGAAGCTTGCTTCTAGCACGAACAGACCGATAAACAGGAGAGTTCCGCCTATGATCATGGCAGCAAACGTCCATACCGTCATCAGATTCCAGTGGAGCCGGCTGTGGCGGATTCCCAGCGCCAGCGTGATGATTGCCGTAAACAGCGGACCGGTCCGCCCGACTTCAAAGTGGCTTGCGGTCACCTGAAAAACCAGACTGCGCGGTCTGAGCATCATGCGGTCAAATTCTCCGCGCCGCACCATGCCCGAAAAGGTCTTAAAACCGTTACCAAACAGTTCCGCAAAGGTAAAGGACATCTGCATGATGGCAAAACAAAGCAGGACGTCCCCGTAGGTGTAGCCGCCAAGCTGCGTAAAGCCGGAGAACAGAAAGCGGATCGCAATCAGCTCGCAGAAGGCGATCAAGAAGCGGGCAATGAGCATCAGCGCAAAGGAAAGCTTGTATTCCATGACGCTCTGCGTACAGACTGAGGCATATTTTAAGTACAATGATATCGTTTCTTTGAGTTTCCATTTTTCTATTTTCATAGGTTTCTCCGTTTCTGCACATAATCGAGTTTGTTGCGGACGCAAATTCCCAATTGTAAATTGGGGCTTTTCATTTGTCAGCCGCCCTGCACGACAACGCGCTGTGCCGCCCGTTTCCAGACAACGATTCCCGCTGTCACTAAAGCTGCCAGCCAAAAGATCTGTTTCCCGATATACGGATACATGGCGGCGCCGGACAGATCGCCGCTGTAGATCCGATACGGAACGTTCTGCATATAGGCAAAGGGTGACAGTTCCACCAGGAACAGATATTTTTTCGGAAAAAACGGCAGCGGTATGATATTTCCCGACAGAAACTCGACCGCTCCTGTCAATACCATCCGCCAGCCCTGTGGCGAGACCGTAAAAAGGCAGAGCATATAAACCAGCATACAAAAGGAAATCGTAATTCCCAGCGCCAAAAGCAGAGTCAACAGAAAGAACAAAAAAGCGGCGCCGCTTACCGGCAGGGTCATGCGATAGGTTTTCGGCATCAGGAACGAGCATACTAATACGGGAATGCAGCGCAGGAGCGCTTCGGAGAGCCTTGCACCCGTCATACGGGAAAACCACATCGAATAGATGGACAGGGGGCGGCACAGTTCGTAGGCGATATCCCCATTCGTTATCATGGCAAAGAGGTCGTTATCCGCCGCCCAGGTATTAAAAAGGACATACAGGGATTCTTTCAGCCATATGTAAGTGACGATGGAAGAATAGTTCATCGGCAGAGCGCCGCCTGAAGCCTCGGCAACAGCTTTGAACAACAGACATTCCATAAGTCCCCAGAGCAGCTGTGTGGTCAAGGCGGTGACGGATGCCATGCGGTATTGCAGCCCGGTAGCGAAACGAAGCTTAAAAAAGCAATAATATTTTTTTATCATTTTTCAATCAGCCCTCCAAGTTTACATAATATTAAGTTTTGCGTAAAGATGGGCAATCATGTGGTCGAGATCCGTTTCCTCGCTTTCACCGTCCACGAGGGCTGCATCCGCTTCCATAGTCGCAGCCTCAAGCCGCAGATCATGAAGCGTGCCGTCCATCAGTTTCTGCCCTCTGCCGATCAGGATCACGCGGTTAGTGATGGCTTCGATGTCCTGCATGTCATGGGTGGTCAGGATGACGGTGGTCTTATGTTCCTCATTCATTTTTTTGATAAAGTCCCGTACGGCGATTTTAGACACCGCATCGAGTCCGATTGTCGGCTCGTCCAGAAACAAAAGCTTGGGATCGTGCAGCAGCGACGCGGCAAGCTCGCAGCGCATCCGTTGTCCCAGAGATAACTGTCTTGTGGGAGTTTTCAGAAGTTCTTCCAAATGCAACAACTCGGTCAGTTCGTCCAGTTTGCTGCGATATTTCGGGGCAGGTATGGTATAAATCGCCTGCAACAGTTCAAACGAATCCATGACGGGGATATCCCACCACAGCTGCGAGCGCTGCCCGAATACGACGCCGATCTGCCGGACATATTCCTTTCTGTCCTTCCATGGAACCTGACCGTTTACGACACAGGTGCCGCTATCCGGCATCAGGATGCCGCTCAAAATCTTAATGGTGGTGCTTTTTCCGGCGCCGTTTGGACCGATGTAGCCGACCATCTCACCGTCACCTATGGAAAAGCTGATGTCCTTTATGGCCTCGATCATGGTGTAGTCTCTTTTGAAAAATGATTTTACCGCATTGCCGAGCCCCGATTCTCGTTTGGAAACCCGATAACTTTTGCGGATATCTTGAAATTCGATCAAAATCGATCCCTCCCTTCCCGATAAAAAATTCTACCCCACACTTTTGAAGGCTGTCAAGAAAAAAACCTTGACACACTCCTTTGGGTATAGTACAATGCAACAGTCGGCTATTCTCTGATATGGATGGTTAACAATGGAAAAGATCGTAGAACAGGGATTATTATATGATTTCTATGGAGAACTCCTGACGAAGCACCAGCAGGAAATTTACGAGAGTGTAGTGTACGAGAATCTTTCTCTCGGAGAGATCGCGGAGCGGGAGGGCGTCAGCAGACAGGCGGTGCATGATATCGTGAAACGCTGTGATAAGACGCTTCTTGGCTATGAGGAGAAGTTAAAGCTGGTGGCAAGATTTGCGAGCATTAAGGAAAAGATATCGCAGATCAACTGCCTTTCCGAGCAGTATGAGAACGGGAAATTGACGGATCCTGCGTCCTACGGTTCCAAGATCAGGGAGCTGTCAGCCCGGATTATGCGGGAATTATAGTTTGGATTTCGATGGGTTCCTATCCGTCAAATGGCTTTATAAAGGGGAACGTGCCGCTGTATTAGGCAGAAAGGCGTAGAGCAGATGGCGTTTGAGAGTCTGACCGATAAACTGCAGAATGTATTCAAAGGTTTGCGGAGCAAAGGACGGCTCACCGAGGAGGATGTCAAGACTGCCTTAAAAGAGGTCAAAATGGCGCTCTTAGAGGCCGACGTCAGCTTTAAGGTAGTCAAGCAGTTTGTGAAATCCGTGGAAGAACGGGCTGTGGGCACGGATGTGTTAAACGGCTTAAACCCCGGGCAGATGGTGGTCAAGATCGTAAACGAGGAAATGGTGGCGCTGATGGGCTCCGAGACCACGGAGATCGCCATGCAGCCCGGCAAATCCATCACGGTCATCATGATGTGCGGCTTACAGGGCGCAGGTAAAACCACTACTACGGCAAAGATTGCGGGCAAGCTGAAACTGAAGGGAAAGAAATCCCTGCTGGTTGCCTGCGACGTATACCGTCCCGCAGCCATCAAGCAGCTGCAGATCAACGGCGAAAAGCAACAGGTGGACGTCTTCTCCATGGGAGAAAATCATAAGCCTGTAGATATCGCAAAGGCAGCTATGGAGCACGCCGAAAAGAACGGTCACAATGTCGTGATCTTGGATACGGCAGGACGCCTGCATGTTGACGAAGAAATGATGGCGGAGCTTGCCGAGATCAAAGAGAATGTCACCGTACACCAGACCCTTCTGGTGGTGGATGCCATGACGGGTCAGGATGCCGTGAACGTTGCCAAAGACTTTGACGAGAAGGTGGGCATCGACGGCGTGATCCTCTCCAAGATGGACGGTGATTCCAGAGGCGGTGCGGCACTCTCCGTAAAGGCGGTGACGGGCAAGCCGATCCTTTACATCGGTATGGGGGAGAAGCTTTCCGACTTAGAGCAGTTTTATCCCGACCGCATGGCGAATCGGATTCTGGGCATGGGCGATGTGCTCACCCTGATTGAAAAGGCGCAGCAGAATCTTGACATAGACGAAGAAAAAGAGCGCGATATGGCAGCCCGCATGAAGAAGGGAAAGTTCGATTTTGAGGACTATCTCGAGAGCATGAAGCAGATGCGCAACATGGGCGGTCTCTCCAGTATCCTCGGGATGATGGGGATGGGCAAGCAGATGGGAGATATCGAGTCTGCGGTGGATGAGAAGCAGCTGGCGCGCATGGAGGCGATCGTCCTCAGCATGACGCCGCAGGAGAGACGCGATCCGAAGCTCTTAAATCCGAGCAGAAAGGGACGTATCGCGGCGGGAGCCGGTGTGGATATCGCGGTGGTGAACCGCTTTATCAAACAGTTTGAGCAGTCCCAAAAGATGATGAAGCAGCTTCCCGGCATGATGGGAGGCAAAAAAGGCCGCGGATTGTTCGGCGGCATGGGTGGTATGAAACTCCCTTTTTAGGGTTTCAAAATAACAACTATTATTTATTTACAGGAGGCAAAAGAAATGGCAGTTAAGATCAGATTGAGAAGAATGGGACAGAAAAAGCATCCTTTTTACAGGATCGTTGTGGCGGATTCCAGATCCCCCAGAGACGGCAGATGTATCGCTGAGATCGGCACCTACGATCCCAACACGGATCCCAGCACCTACAAGGTAAACGAGGAAGAAGCGAAGAAGTGGCTTGCTAACGGCGCACAGCCCACAGAGATCGTGAGCAGAATCTTCAAGACGGTAGGGGTAACAAAATAAAAGGGGTTTCAGGCCGCTTTTGGAGGTGGACTATGAAAGAATTGGTGGAAGTGATCGCAAAAGCTCTTGTCGAGAACCCTGACGAAGTGGTGGTGACGCAGAAGGAGGAAGGTAAGAACATTACCGTGGAGCTCCATGTAGCGCCTTCCGATATGGGTAAGGTCATCGGCAAACAGGGACGTATTGCCAAGGCAATCCGTTCTGTTGTCAAGGCGGCATCATCGAAGGATAATAAGAGAGTGGACGTGGAAATCAGTTGACGAAATAGCCTCATGGAACATTCTGTGAGGCTATTACTTTAATCATGAGAAAATTGCGGCAGTGTAAAGATTGATAAAGTAAGTAAGCATGCAGAAGAAGGCACAGCGACCGCAATTGCTGCATTATTATATAATAACAGGAGTTATTGATTGCAAAAATGAAAGAGACAGATAAGGATATGGCGGATGAGCTGCAGGTGGGTGTGATCACACAGACACACGGCATCCGCGGAGAAGTCAAAGTATTCCCTACCACAGATGACGCGAAGCGTTTTAAGAAGTTAAAGCAGGTGACGCTCGATACCGGAAAGGAGCGGCTCACGCTGGAAATCGAGGGGGTCAAGTTCTTTAAGCAGTATGCAATCTTGAAATTTAAGGGGCTTGATTCCATCAATGATGTGGAAAAATATAAGCGCGGCAGACTTTTGGTATCCCGCGATCAGGCAGTAAAGCTGAAAAAAGACGAATATTTTGTGGCGGACATGATCGGTATGCAGGTGGTGACGGAGGACGGCGCACCGTTCGGCGTGCTGAAGGAGGTGCTTGCCACCGGGGCAAACGACGTTTATGTGGTGAGCCGCGAAGGGGAGACGGACGTTCTTCTGCCGGCGATCAAAGAATGTATCAGAAAGATCGATATGGACAGCCGAGTGATGGAAGTGCATATCATGGACGGGCTGTTGTAGGATGGAGGATACGTCAATGATAAATTTCCACATACTGACCTTATTCCCGGAGATGGTCATGCAGGGATTGCACACGAGTATTCTCGGCAGAGCCGCAGAACGGGGAGACATTTCGATAGAAGCGGTCAATATCAGGGATTATACCACAAATAAGCACGGCAGGGTGGACGATTACACCTACGGCGGCGGCGCGGGAATGTTGATGCAGGCACAGCCTGTTTACGATGCTTACCGGGCAGTTATTGACCATGTTAGTCAAAATGAAAACAAAAATAAAAGTGCACGCGTTATTTATTTGACGCCGCAGGGAAAGACCTTCTGTCAGGAGATGGCGCAGGATTTGGCAAAGGAGGAAGAGCTGATTTTCCTTTGCGGACACTATGAGGGCATCGATGAGAGGGTGCTTGAGGAGATCGTTACGGATGAAGTATCTATCGGCGATTATGTGCTCACGGGTGGCGAACTTCCCGCTATGGTGATGGTGGATGCCATTGCCCGTCTGGTGCCGGGTGTCCTGCATAATGACGAGTCTGCGCAAACGGAGTCCTTTGGGAACGGGCTATTGGAATATCCGCAGTATTCCAGACCGGAGATCTGGCATGATAAGCAGGTGCCGCAGGTACTGCTTTCCGGCGATCATGCGAAGGTGGATGCCTGGCGGTTGGAACAGTCGCTTTTGCGGACCAGGGAGAGAAGACCGGATCTTTATGAAAAATACCGGGAGAAGCATCCGGAGACAACGTAAGGGGTGTTTGCCGCAAAACGTCAGGAAAAATCGAAAAAAGCTTGCATTTCTTCGGAAAGTATGGTAAGTTACTAATGTTGTGATGAAGGATGGTCCTCTGTTACAGACGTATTAAGAACATCCCGAGCATTTTAGGAGGAGAATTATGAACGATATCATCAGAGAAATCGAAGCGGCACAGTTGAAGGAAAACTTAAGCGACTTCCATGTAGGCGACACCGTTAAGGTGTACGGTAAGATCAAAGAGGGAAACCGCGAGAGAATCCAGGTGTTTGAGGGAACTGTCTTAAAGATTCAGGGCGGCGGCAACAGAACCACCTTTACGGTACGTAAGGTCTCGAACGGCGTTGGCGTTGAAAAGACCTGGCCCATGCACTCCCCCAATGTGGAGAAGGTAGAGGTTGTCAGGAGAGGTAAGGTAAGACGGGCGAAACTGAATTACTTAAGAAACCGCGTCGGTAAGAAGGCTAAGGTTAAAGAACTGGTGAAATAAGCAAGATGGCGCGAAGAAAGGGATTGACTTTTTACCAAAAAAAGAAAAGGCTTGATCCGAGACTCTTAAAAGACGGGGTGGAGCTGCTTGTGGGCAGCGCTGTCGCCGTCTTTTTAGCCTTTGTCATTGTTTTTTCCGTAGGGATGCGTACCAGTGTGATCGGGGATTCCATGGAGCCTGTTTTGTACAACGGGCAGGAAATCCTGATGAACCGCATTCTCTATAGGATATCTATGCCAAAGAGGGGGGATGTCGTCGTCTTTTTGCCGAACGGCAACCAGAACTCGCATTTTTATGTAAAGCGTGTGGTGGGACTGCCCGGGGAGACCGTGCAGATTCGGGACGGCAATGTGTACATAGACGGCGTGATGCTCGCAGAGGATGAACGCTTTGACAAAATCGTCGATCCCGGTATCGCACAGAATGAGCTGCTTTTGGCCTCAGATGAATTTTTTGTACTGGGGGACAATCGAAACAGCAGTGAAGACAGCCGCTCCGGCAATATCGGGGCGGTCAAAAAGGACACGATCATCGGTAAGGCATGGTTTCATATGGCAATCGAGGAGGAGACCATGGGTTTGATTGAATAGGAAGGAAAATAAATGAACTACCAGTGGTATCCGGGGCACATGACGAAAGCAAAGCGCATGATGCAGGAAAATATCAGCCTGATTGATCTGGTAATCGAGCTGGTGGATGCCAGGATTCCGCTTTCCAGCAGAAATCCTGATATTGACGAACTGGGAAAGAATAAGTCCCGGCTGATTCTTTTAAATAAATCTGATTTGGCCGATCCCGGGGCAAATAAACTTTGGATGGCATATTTTCGGGAACGCGGCTTTCACGTATTAGAGGTCAATGCCAAGACAGGTCAGGGGCTTCGGCAGATTCAACCGAAGGTGCAGGAAGCATGTCGGGAGAAAATCGAGCGGGACAGAAAACGGGGGATCAAAAATCGTCCTGTCCGTGCCATTGTGGTCGGCATCCCCAACGTGGGAAAATCGACTTTTATCAATTCCTTTGCAGGAAAAGCCTGCACGAAGACGGGCAATAAGCCCGGAGTGACCAAGGGCAAACAGTGGATCAGGTTGAATAAGGACCTTGAACTTCTCGACACGCCGGGGATTCTCTGGCCGAAGTTTGAGAATGAGGATGTGGGGAAACGCCTTGCCATGATCGGGTCTATGAATGATGAAATCTTGCAGATGACGGAATTGGCAGCGGAACTGCTCGCATATCTCCTCGCACATTACAGACAGGCGCTTTTGGCGCGCTATCAGGTGGAGGAGGACGCGGAGGAGATCACGCCGCTGCAGATGCTTTCGCTGATCTGTGAGAATCGAAAATGCTATAAAAAGGGGCAGGAGCCGGATTTTGAGAAGGCGGCCGCTCTTTTGATGGATGATTTCAGAAGCGGCAGGATAGGCAGGATCACGTTGGAGACCTGTGAGGAGCCGTAAGGAGGAATGGAAAGTAGTATGAAAAGGATACTGCGGGAAATCTTAAGTACAAGTCTGTATCTGCTGGGCGTTTTGTGCGTGATTTATCTGACGATCCATTTTTTGGGACAGAGAACCCAGGTACAGGGAAGTTCCATGGAACCGACGCTCACCACAGAGGATAATCTCATTGTGGATAAGATCAGCTACCGTTTTCACGATCCGGAACGTTTTGACGTCATTGTATTCCAGTTTTTACATGAGCCGGATACCTTCTATATCAAGCGCATCATCGGTCTGCCCGGAGAGACGGTGCAGATTGACGAGGAGGGAAACATTTACGTAAACGATGCCCTTTTGAATGAACATTACGGCAAGGAGACGATCATGAATCCCGGGCGGGCAATTGAACCGATCAAGCTTGGCAAGGATGAGTATTTTGTCTTGGGAGATAATAGAAACAACAGCTCCGACGGCAGAGATCCGTCTGTGGGCAACATCAAGCGGGAACACATCATTGGCAGGGCATGGCTGCGTATTTGGCCGCTGAATAAGATGGGATTTATCAAACACCAATAATGGCGGGAAAAGATTATGAACAAAGCGGCGGAAAATATCGGAACGATCAGAGAAAAATTACAGGCGGCGGCACTCGGTGAGCTGCCTGCTTTGTTTTCGGTATACGAAACGGACGAGAGGGCGGGGGTGCAGGCGGCGCTCTCGCAGGCAAAAAAGCGCCTTCTTGCTTATGAAAAGGAAGTAAAAAGGACGGCGGCGCTATGGCGCTATGAGAACGAGTATGGTGCCTATGCCCATATCTGCGGCATTGACGAGGTAGGCAGGGGACCGCTTGCCGGACCGGTAGTTGCCGGGGCGGTTATTTTGCCGAAAGATTGTGAGATATTATATATCAATGATTCAAAGAAACTCTCCGAAAAAAAGAGAGAGGAACTTTATGAGGTCATCATGGAGAAAGCCGTTGCCGTGGGGCTGGGTTACAGCGCCCCTGCGCGGATCGATGAAATCAATATCTTACAGGCCACCTATGAGGCAATGCGTGAGGCAATCGGAAAGCTTAAAGTAACGCCCGATATTTTATTAAATGACGCCGTGACCATTCCGGGAGTGGATATCAAACAGGTCCCCATTATCAAAGGAGATGCCAAAAGCATTTCCATCGGCGCGGCGAGTATCGTGGCGAAGGTGACGAGAGACCGGCTCATGGTGCAGTATGACGAGGTCTATCCGATGTACGGCTTTTCTTCCAACAAAGGATACGGCGCGCAGGCGCACATCGATGCTCTCAAAAAGTATGGGCCCTGTCCCATTCACAGAAAATCCTTTATTACGCACTTTTGTGAGGTGTAAAACTTGAATCTGAATCAGATACAAAAAAAAGAAAATCAAAGTCTTCGCGCCGCGGATGCGGCAAGAGCGGCGGCGGGTGTCGGCAAGGGTGAACGGCTGATGCGCCTGCAAAATGAGGTGCGCGCTTTAAAGCCCGGGCAGACCATACAGGGTACGGTGGTGGAACGAAACGGCAACTCCGTGCAGATTGAGCTGGCGCAGGATTTTGCCATCAGCGCAAAGCTTGATAAGAACGTGAATCTGGCGCTCGGGCAGATGTTGAGCTTCGAGGTCAAGGCAAATGCCGGATCCTCCATGTCCCTCGCCCCCCTTTATACCAATACGGCAAACACAGCCACGATCCTGCGTGCTCTTGCGGCGGCTTCCATGCCGGAAACGGCAGGAAACATCGAGATGGTTGCCAGAATGATGGAGGAGGGAATGCCCATCGACAAAGAATCCATCCTCAATATGAGCAGACTGATCCTGGATTTTCAGGGACAAAATCCGACTTCCATCATACAGCTTACCAAGCTGGGACTGCCGGTAACGGCGGAAAATATTGAACAGTTTGAACAGTATGATAATATGAACCATCAGCTTTTGCACAGCGCGCATACCGTTTCGGAGGAACTGCCGCAGGTATTTGGGGAGCTTGTAAAGGAAGGGCAGGGAGAAAAAGCCCTTGCTTTCTACGAGTCGGTTCTCGCGGCATTTACCGAGGAGGCAGGAGAGGAAGGGGCAGTCATCAGTCTGCGTCCCGGCATGGCACCGACATTGGAGGAGGGAGCGGTACAGACGACGCCGACTGCGCAGGAAGCGGAGCAGCAGGGCAATTCGCAGGCGGAAACGGCGGGAGCGCAGACCGCGACAAATGCGGAGACGGAGGTGTCGGGGAAGGCAGTGCAGATGCCCTTGCCGGAGCAGGCAGTCTCTGAAGAACAGGGGACTGTAGTGAAAGAGGGTTCTGAAAACGCGCGGACGGAGCAGCCCGTGCTCACAGGCAGGCAGTGGGAGGGGCTTTCGGATATGCTTCGCGGACTGGGCGTGGATGAGGAGACCACGGAGCAGGTAAAGAACGGGAACCTGCCGCCGAAAGAGGTCTTAAATCTGGTGAAGAATCTCCTTCCCAAAGCGATGCGCGGCGAGATTCCCGGAAAAGATATGCAGCAGCTCCTTGGCAGTAAGGAATTTCAAGCGCTTTTGAAGGATGAGATCGGCCGCCAGTGGACGATAGAGCCCAGGGAGGTTGCGGATAAAAAGCAGGTGGAGCAGCTTTATGAACGGATCAGAGAGCAGACGGCGAGGCTGACACAGGCTTTGGAAATGGCGGGAAAGACGGATGCGCCTGCAGCCAGGAGTGTGCAGAACCTCCAGAATAACGTGGATTTTATGAATCAGTTAAACAACCTCTATACTTACGTGCAGCTTCCCCTGAAAATGCTGGGAAACGAGGCACACGGCGATCTTTATGTCTATACGAACAAGAAAAATCTGGCAGCGAGGGACGGGCAGGTGAGCGCCCTTCTGCATTTGGATATGGAGCATTTAGGACCGCTCGATGTCTATGTGACCATGAAGGATAAGCAGGTGGCAACCAATTTTACGGTGGCGGATGAGGATGTGCTGTCGCTGATCGAGGCGCATATCGACACCCTGAATGAAAGGCTGACCAACAGGGGATATTCCCTGAAAACGCAGATGAGTGTAAAGGAAGCCGAGGAGGCGGAGGAGTCCATTATGCAGACGATACTGCATCAGCAGAAGAATATCTCGGTGTTGAGCCGCACTTCTTTTGATATGAGGGCATAAAAATATGGAAAAAAAACAGGAAAAAGTGAAACAGGCGATTGCCTTAGAGTATGATCCTGACGACGAGGCGCCCCGTGTCATAGCCTCGGGTAAGGGAGCGCTTGCGGAGCGTATCATTGAGCGGGCGAAGGAAGCGGATGTGCCGATTCATCGGGACGACAAGCTGGCGGATACGCTCTCCCGACTGGAGATCGGGGACATGATCCCGCCGGAGCTTTATGAGGTGGTGGCGGAGATCCTGGTCTTTGTGGACTCCGTGGACAAAGTGCGAGCGAAGATGGAGAAGGGTACCGGAAGATGAATACGAGAGAAAGAGGGGCACAGAAGGAAGAAGAGGTCTGTGCCTATTTACGTTCTATGGGCGTGAAAATCAGAGAGAGAAATTTTCGCAGCAGACAGGGAGAAATCGATATCATAGGATATGACGGGGACTATCTGGTCTTTTTTGAGGTGAAGTATCGCAGCGGAAAGAGCCGGGGCAGCGCGGCGGAGGCAGTGGGCTTTGCCAAGCAAAGAAAGATCTGTCAGGTGGCGGACTATTACCGTGTGCTGCATCACTGCGCAGAGGATACGCCGCTGCGGTTCGATGTGGTGGCGGTGGACGGGGATCAGGTCACATGGATCAAGAATGCTTTTAACTACGTCTGCCGATATTAGAAGGAGGAAGGAGTATGGACTGGTATAGACATGACAGTAAGAGACAGATACGTATCAATCAAGAGGGCGAGCTGGTCTATCTCACCTTTCCAATTTTGGAGGAGATTGACTGGGTGAGTCATTTGTTCTCTACCAGAATGGGAGGCGTGAGCGAGGGCATCTTCCGCTCTATGAACTTAAGCTATACGAGGGGCGATGCGAAGGAAGCCGTGGATGAGAATTTCAGGCGGATCGCGGGGCTGCTTTCCTGCAGCGTGGAGGATATCGTCTGCACGGACCAGACACACACTACCAATCTGCGGGTGGTCGGAAAAGCGGATGGCGGTAAGGGAATCACAAAGCCGAGAGATTACCGGGATGTGGACGGGCTGCTCACGGATGAGCCGGGCGTGTATCTGGCCACCTTTTTTGCGGACTGCGTGCCGCTTTATTTTGTGGATATCAAGAGGCGGGCTATCGCGCTGGCGCATTCCGGCTGGCGGGGCACTGTGGCGCGTATGGGACAGTGTGTGGTGGAGAAGATGCACGAGGTCTACGGCACGGAGCCGACTGACCTGACGGCGGCGATAGGGCCTTCGATCTGCCAGGAGTGCTATGAGGTCAGCGAGGATGTGGCGGAGGCGTTTGCAAAAGCCTTTCGCGGACGGGGACAGGCGGATGAGATCCTTTTGAAAAAGGGCGGCGGCAAGTATCAGCTCGACTTATGGAAGGCTAATGAGATCGTGCTCACGAAGGCGGGAATCCCGGCACAAAAGATTCAGGTGACGGATCTCTGCACTTGCCATAACAGTAGTTATTTATTTTCTCATCGGGCCAGTCACGGACAGAGAGGAAATTTAGGCGCTTTTCTCGGGATCAGAGAGCAGGGCTGATCAATCATTTGACGAAAGAACGCAAACTTAAGAATATATTAAAGAAATTCCCATCTATTCCTTTATCTTTATCTGTTTCAATTAACCTAGCAGCAAACGAAGGAGAAGATTGAAAATGGCAAACATACTGGTATGCGACGATGATAAGGAAATCGTGGACGCAATCGAGATCTATCTGATGCAGGAAGGCTACACGATCTTTAAGGCTTATGACGGGCAGGAGGCAATCCGTGTCTTAAAGGAGCAGCAGATTCATCTGCTTCTAATCGACATTATGATGCCGAAGCTCGATGGCATTCATGCCACTTTAAAGATTCGGGAGTATTCGAGCATCCCCATTATCTTTCTGTCGGCAAAATCGGAGGATAATGACAAGATCCTGGGGCTGAATATCGGCGCGGACGATTACATCACGAAGCCCTTTAATCCGATGGAGCTGGTGGCGCGGGTGAAATCCAACCTCCGCCGCTACACGACGCTGGGAAATCTCAACACGGAGAACAACGCCCTTTTTCAGGTGGGCGGGCTTTGCATCAACGACGATACCAAGGAAGTGACGGTGGACGGAGAGAGCGTAAAACTGACGCCCATCGAGTACAACATTCTGCTGCTGCTGGTAAAGAACTGCGGGCGTGTATTCTCGATTGACCAGATTTACGAGAGCATCTGGAACGAGGAGGCGATCGGCGCGGACAACACGGTGGCGGTGCATATCAGGCATATCCGGGAAAAGATTGAGATCAATCCCAAGGAGCCCCGTTACTTAAAGGTCGTGTGGGGCGTGGGGTATAAGGTCGAAAAGAGCGTGTAGGAGCCTGTCGGTGTTTCAGATGGAGGAAAAGCATGGGAACAGAGGAAAGAGAAATTGCGGAAGCGGTCAAGGCGGCAGAAAGCATTGAGAAAAAGATTGAAGCTTACGAGAGCGCTGCGGGAGAAGTTGAGGCTTCAGAAAGCATAGCAAAAGCAGTTGAGATTGCTGAAAACATGGAACAGAATAAAATAGCAGGCGTTACCGAACGGGATGACGGAAAGAAAAAGAAGGAAAAGAAAGGCGAAAGGCGGAAGCAGGAAAAAGCCGAGAAGCCCAAAAAGACAAGGCGCGGGCTGCGTACCTTCCTGCGCATCCTTCAGCATGCGGCATTGGCGGCAATGGTCTTTTCCCTAATCGTGACGCTCGCTTGCGGTACTGTGCGTTTTCAGGGACTGCGTTCGGGCGGCAGCTTTACGGATTTGGTTTTCAGAGCGAATGCGGGGGAAAATTTTGAGGATTCGGCGGTTTTTCACCGCATTCTCGGGTATGCGACGGCAGATATCATCCGCTACGGCGTGGTGTGCAGTCAGATGGAGACAGGCGGTGCCTTTGACGGCGGAAAACTCGTGGATGTAACAGCGTATAACCATCGGAGTGAAGGACAGTCGGGAGCGTATGTGACGGCGGTCTATAGGCTGGAGGATCTGCTCAAGTGGCAGAAATACGGGTTTGAATATAGTGTAGAAGAAATGACGGAGACACAGGCGGATGCTTTTCTGGCAAAGACTGTGCAGGTGACGGTTCCGGAAATGGTTGCCGATACCGAGGTGAAGCCTAATGTGCAGTATCGGATCGTGGACAGCGATTCCGGTTTTGTGACGGATTATCAGCCCGCAAGTGCGCTGGCGGATCACGCGTATGCAAATAAGGAACAGGAGATTGAGATCATCAATCCTTATGCAGAGGAGGTCGAGGAGGTTTCCTCGTACGAGGTTCTGGTCAACAGATATCAGACGGCGGAAGGAAAGAACATCGAAGACTATGTTTCCGACTGGGAGCAGTATTATGCACTCTGCGATAATGTGCAGGCTGCGGCAGCGAGTCTTGCTTACAATTATGACGAGTATGTTACCGGAAAAGCGTATTTTGAGCCGACAAACTCAAATATACGATTCCTGATCGAAAGGACGGAGGGGCGTAATAAGAAGTATTACAGCAATACGATGGCCGGCAGTAAGGAAAGAGACCATATTGAGAGTCTGATGGAAAGAGTCTCCAGAGAAAAGGAAGGGGTGACGATGGCAGAGAGGTATCTCTACTACAGTCCCGCTGACATGGTCTATCGGACCAACACCTCGATTGCGGAGAGTACGGTGGAACAGGTCTTGCAGCAGTATGCCTACGCCTATCCGGAGGATGTGCGGATCTGGATCAGTGTGGATACCTCTTATCCGGCGATGGATGCCTTTAAGCAGGGGGCGGAGTATATGCCGAACCTCTGGCAGTGGGCGATGACGGCGCTTGTCTCCTTTATCCTATATCTGGCACTCTTTGTCTGGCAGACCATGATGACGGGCAGAGCGTATGATGAAGACGGCGTGAAGCATATCCGCCTGGAAACCTTTGATACGATCCCCACGGAGGCGGCTTTGCTGATTGCGGCCGGTGTTTTCCTGCTGACGGGCTGGGTAGCTGTGATGGCGACGGAAATTGCGGGGATCGATCCGACCAGCCTGGATTTTTACAGAGATGCGGTCAGACGGGATTGGTTTATCGCATTGGTACTGATCGGGACCTTTGCGGCGGATGTGATTTTTACCTTCTTTTTCTACAGTCTGGTCAGGCGGATTAAGGCACGGACGCTGTTTGGCAACTCCTATCTGCGGCGCCTGCTCTGCCGGCTGAAAGATTTTGCGTGGAAGGTCTATGACAACGGCGGCATCGTCCTGCGTACCTGGGTGCCCTACGGGATTTTCCTGCTGTTCAATCTGCTGATGGGCATTGCCTTCTTTGCGATGGATGCGATGGGCGGCGATTTTATGATGCTGATGGTCGTTTTATTTACCTGTGCGGCTGATGCGGTGGTGGGCGTGCTGCTCTACAGAGACGTAAAAGAGAGACAGGGGATCGCTGAGGGGATAGAGATCATTGCCGGAGGGCATGTTGACCACCAGCTTAGTACGGAGGGACTGCACGGGGACAACAGGACGCTCGCTTTTTCCGTGAACAGCATCGGCAAGGGCATTAAGGAAGCCGTGGAAATCAGCATGAAGGATGAACGCATGAAGGCGGACCTGATCACGAATGTCTCCCATGATATCAAGACCCCCCTGACATCCATTATCAACTATGTGGATCTGCTGAAACGGGAGCAGGTGGGGAGCGAGAAGGCGCGGGACTATATCCGCGTACTGGACGAGAAATCGCAGCGGTTAAAGCAGCTCACCGACGATCTGGTGGAGGCGAGCAAGATTACGTCAGGCACCATCAGCCTGAACTTTGAGAGAATCAACCTCACGGAGCTGATGAACCAGACCATCGGCGAGTTTTCCGAGAAGTTTGAGGAGAAGAACTTGGTCACGGTGATGAACGTGAACACCGGCAATACCGTGGTGGAGGCGGACAGTCGCCGCATCTGGCGGGTGATGGAGAACCTGTTCAACAATGTTTACAAGTACGCCATGCCGGGCACCAGAGTCTATGTGTCCATGGATCAGGTAGGAAAGGAAGAACGGGTTCAGGTCAGCATTAAGAATATTTCTGAGAATTACTTAAACTGTAAGCCCGAGGAGCTGACAGAGCGCTTTATCAGGGGCGATGAGTCCCGTACCACGGAAGGCAGCGGTCTGGGACTGTCCATTGCCAAGAACCTGACGCTGGCACAGGGCGGCACCTTTGAGATCGAACTGGACGGCGATCTGTTCAAGGTCTTTATGACCTTTCCGCTGGCGGAAGGGTAATGGTGTAATAGTTACTTGCGTTCCCTTGTTTAAGCTTGTATAATGATAGATAGCAGCGATAATCTATGTTTGTGAAAGTAGGTGATAATATGCCGACGAATGCGGAAGTGATTGAGAAGCTGGCCAGACAATTGGAAAGAGAACGGATTAACAATGATTTGCAGAATTGCAAAACATTGGAAGAATTTGAAGAAATCAAAAGAAAGTATGAACTTCTATGCAGTGATGACAAAAGGAAATAGTAAAAACGGAAAGCTGCCGTTCCTGTATACAAACAGGGCGGCAGCTTTCTGATCAGATATCCAGCCCGCTTACTTCGCGATTATTGTATTTGTCCAGAATCTGGTGAATCTTGTCCGTCGGCGTGTAGATGTTCGCCATGGATGCGTCGTGGTTCATGAAGTCAATGATGGAGGCGATGAATTTGCTCATATCGGCTTCTATGTAATAGGGTTTCTCCCGCAACTCCGGCGGTTGATAACAGAGATTGGTGGTCACGATCCTGTCAATGTAGCAGCTTTCGTAAGCGGCATCGAAGGCGGAGAGCCCGTCCGTAAAAAGCCCGAAGGTGCAACAGACGAAGACCCGTTTGGCGTTCATTTTCTTTAATTGTCTGGCGGTATCGATCATGCTGCCGCCGGAGGAGATCATATCGTCGATGATGATTACGTCCTTGCCCTCTACGGAGCTTCCAAGGAATTCGTGCGCCACGATCGGGTTGCGGCCGTCTACGATCTTCGTGTAGTCACGGCGTTTGTAGAACATACCCATATCGATTCCCAATACGTTGGCGAGGTAGATAGCACGGCTGGTAGCGCCTTCATCCGGGCTGATGGCCATCAGATGTTCGCTGTCAATCTGAATGTCATCATATCTTCCCAGCAGTCCCTTTACAAATTGATAGGTCGGCGGTACGGTTTCAAATCCGCTGAGCGGGATAGCGTTCTGTACACGCGGATCATGTGCATCGAAGGTAATGATGTTGTCTACGCCCATGGAAACCAGCTCCTGCAGTGCAAGTGCGCAGTCCAGGGACTCACGGCCGCTTCTCTTGTGCTGGCGGCTTTCGTATAAGAATGGCATGATGACATTGATCCGCCTTGCCTTTCCGCCGACTGCAGCAATGATTCGCTTTAAGTTCTGATAATGATCGTCCGGTGACATATGGTTTCTTTCACCGTTTAAGGAGTAAGTCAGGCTGTAATTCAATACATCGACCATCAAATACAGGTCCATACCACGGATGGATTCCTTGATCGTTCCCTTGGCTTCTCCGGAGCCGAAGCGAGGTACCTGAGAATGAATGATATAGTTGTCCTTTTCATATCCATGGAACAGCAGATCCTCCTTGTGCTCATGGACACTTTCCTTACGCCATCTTACAAGATAGTCGTTTACTTTTTTTCCCATCTCCTGGCATCCGTCGATCGGAATAATTCCAAGAGACCCTACCGGAATGTTTTCCAGATTTCTTTCTTCGCGGTGTAACATTAGATTGCCTCCCTGTTCATTAGTTTCTTTTGAATGCGAATGTCATCGCCGGTTAACCGCAGCATCGTATAGTTGCTGGTGATACGAGAGAAGGTTCTCTCGGAGTAGAGCTCTACCAGTGATTCCAGCGTCAGGTTCGTGGAAATAATGGTAGACTTACGTTTCAGAAGCCGCTCATTCAGGCACAGGAACAATTGAGAAGAAGTAAAGGTATTGGTCAGTTCCGTCCCCAGGTCATCGATGATCAGCAGGTCACAGTCGAAAATATGCTCATACATCAATGCAGCTGCCTCATCCTTGTCGAATTTACTTCTGGCAATGATGTCGAAGAGCTCAAAGGCAGTAAAGTAAATGACAGAGTAAGATTTATTAATTAATTCCCTTGCCATGCAGTGGGAGAGGAAGGTCTTTCCGACTCCGGTACTGCCATAAAGGAATAAATTACGGAATGTTTCAGAAAATGTGTCGACAAATTCATGGCAGGATGCCAGAGCGTCCTGCATCAGTTCATAGGAAGAACGTCCGGTCTTCGGATCGATATAATTCTGGGAGTAATAGGAAAGAGAAAANNGCCGGAGGAGATCATATCGTCGATTACGATCACGTCTTTGCCGTCGATGTTGTCTCCCAAAAACTCATGTGCAACAATGGGATTCTTGCCATCCACGATGGTGGAATAATCTCTGCGTTTATAGAACATGCCCGTGTCCACACTCAGCACGTTTGCAAAGTACACGGCTCTGTCAAGCGCGCCCTCGTCGGGGCTGATGACGATGGTGTGTTCTTTGTCGATGATAAGGTTCTTTTCCATGCGCAGGAGCGAACGGATGAACTGGTAGGGCGGGGTAAAGTTGTCAAAGCCTTTGATGGGAACGGAGTTTTGTACTCTGGGATCATGGGCATCGAAGGTGATGAAGTTGGAGACACCCATGTCCATCAGCTCTTTGATCGCGTAAGCGCAGTCTAAGGATTCGCGCCCGTTTCTTTTATGCTGTCGGCCCTCGTAGAGAAAGGGCATGATGACATTGATGCGGTGCGCCTTGCCGTTTATGGCGGAGATGATCCGCTTTAAGTCCTGATAGTGATCATCGGGCGACATATGATTCGTGAAGCCGTTCATGCTGTAGGTGATGCTGTGGTTACAGACGTCCGTTAAAAGAAAGATGTCTTTGCCGCGCACAGAGTCATGCAGGATCGCCTTACCTTCGCCTGTGCCAAAGCGTGGACACTCCACCTCCATGAGATAATTGTCTTCCATGTAACCATGAAAGGCAGGGTCATTTTTTACGTTATTTTTCAGATTCCTGCGGTATTCCACCAGATGGCTGTTGATTTTTTCAGCCAGGGGAAGGGCCGCTTTTGGCGCAAGCAGTTTGACTGCCGCCACCGGCATGGAATGTTCGAGCTGTTCTGTGTTAGGCATGATTTAAGGTCTCTCCGATATCATTTGCGGTAACTGTTTTGCTGCTCATTCAAAAATGAGTTCCTTACAAGGATTTTATATCATTTCTATGGGGAGTGTGTCAAGCGGATTCCATGTCTTTTCCCCGTTGATTTCCATAGACTTTGCGGGCGAAAAGATTTTTGAAGCATTATGCGGCGGACGCATGACGGAAAACGCGCGTTCTGCTTTACAAGAGAGCCGAGATTTTGTATAATCAAGCGGTATATGGTAGGAAACAGGAAATGTATGGAGATTTGGCATGAGCAAACAAAGTACCAAGCCGATCGTGGCGGTGGTGGGGAGACCCAATGTTGGGAAATCCACGCTGTTCAACGCTTTGGCAGGTGAAAAGATAGCAATCGTAAAGGACACACCGGGGATCACCAGAGACCGCATTTATGCGGATGTCTCATGGCTTGACCGAAACTTTACTCTCATTGATACCGGCGGCATCGAGCCCGACAGCAAGGATATCATTCTTTCGCAGATGCGGGAACAGGCGCAGATCGCCATTGATACGGCGGATGTGATCATTTTTCTGGTGGATGTGAAGCAGGGGCTGCAGGATGCGGATGCACAGGTGGCAGACATGCTCAGGCGCGCCAAAAAGCCTGTGGTTTTGGCAGTCAATAAGGTGGACAACTTTCAGAAATACATGGCGGATGTTTATGAGTTTTATAATTTGGGCATCGGAGAGCCTTTTCCCATTTCTTCCGTCAATAAGCTTGGATTTGGTGAGCTTTTGGATGAGGTGCTCACTCATTTCGGAGAGGAAGTGGCGGAGGAAGAAGACGACGACCGTATCAAGGTCGCTATCGTCGGCAAACCCAATGTCGGAAAGTCTTCCATTATCAACCGCCTGATTGGGGAAAACCGCCTGATCGTCTCTGATATCGCGGGAACGACCAGAGACGCGGTGGATACGGAAATCACCCATAACGGGAAAGAATATGTCTTTATTGACACGGCAGGACTGCGGAGAAAAAATAAGATCAAAGAGGAACTGGAGCGGTACATGATCATCCGCACGGTGTCTGCGGTCGAGCGTGCGGATATCGCGGTGCTTGTGATCGACGCGGTGGAGGGCGTGACGGAACAGGATGCTAAGATCGCGGGAATCGCTCATGACAGAGGAAAAGCCGTGATTATTGCGGTCAATAAGTGGGATGCCGTGGAGAAGGATAATAAGACCGTCAAAGAGTACACGCAGAAAATAAGGCAGGTGTTATCCTTTATGTCCTATGCGGAGATCATGTTCATTTCGGCAGTGAGCGGGCAGCGCCTGATGAAACTGTATGATGTGATCGATGCGGTGAATGAGAATCATTCCATGCGTATTGCCACAGGTGTGTTGAACGAGATCGTGACGGAGGCGGTGGCGCTTCAACAGCCCCCGTCCGATAAGGGGAAACGACTGCGTATCTACTATACGACGCAGGTGGCTGTCAAGCCCCCTACTTTTGTGATTTTTGTGAACGATAAGGAACTGATGCATTTCTCCTATCTGCGGTATCTGGAAAATCAGATTCGGGATACCTTCGGGTTTGTGGGGACGCCTCTGAAATTCTTTGTCAGAGAGAGAAAGGAAAAAGAATAAAGTGGAACGGGTCATTTGCTTACTGATCGGCTATGTGTTTGGGTTGTTTCAGACAGCATATATTTATGGAAGGCTGCATGGTATCGATATCAGAAATTATGGGAGCGGCAATGCCGGCACAACCAATACGCTGCGGGTGTTCGGGACAAAGGCAGGGCTGTTGGTGCTTGTGGGAGATATCATGAAATGTATTCTGGCGGTTGTGATAACGGCCGTTATTTTTGATAAATCCCATCCGGATATGGTCTATCTGCTGAAAATGTATACGGCGGCAGGGGCGATCATCGGGCATAACTTTCCCTTTTATCTGAACTTTAAGGGAGGGAAGGGGATTGCGGCAACAGCGGGGCTGATTCTTTCCTTTCACCCGTACCTGATTCCCATGGGACTGATTTTATTCTTTGGTGCCTTCTTTATTACGCATTACGTATCACTGGGATCGCTTTTGGTGTACGCGGGCTTTATGATCGAGCTGGTGATACTGGGACAGATGGGGATATTCGGCATGACACAGGCGCTTTTGATCGAGATGTATGTCATAGCGGGGCTTTTGACGGTGATGGCTTATTGGAAGCATCGGGAAAATATCAAACGTCTTGTAAAAGGGACGGAGCGCAAAACGTATCTGACGCATAAAAGTGAGGGGGCGGAGGAAGCTTCGGAGCCAAAGGCATAGCAGTTTCACTATAAAGAAAATACAAGCAGGGAATTTACGGCATCCCGGGATGGATGTGACAGATGCGAAAATGTTTCTCATAAGTAATTAAGAAATAAGTAATTTAGAGGATAGAGAGGAAAATAAAATGGCAAATATCAGTATCATAGGCGCGGGAAGCTGGGGAACGGCGCTGGCAGTGCTTCTTCATAAGAACGGGCATAAAGTTACGGTCTGGTCCATCATGGAGGCTGAGATCGAGATGCTGCAAAAAGAGCATGAGCATAAGGATAAGCTGCCGGGTGTCAAGCTGCCCGAGGATATGATATTTACCACAGACTTAGAGGCGGCGGTGAAAGGTAAGGATGTGTTGGTGCTGGCGGTTCCCTCGCCCTATACCAGGAGTACCTCCCATTCCATGCAGCCCTATGTGAAGGAGGGGCAGATCATTGTCAATGTGGCAAAGGGAATCGAGGAGAAGACTCTCTTAACGCTGTCTCAGATCATAGAGGAGGAGATTCCGCAGGCGGAAGTGGCAGTGCTCTCGGGACCGTCCCACGCGGAGGAAGTGGGCAGAGGCATCCCTACGACGATCGTAGTGGGTGCGGCGAAAAAGGAAACGGCGGAGTATCTCCAGAATATCTTTATGAACGAGGTGTTCCGCGTTTATATCAGCCCGGACGTGCTCGGGATCGAGCTTGGCGCAGCGCTTAAGAATGTGGTGGCGCTGGCGGCAGGTATCGCGGATGGGCTTGGCTATGGAGATAACACAAAGGCGGCGCTGATCACCAGAGGCATCACGGAGATCGCAAGGCTGGGGCTTGCTATGGGCGGCAGGATCGAGACCTTCAGCGGACTCACCGGTATCGGCGATCTGATCGTGACCTGCGCTTCCATGCACTCCAGAAACCGCCGTGCCGGTATTCTGATCGGCAAAGGTTATACCATGGAACAGGCGATGGACGAGGTGAAGATGGTGGTTGAGGGCGTTTACTCCGCCAAAGCGGCTATGGGCTTGGCAAAGAAGTACGACGTGCAGCTGCCCATCATCGAGCAGGTGAACGCAGTCCTGTTTGAGGGGATGCCTGTGGACGAGGCGGTGAAGAACCTGATGCTGCGGGATAAGAAGATCGAGAATCCGCTGATTCCGTGGGAGGAGAAGTAGCGTTTTGCGTGGAGGTGATTTGAGATGCCGGATATTAATGAGATTAAAAATATAGTTGTTCCTATCGCAAATTCCTATGGGGTTAAGAGATTATATCTGTTTGGTTCTTATGCAAAAGGCACAGCAAACGAGAAAAGTGATGTAGATTTACTTGTGGAAAAAGGAAAGCCTATGTCTTTACTGAAACTTTCCGGGATGCGTCAGATGGTTCAAGAGGCATTAAATCTTTCAGTTGATTTAGTCACTACGACGGGGATTGGGGATGACTTTAGGAAAGAAATAGCCGGAACGGAGATATTATTGTATGAAGAGTAAAGATATAATTATTCTTAAAAAGATTTTGGACTATTGCAGGCAGTTAGATGAAGCATGTGATATGTTTGATAATGATTACAATAATTTTATAAGCAATTCGGTTTTTCAGAATGCATGTTGTATGTGCATTTTGCAGATAGGGGAGTTATGCAAAGTAATTTCAGAAGAATTGAGAATGCAGGAAAAAGTCATTCCATGGAAAGAATGGTGTGGAATCAGGGATATTTTTGCACATCAGTATTCAAACTTGGATTGCCAGTCAGCATGGGATACGATACAGCATGATCTTCCGGAATTGAAAACAGAAATAGATAGAATTTTAAAAGGAACTGAGCATCTCTTTTGAGGTGCTTTTTTCATATATGCGGGCGGTTGTCCGGCTAAAGTATATAGTCATTTGGTGCAGGAAATAGTCGTTTGGTGCAACGCTGTCTGAACATAAAAACTTCACAATCCGATATCATATACAACAAAAATGGAAATAAGGAAGGCATGGAGAAAAGGATGAAGATAGCAGTCAGTGATGACAGCAGAGTGGACAGGGGCGCACTGAGAACGCTGCTTAAAACCTGTGGGCAGGATTTTGAGATAAGGGAGTACGACTCAGGCGCGGCGTTGTGCGGGGATATGGGATTTATACGGGAATGCGGCATCGTGTTTCTGGATATCAATATGGATGGTGCGGATGGACTGGAAACATGCGGTATATCGAGAAGATCAGCAGTTATGTCATGGTTCTGACTACAGGAAAAGAGATATCCGTCCCGAAGGCAAGATACCCGGAAGTGAAGCGCCTTCTTTTTTGATACGTTTCTCGGAAGATGGAAAACGGAAAAGACTGATGTCTATCCATACAGAGCTTTGGCATATCTGGTTATCATGTTTGCTCTGACAAATATCGGCTACCTGATCGGTATGTGGAAGGTGCCACTGTTTGCTCTGGGGTATGTTCTGCTTGGCAGGGTTATCTATAAAGTCGGATGGGGGCAGGATTCATTTTTTTCCATGATTAACTACAGCATGATGTTTCTGATAGATTTTGTAGCGTATTGCCTGATGCACGTATGGGAGATGCAGACGACGACGGTAGAAGTGAAGGAATGGGTATGGATCTTCTCAGCGAAAGGGTTTTGGTTCGCTGTGCTTTTTGTTTTACGCAGATTATGGAAGGACAGCGCTGATAACAGAGAGCTTACGAACGGGGAATGGATGAAACTGAGTCTGATGCCTTTGTTTACGCTGTCTGCCATTTTAATGATGTTTTTTCAGTATGGAAATGCGGTGGGAAGGCAGGTAGTAAACATCTTTATATCTGCCGGACTGGTTGCGGTCAATTTTCTTGTGATCTGGCTTCTTCAGGAGATATTGGAGAAGGAAAAGAAGCTGCGGGAGGGGATGGAATCCGCAAGAAAGACGGAGAGCCAGCTTGCGCATTACCGGGATATGCAGGCAGTCTACGAAAGACAGGGGCGGAAACTGCACGACTATAAGAATCAGATTAGGACAATGCAGGTGCTGTTAAAGGAAGACAATACGCAGGAAGCCGCTGCGTTGGCGGAACGGCTGACGGAGAGTATATCCGTGGAGATGGCGGCAGTCAATACGAATCATCCCGTGGTGAACGCAGTCTTAAATCAGAAATTCCATGCCGCAAGGGAACAGGGAGTATCCATGCTCTTTAAGGTGGGAGATATGAGCGGGATGAAACTGAATGAGGAGGAGACTGTGATCCTGCTCTCCAATCTGCTGGACAACGCCATCCGCGAGTGCGCGAAGGTAGTGCAGGAGGGGAGGAAGGCGGTCATTTCCATCAAGCTGGTACAGGAGGATGGGAGGATGATCTGTTCCGTGAAGAACCCTGTGGCAAAAAAAGTACCGATCACGGACAGTATCGTGTTGGATTCGGATGGAGGGATGCACGGTGTCGGACTTGTAAATGTAAAGGCGGTGGTAGATCAATACGGCGGTGATTTTGCCGTGTCTTGTGATGGAGGAAAATTTCGGGTGGTGGTGATCCTGTAAAACTTATAGTCATTTGGTGCAATCAGGGTTGGAAATGCAGGTGCGTTGTCAACCGGGAGACATTCTGGAATATCAGTCTGATAAAACATAGGGAAATAGAAAAAGCCAGTGATTCCAATGCGGAGCCACTGGCTTTTGAAAATTATTGCAGTTTACGCTTTTTCGGGTACGAGTTCAATCAGAAGCTGTTCCTGATAATCGGTATCGTAGGTGGTACGCTCTAAATCGTCATATCGTTTAGACTTGATAAGAATTGCATTAAGTTGGTTAATGCGTAGTCTGGTTTCTTCATTTATTTTTTCCATAATTTCACACATACGCCGCTGTCCTTTCTCTGTTTCTTTATACCGGCGCTTGCTGCCGGAGGTGACGGGAAATTTGCTGTTGTATGCAGCATCGTCAACAAATACTTCCATCAGCTCCGATACTTCGGAGCCGTCTTTTACTTTGGCGTTGACGTAAACTTCTTCAAACCCATTATCGACAATTTTCCCTGTTTCCCTTATGACACGGTCTACATGGTACAGGGAGCGGTTCCCGTTAAAGATGTCAAAGCGGGAGATAAATACCACGCAGACATTGGGGACATTTTCAAACTTCACACCGGGATCGGTGAGGTTGGTCGTAAGGATCGCGCCATTGTAGCGGACTCGGCGTTGGTGGTCGGTATCATTCGCCTTTTGCACTTCTATGTCCGTTTTCCGTCCGTCCCCAAGGACGCATTTCGCGTCAAGGATCACGGAGCGTCCCTGTGGATTCGTCCCGGCATACTGGGGCGTGGATTCCAGTACCGTAAGTGCCGGATCAGACAGAATCACCCGTAAAATCTCTTCACAGAAATCTTTATCTTCAGCCATCGTGCGGAACATTAGGTCGTCAATGGGATTGAGTTTTTTCGCTTCTTCACGTATTTTCGCTTTATTGCTCATGCCTGTTCCTTTGTCGGTATTCACAGCAAAGAACTTCTGTTGTTATCTATAGTATACCATTTTTCAAAAGATACTCAATATAAAATTTATAGTCATTTGGTGCAACCGAATAGTCACTTGGTGCAATCCGGGTTTGAAATGCGGGCGTATCTGC